>JBJOMZ010000125.1:0-6615 GCA_046052105.1 Verrucomicrobiota bacterium | reverse complement strand
CCGCCAAAACACCGCAAGGAAGCGCCGCGCCTCAGGAATACGGCTTGGTCGCGCCCACACAAGATGCGAAAAACTACGTGCTCGATACCAACGTGCTCCTCCATGATCCCGCATGTCTCGGACGCTTTAAGGAGAACCACATCTGTGTGCCTGCCGATGTGCTAGCCGAGCTCGACAAATTCAAAAGTGAGCAAACCGAGCGAGGCGCGAACGCTCGTAAGGTACATCGCATGTTAATGGAAATGTTCGCCGGTTCCGAGACAGTGACACAAGGAGTCCCAACACTAGGTGGCGGAACGGTGCGCATGGTGATTTACGATCCCCAGATTTGCCCGAATAATACCGAACGACTGGACCAGTTTCATCGGATTTTCCCCGATCGCGAACGCATGGATCATCGCATTCTCGCCTGTGTGCTGCTGATCACCCAATACAACGAATCCCCCGTCATTCTGGTGACCAAGGATCTGAACATGCACCTCAAGGCACGCGCCGTAGGCTTGAGTTGTGAGGATTATCTCAACGATAAGGTCAGACCTGAGGAAATCGCGAATTACGAAACCAAACGCATCCCTGTGGATGCATCGGAACTTCAACGCTTCGCCAGCAGTGGCGAACTCGATCTGGAGGAAAGCCGCATCGAGGGCTTGAGTGTGAATGAGTATGTGCTGCTCGATGCCGGGGATCACCATCACATGCCAGCACGCGTGGATGCCCATGGCATGTTGGTGCGACTGCTGTGCCCAGATGTTCTGAAAATTCCCGATGGTCACAATCTCAAGCCCCTCAACATCGGGCAAAAATGCCTCATTGATGCTCTGCTCAACCCCGATATTTCGCTGGTCACATGCTACGGTCATGCCGGCACGGGAAAAACCCTAGTGGCCGTGGCCGTGGGGCTGCATGAAATGTTCAATCGCCGTTACAATGGAGTCACCATCAGCCGCCCCGTCGTTGCCATGGGTGACCAACTGGGCTTCCTCCCGGGCACGTTGGAAGAAAAAATGCGTCCCTGGCTTCAGCCCATCCACGATGCACTCGACCTGCTGATGCGGCCTAGCATGCCCCCCGGCCCGCGTCGCAAGCAAATGAAAAAGGAAACGCCGGATCCCAAAGTCAAAAAACCATGGGAATTGCTGATGGATCAGGGCATCATTGAAATTGAAGCACTCTGCTACATCCGCGGTCGCTCGATCCCCAATCGCTTTTTCATCCTCGATGAAGCCCAACAACTGACACCACAAGAAGCAAAAACCGTGGTAACGCGCATGAGCCGAGGCTCCAAACTCGTGCTCGTCGGCGATCCCGCGCAGATCGACAATCCCTACGTCGACAGCCGTAGCAATGGTCTCGTCTACACCCGCAATCGGCTCAAAGGGCAATCGTTTACCGCCCACGTCGCACTCACCCGCGGTGAGCGCTCGGAGTTGGCCGATGCAGGCGCACGTCTGATGTGAGCATGGTCCCGTAAAATCAGGAGGAATTGGGGAACCGAGCCGCGATGTTCATGCTGATTCTGCCGATGGAGTCACGGCAAAGTTAGGCGTCCGTGCAAGCATGAGAATCGTCACAACCTCACTCCGAAAAAATCCTTCATCACCTGGCGATAGACGTCGTGTTTGAAGAGCGGCAACCACTGAAGATCAAACTCCGTCGGCTCGATCCAACGGTAGGCGGAAAACTCCTTGGCGTAGTGGCTCACATTGATCGCCGGCGCATCAGCTTTGATTTGACAAAGAAAATACGTTTGCTCCTGACCGTGGAAGCCGTGTTTTTTGCGTTTTTTCAGTCGGGCATCGAGCGGATACATGTAGCGGTATCCCGACTCCTGACGCAGGATGTCATAATGTTCCGGACGCAAGCCGATTTCCTCCCAAACCTCGCGGGCCAAGGCTTGCTCCAAGGTCTCCCCCGTGTCAACACCACCCTGGGGAAACTGCCACGAACCGGGAAATGTCGTGCGTTCGCACACCAGAAGCTGTCCTTCCGGTCGCACAAAAAGCGCGGCAACATTGGGGCGAAAACGAACCACAGGGTGATGCTAAAGAGAGCTGAAACACTTGCAAGCGCGAAGTTTCTGCGCGCGCCGATTCTTCGCTGGTCAACATGCCTCGGATGTGCCATGTTTCGCACATGATGAAACCATTCGTGATTGTCATGGCCTTCGCCGCAGGATCCCTGCTGTATGCTCAGGGAACCAACAACAACCAAAACAACAACCAGGCTAATCTGGAAGAACGGGTAAAGACATTGGAATCCCAGAGCAATCCTCGTTTCTGGCAATGCAACATCAACGGCGGTGAGGTGATGGTCGCAGTGGATCGCATCGGCGCGATCAGCAAAACCCAATACCTTCTCGATGGCGGACTGCTTTGCACGGAAGTCACCATCGACACTCTTGGTGGTCAGTCGCTGACCCGCATCTACCACGTTGTTCCCGCCACCGAGGCGGTGGCCACCAATGCTGCGTCAAAGATCGTGGCCCGCGCCAAAGAAGTGGTCGACAATACATCCGCACGCGCCGGTTCGAAACTGCACGAGATGGTGCAAAAAAGCTACCCCACCACCACCCACGCACACACGGTGGAATTCCGCGTGATGGATCTGCAGGATTTGGATGCGCTCTACGCCAGCCTCAAAGCGACATGGACCTCCGGCAAGGGTCGTACGTTTACGATCCGATGAGTTCCCCAGGGAAAATCTATCGGCTAGCGGATTCCGCACCACTCGAAGACGACCTCTCTTACGTGTGGCGTAAAGCTATGCGCGGCAACCAGCTTGACGCCGCACAACTGGCACAACGTTGTGCCGTAGATCCATCCGCCATTGATGCCCTGATCTACCAGCAGGCGGATCCGTCCCTGACGTCAAAAGCGGCGGAAGTTCTCGGCCTGCAAGCGGACGCGATCCTAGGGCATGGCAGCTACCAACCCGTCGTCCCCCATCTGCAGGGCATCAACCGCCTGCAGCTTCCCTTCGAACAAGACACGGTCAACGCTTGGTTGGTGCGCGATGAGGACCAAACTTTGCTTTTTGATACCGGCTTTGATCGCGATTCGGCGCGAGTGTTGCTCCAGAACACGGGAATCGCACCACTGGATCTTTTTATCACCCACGACCATCGCGATCACGTGGGAGGTATGATGGGACTACGCCCCTTGGTCAAAAAACACCACGAAATGGGCTACGGGCATTCCGTCCGCATCGGAGCGCTGGAGATCACTTGCTTCGACCTGTCCGGTCACTGCATCCCCGCGTATGGTTACCACATTAGTGGATTTTCACGACCCATCTGCGTCGTCGGCGATGCCTTGTTTGCGGGCTCGATCGGCGGATGCGCGGATTCGTTTACCTATCATATGGCACTGCGCAACCTGCGCCAGCACGTCATATCGCTTCCCGATGACACCATCCTGCTCACGGGTCACGGACCTGCTACCACGGTGGGACAAGAAAAACGAAGCAATCCTTTTTTGGCTTCTAAAGTTTGATGATCGCGCTCCATGGAGGCATCACCTGTCGCAGGCTTCCTGAATCCGCGTCAGCAATCGCTCCCAATGCGGCAAGGAGAGTCCCATGCTTTGCGCACGGCGTAGCGGTTCACCCCAGATGGCATCGATCTCCACCTCCCTGCCCTCCTGCCAATCGATCAGACTGCTCGGGCGATAGGGTCCCATTGGTCGAGTGCGTTCGATATTCCAATCGATCCATTGCGGATCCAAAACAAATCCTCTGGCTGCAGCGGCACTCACGACTTCATTCATCAGTGCGCGAATCTCCGCCACCGTCGTTTCATCCGCAAGCAGAAGATCCGTGGTTTTTCCTCCCTCGGCAATGGCGAGCCCATTGAAAGGCACGTTCCAAATCAATTTTTCCCATGCGGTCTCCTCCACGCTGCGTTCCACCACTGTATCGATTTTCGCGGCCGCGAACATCTCAGCCAAGACATTCGCCCGACCAGCCATGCCCCGGGCGAACTCGCCAATTGCCATCCTCCCACCGGCCGTATGCTGGATCACACCGGGAGCAATGCGATTGATGCAAACAAAACACAAGGCCGCAAGCACACGCGACGCCCCGACAATAGCGGCCAAGGCCTCACAGTTGCCCATGCCATTTTGCAAGGTCACCACCTGCGTGTTGTCATGCAACAAGGGCGGCAGGATTTGGGAAAACATAGCATTGCTGGTGGCCTTCCATGCCACGATCACAAGATCCACAGGGCCGATGTCTTCCGCATTGAGGTAGGCCTTCACAGGATGGAGGTGGAAATCGCCATGCACGCTCTGGCATTGGAGACCGTCTTTCACCACGTTGTCGTAATCGCCCCTGAGCAGAAAACGCACATCATGCCCGGCTTCGGCCAACCGACCACCGTAGTAGAGACCGATCGCACCCGAGCCGACGATCGCAATCGAGGAAAACATCATGAGGAACCTTACATGCCGCGATATTCCTGCGCTAGCTTTTTCGCCATGGCGACGGTGTTGCGGTGGATTTTCGCGGTGAACTCCGGCTGGCGGTTGTATCCGCCTCCATACAATACCGCTATGGGAATGCGGTTGCGGATCATGGCTTTCAACAGCACCTCGTCGCGGCGTTGCAAGTCCTTGAGAGAGAGCATCATCTGGCCGAAGCGGTCGTTTCGGTGATTATCGGCACCGGCGATCCAGATCACCAGATCGGGCGTAAATACATCCAAGGCCGCGGCTAAAGTGCTGAACAATTGTTTGAGATACATTTCCCCCTCCACATAGCGCACGGTCTCCACGTCCATGGTCCCATGGTATTGGTGCGTTGGGTAGTTTTTCCCCACATGAATCGAGTAGGTAAAAACCCGTGGATCATCCTGCAGGATGGCATTCGTGCCATTGCCCTGATGGGCATCTGTGTCCACAACCATCACCTTGATACCCGGGCGCCAGTCCTGCAAATCTCGGATGGCCGCTGCCACATCATTGAAGACACAGTAGCCTTCCCCATGTTCACGAAACGCGTGGTGAGTGCCGCCCGCAAGACAGACGGCCACCCCTTCCTCCAGCGCCGCGCGGCATGCCAGACGCGTAGCCTCCACCTCGGTGGCGCTGCGGGTATAGAGCTGCGGAGTCACGGGCAGCCCGAGACGCAGTTCCTCCTTGCGATCGACGGCACAACTGTAAATTTTCTGCAGGTAATCCCGATCATGCACGCGCTGCAAGACATGCGGATCCGCCATGCGCACTTCCACGATTTCCTCTGGCCTGATCACTCCACCTTCCAACAGCATGTCCTTCGACACCCGAAATTTGTCCATAGGAAACGGATGACCCGACGGCAAAAAGAGTTCGAAATCTTGGGAATAGAAACATCGCATGTTCGCGGTTCATTCAAGCAAACGCCGGTGATGACGTAAAGCATGATATGAAGCAACGCACTCCGTTGAAGAGAATGAGAAGGCCTCAACTCTCAAACTCCATGCCGAACTGCACGTCGCGCCAGAGAATGGTTTCCCCCTCGAAGAGAAAGCGACCGAGGAAACTCTGGCCTGCGATCATTTGCGGCAACCAATAGATGTCATCGGCCCACATGCGGTCATAGGGGATGGCTTCCAGCGATGTCCAGAGCGGGATGGCTTCGTCTGTCTCGGTAGGTTCTCCCTCGATGTCATCGGCCACAAATACATGACAGTGAATGTCGGGGATATCCGACATAGCAAAGCAAAGCTCGCCGCGTTTTCTAACATTGCGTGCCTTAACGTGTAGCTCCTCCATGGTCTCACGGATGGCGCATTCCATCGGAGTCTCACCGGGATCAATCTTACCACCCGGACCGTTCACCTTGCCCGCGCCGATCCCTCGTTTTTTTTCAATCAACAAAATCTTTCCATCGCGAATCACGAATAACAGGGTGGCGAGGATTTCTCCGCGCCACTCCTGCCAATTCACCGGTGAGGAGGAATGTTGCATTAGGTGTAGGATTCCACACTGTCGCAGGTGCAGACAAGATTACGGTCACCGTGAACGTTGTCGATGCGACCCACACTTGGCCAGAATTTGTGCTGTCGGAGATAGGGTAGCGGGTAAGCGGCCTGCTCGCGTGAATACGCGTGTTTCCAATCATCGACGATCACGGCGGTGGCCGGATGCGGAGCGTTTTTCAAGACATTATCCTCGCGATCGGCAGTGCCATGGATCACCTGTTGAATCTCGCCGTGGATGGCGATCATGGCATCGCAGAAACGATCGAGCTCGACCTTGGATTCGGACTCGGTTGGTTCGATCATCAGTGTTCCAGTTACCGGCCATGACATTGTGGGCGAGTGGAAACCGTAGTCCATCAGGCGCTTGGCCACATCCTCCACTGTGATGCCGCTGGCATCCGAGAGCGGACGAATGTCGATGATGCACTCATGAGCGACAAGCCCCTTATTGCCGGTATAAAGTATGGGGTAAAACGGCGATAGGCGCTTGGCGACGTAGTTGGCGTTGAGGATGGCAATTTCCGTGGCCGACTTCAAACCTTGCGGTCCCATCATCGCGATATACATCCATGAAATCGTATTGATCGACGCGCTACCGTAGGCCGCGGAGCAAACGGCGCCCTCATGTTGATCGAAACAAGCATGTCCGGGCAGAT
>JBJOMZ010000124.1:0-6656 GCA_046052105.1 Verrucomicrobiota bacterium | reverse complement strand
TCGTCCCGCCCATCGCTTGCAGGAAACCGATTACCTACTCGGGGTGCATGATGAGCAGCGCTCTGGTGCCTTGAGATTTAAGGAGCGCGAAACGGGCGATGCCTGGCTCAACAACGAATCCTCGATGCGGACACCTCCGTGGACATCCTTGCGCGAATTGGAACAGGCAAGCTGGAAGATCCAGGACGCTTCCGCAAACGACGACCCTCATTATCTCGAATGGCTCAACCTCTTGATCGCGCCGGGTTCGTCGATCGGTGGCGCAAGACCGAAAGCCGGGGTCAGGGATCCCAATGGCGACCTTTGGATCGCGAAGTTCCCCGGACGCTCCGATGCTCGGGACATGGCCGCGTGGGAGATGCTCACCCACCAACTCGCAGTCAAAGCGGGTCTTCGTGTCGCGGAAGCCGACCTGCAACAATTCGGAAGCGGCCATCGGACCTTTATGACCCGCCGCTTCGACCGGGTGCGGGGGAGCAACGGGACGCAACGAGTCCATTTCGCCTCGGCGATGACCCTGCTCGGGCACACCGATGGAGACAATCATCATGCCGGGGCAAGCTACTTGGAGATCGTCGAGTTTCTCTGCCGCCAGGGAGCCGCAACCGTCAGCGATCTTGCGGAACTGTGGCGAAGAATCGTTTTCTCCATCGCGGTTCGAAACACCGACGATCATCTTCGCAATCACGGCTTCCTGCTCACGGATGGCGGATGGCTTCTTTCTCCCGCTTATGATCTGAATCCCGAACCCACGGGAACCGGACTGAGTCTCAATATTTCGGAAACTGACAATGCCTTGAGTTTTGATCTGGCCATGGAGGTCGCTTCCTTGTTCCGGCTCAATCATGCGGCGGCGGAAGTCATTCTGCGCGAAGTCAAGGGAGCCGTGGGTACCTGGAAAAAACAGGCAAGTGATCTTGGCATCGCGCGCGCAGAGCAAGAAATCATGGCGGCGGCTTTCGAAGCCTGAGCCTATTTTTCGGTTCATCTGGATCGGATCGGGATTCATGACTTCACAGCCACCCATCCCGCAAAGTTCAGATGCCGCCAGAAGCAGTCCACGGAAGTGAATCCTTCCTGACGCAGCAACTCCTCGTTCCAGTGTGCGGTCACCGGCACCAGCACACCTTCGAGCGACATCCGCTTGCGGTCGATCTGACTATCGGAATATCCATTCTCCCGCTTGATGTTGAGGAAGAGCTCGACGAATGCTTCATCGAGCTTGGAAGTGGCTCCGAGCACTTTCTCCACGAGGATGAAGGCACCTCCCGGAGCCAAGGACTCATACACACGACGCACGATCTGTTGGCGGTATTCGATGGGCGTGAATTGCAAGGTGAGCACTGCGAGAACTACGCTGGATGTCACACCGGGGAAATCACGACGCAGGTCGGCACACTGGATGGTGACGCGATTGCCGTGGGGATGATAGGCGAAGTTCTGGCGGGCGGCATCAATCATGGGTTCGCTGATTTCTAGGCCGATGTAGTCATTGGCTTCGCCGAATTGAGAGACGAAGGGCAGAAGTGCCTGACCACGCGAGCAGCCCATATCAATGATGGCAGTGCCCGGTTGCACGAAGCGCCGGCCAACCTCGAAGGTCACCAGTCGCATGGCATTGTATTGCGGGATGCTGCGCTGCAGCATGTCGTCAAACACTGCAGTAACTTCCTGATCAAATTGCCATGCACCGCGTGGCACCACCTCGTCTCGTTGCGTATCGTTCATGCCGACGTGCTGGGTGTCAACGCGGCAGTCTCTTGACGATACGCGTTCCCTCGGTCAGGCATGTGCCTTCGCTGGTCACCCAGAATGAGGGAATCGAGAATTTGGCATACATGTCCCGGGTCCGGGGATTGCTTTCGATGGCGACGTAGCGGGTATTTTCCCCGTGAATGGGAAACACATCTTTCTTGAGCAAATGCTCTTTGATCGCCGGTGGATTCCACCAACCTTGAGGCGCGAAACACGCATCCTGTGGACGCCACCCGGTTTGTTCTTCGATGTTGTCCAGCGTCTTGATCATCCAGGTGACTGGTCGGGCGGTGATGAGCACAACCGTGTGAGGCCGCACCAGTTCCACCAACCATTGCCGGTATTCTTCCCCAGCGAGACGTTTCTCCATGCGCTCAGGAGTGCTGCCGCGTGCTGCATTATTGGCGACCAAAGTGTAGTTGAGATCCAGTAGTATGATCATAGGGTAATCTGAAGGAATTTGCTAAAGGAGTCCATGGCGCATTTTACTAAATCCATGCGTGTGCCATCAGGATAGGGCAGATCAAACTCAAACTCGATGGCCGCGCGGAGTCGTGCGGGATCGACGGGACGAGCAGAGGCACAGGCCGCGTTGATGTTGTTGGAAAATTCCTCCACCTTCACCGAGCGGAAGAACTGGCCGAAGAGATCCTTGAACTCGGAGACCGTGTGATACTTCTGCACCTTAGGTTTGTCCTGAAAATCGCCGATGCGAATGCCCGGTTCATAGTCGAGACGGAACGCTATGTTGCCCGCGTTCGATTCATTCATGAACGCCTTGCCATTGACCTGTCGCCAACCGGATTCCCCGGCGGAAGAGGCACAGGCATAGACCTTGGTGAAAGGTCTGCACAAGGCAGCGCACAGGCAGGCGATGTGTTCGCGGTCTTCGCGAAACGGCACGGAGTTGAGCACGCTTGCGATAAAGATGCTCGTCCACTCTTTTCCTGCTGCTACTTGCGCGAGGAACTCGCGGGTCAACTCCAAGCTCTCCGCTTTGTTGATGCCACCTGGGCCGAGGCGATACGGCTCGAATGGTGTGCAATCGATGCCGGACTGGCGCAGCAGAAATGTTTCCGTTAGGTGACCAGCACCGAAATCGAGAATGGTCGTTCCATGCTCCTTCGTCCAGCGCGTGCGATCAGCCGCGCGCGAAATGTCAAAGTCCTTGCAGGGCTTCGCGCCGTGCGTGGCAAAGATGAAGCCATTGCCAAGCTCGCGACGGACGCGGCGTGCGCGACGGAACGAGTTGAAGCGTAGCATGTCGGCGTAGCGCGTGTGGATGTCGAAGTCCATCGAGAGCAAGTTCATCATGGCTCGTGCAAACTCGGCCTCCTCCTCGGTGACGAACACGACGGGAGCAAAGGCCGCACCTTTTTCCGCAAGCATTTCCAAACGACCGATCCCATTGATGACGGTCAGGTCCTCGCGGCAGACAATCGGCATGAGGATGTTGTGGCGATGCAGTGTGCGGGCGAGGTTGCGCGCATACTGGATCCAGCGACCGGCATTTGCCTTGCAGAGATCGGTGACCGCAACTTCCGCAGGCTTGAGGCAGCGCAGGAATCCGTCACCGCCAACTTCCTTGTCGGGAATGCGGTCGGCAAGTGCGGCGATGTCGAGAGATTTCAGTTCGCTCGTCACGCGTCCGGGAGTGCTGTTGAAATCAAAGTCGTTAGTCGCCCGGTTGAATACGATGTTGAGTGCTTTTCGCTGATCGAGGTCGAGGGCCTTGGTGCGAAATACGGGGACATGAGTAGCGCCCATCCGCGAGGCCACAAGATGCCGCTGGTGGCCAGAGAGAATTTCTCCATCAGCATCCGCAAAGATCGGCGCAATGAAGCCGAGCTTGCGCAGAGATAGTTCGATCAGGTCGAGACGTTCGGGTACAGCCGACCGTGGGTTATAGGTCGATGGCTGGATGGCGTCGATGGTTTCAAGAGTAATGTTCATAGTCCAAGGCGGCTGCGGATTTCAGTGAGGACGCTGTCTTTGTCGAAGCCAGCGTCTTGCTTCACACGGTCACACCAGGCGATAAATTCCTCTTGGGTGATACGGAATCGATAGAGGCCAACGGCCACGGTGACATCGCTCTTATCGAGCTCTTTGTCGTGACGATCATCATCGTCGTCATCCTCGTTGTCTTTGCCGCCCGGATTGAGCAAGCCCTCCAGATCGGCTGATTCGAATCCGGCGAGGATGGTATCGAAGTCGATGGCTTTCCACTCGCTGGCGATTTTTTCCAACTCGTTGAGATCGACCGAAGAAAGTTCTGCCAATCGGTTGTCGGCGACCAGCACGGCAAGTTCGTCATTCTCGCTGGCAAAGTCTTGATACTCGACGGGAACAATCTCGACGCCAAGATGCCTAGCGGCCATCAGTCGGCCGTGGCCGGAAACGATCAAGCCACTTAGGCGCGACACGCAAATGTTTTTCCTCCAGCCGAAGTAGCGGATGTTTTTCGCGAGCAACTCAATCTGTCGCTGCGGGTGCGTGTTCGGATTGCGAGGGTTCGGTTTGAGTTCACCGACCGGCACCAGTTCATCAAAGTTGCACCAGACTTCAATACCATTGGCGAGTGTCTTTGCTTTCTCAGGTTCGTTCATCACTGTAATCCGTGTTGTCAAATGTGTCTCCAATTCCGCTTTCGAATAACCGCCCGAATAGTCGCTGGCTTCACTCCGAAACGCTTGGCCAGTTCTGCGGTCTTGATTCCGGGCCTACCAGCGAGGTCGCGGATTTCCAAGACTTGCGATTCATTGAGTTTGGAGCAGGCCGATGATCCTCTGCGAATAGGCTGACGCCCCTTGGAAAACATGTCGCGCACATTATCCAACGCAGTGCCAAGAAACAGATGTTGCGGATTAACGCAGAGTGGATTGTCACAGTGATGGCAAACCATTGCCCCGTCTGACAACGGACCACGAAACAGCAGATACGCATACTGGTGAGCACCATATTGCCTCTGATTGACTTTGAATGCACCGTAGCCATTGCCTGCGCGGCAGCCTGTCCATATCCAGCATCCTCCATGGTCAATGGTGTATCGTGACATGAATGACTCGCGAGCCTCCTCTGGAGTGAACGGTGCTGGCAGGTATCGCATTCTTCCGTCTCTACACAATTTCCATTCTCTGCGTAGCGTGGTGTTGCTCACGCCAACTCCACCCTGTCAACACTCGGTGGCGTCGAGCCAGCTTTCGAGATCGGCGAGAGCGGCGCGAACGCAGCCGCCACTGCCGACGGCGATCCGCAGCGCGGTCGATTCATCGACGGGCCAGTGACGCTGCAAAAACTCGGCAATGTCCTCGGTGCTGGGGGACGCAAGTTTGATCGACTGGAAGCGTGTCTGGAACCGCTCGGTGAGCAGATCGAGTTGCAGGTTGCTCGTGCCGATCACGGCGCGGCCTGGGGGCAGTCGGTCGAGGTAACTCAGGAGCAGGTCCTGCGCATCCCGTGTGCAGCGATCCATCTCATTGATGATCTTGACCGAGTAGACCCCGAACATCGACTGGTAGGCGAGAGCCGTCATCCACTGTTTCACAGTCTCCACCGTTACGAGCTTGCCGTTGAACTCTTCGATGGCAAAGCGTGTGCCGGCCAGTTCATCGGCGATCATGTCGGCGATGCTGGTTTTGCCGACACCGGGCGGGCCATAGAGCAGTATCTTCACCGGCGCTGTCGGGTTGTCGTGGAGCTTGCGCGCTTTGGAGACCAGACGCTTGGCAACGATGGCCGCGGGGCCGCAGAGGTCATCGGGGGATTGAGGCTTCCACGCGAGTGGCGGCGGGCTTGCGGGGATAATCACTTTGGGCAGAATCTTGAATGGTTGTGACATAGGGATCTCGGTTGGTGATGGCGTTGGCAACGGCCACCGCACCTTTGCGGTAGACGGTGACGGCGAGGAGTTCGCCATCGACCGTGACCGACCAGTAGCGCGTGGCGTAGCCATCGGGTTTGCGGTATTTTTGGACTTCGACTTTCATCGGGTTATTTGTTCCAGCCCTCGCGGCGGACTCGGGTTTTGAGGGTGTTGGGCGACAGTCCGAATTGATCGGCGGTTTGTTTTACACTACGACATTCTTCCCAGTAGGCTCGGACCTGCGCCCAGTAGTCGTCACCGAGTCCGGGATTGCCGACCTTTTTGGCGGGCTTGGGTTGCTTCGTCTTGGCCTTATTGGTTTTTGTGGGTGCTGGTGGCGTAGCCTCGGCAAACGCGTCGTATCGACCCGGCGTGACCTCGGGCTCAGGTTGCGCAAGTGGCACGACGTTCGCCGCCGGTGCGACTTGGCTGCCATCGCCTCCAGCGAGGATTTCCGCAACGATCTCACGGATCAGTGGCACGGGGATTTCGGTGATGGTGAAGACCAGTCCGTTGAGGGTCTTGCGCCCGAGGGATTGCTTGAGGAATTTCAGAGCTTCGCCTCGGGTGCGACCTTGGTAGCGGCCTTCGAATAGGTTGGTTTCTTTGTCGTCGCAGACGATCCAATACAGTTTGTTCATGATGTTATTTGGTTGGTTGTTGGTTATGGTTGGTGACGTTGCCGTCGGTGTCGATCCGGACGCTGAATGCCAGGAGTCCGGAGAGAGTGGGCTTGGTGAAGTCCGCGACAAAGTCACGGGCTTCCGTGCCGGCCAGTAGGTCGACCGGTCGCAGGCAGCGCAGGGTGAATCCGCTTTTCTCCAGTTGGCAAATGCTTCGCCGCATCGCTTTGTTCAGATAGTTGTTAGGGATGGACGCTGTTGTCATAGCATCTCTCATCTGCCAGTCTGAGCGGGCACGTCCATGTCTTTTTTCGTCTTTTTGTTGGAGCATTTTCATGAGGGTAGCGGGCGGTTGATTTGGATGGTGCGACCTTTGGTTTGACCAGCGGCGTAGCTTCCCGAATGCAGGTTGCGGC
>JBJOMZ010000123.1:0-6827 GCA_046052105.1 Verrucomicrobiota bacterium | reverse complement strand
GGGCTGGATAAAAATGAAAGCAAGCAACAAACCGATCAACACGATGCTGAGTATGGCGATGATGATCGACGAAATCGTCGAGTTGCGCTTCATCGCATCGAGACGCGCTTGTGCTTCGGGACTGAGTTGGGCGTGGAGGCTCATGAGATAAATGAGAGGGTTTGTTTTTGAATATGCAGAGATACGCTGAAGGAAATGACTGGACATTACCAGCAAAAATTTACATCAGCAATTCCATTTTTATAACGTGCTTCAAACCCGAGGCCTTAGAAAAAAATCATGTTATCTTTGACCATCTTTTCCGAGGTCGAAAATCGGGGTGGTGGCAGTTGCTCTGATGCCCTGGGCCGTCCGGTGATCGGAACAACAGGGGGTAGCCATTCATGAATCTGTGCCGGTGGATGGGGAGCGCTTTTCATCGCTGCCCGTAGGTATCGTCGGCTTGCCGATCGGCGGAGATGGTGCGACCCCGGGAGATCCGATCGGATCGGGAGGAACGTCAACCCCTTTGATGATGATCGGTGCGCCCGTAGGCTTCACCGTAGCACTGCCTGATCCTTTTGGAGCATCATCATCGAGTCGATTCAGCAAATCAGGGTCGCGCAATTGTTGCGTAAGATCGGAAGAATCGTCAGGCGCCTTGATCTCTTCTTCGGCCGTTGGATCATTTCCCCCCGCTGTGTTAAGGGGAACAACAGCGGGATGAACGGAAACCTCTTCGGCCTTACGTGTGCACGACACGGCCAAAATCGCCAGAGTCCATACCATCGCCACGTAGGTTCGCATGCGCAGAAGTCAGCAGGACATCCTGCTGTTTGAAAAGAAAGAAATCAAAAATCGTGGCCTAATGCCTTGTGATTCGGCAAAAAATAAGACAAATTACCGACCGGCCATGCCAACAGCATCGACCATACGCCTGTCGAAAAACGATCAACCTCTGTGGTTGCTATCTTTCGTGATTGCGATGTTGATCACGCTGGGGATGTTGCTGGGCATCGGTATGCTGATACTGCAAAGCCAATTCACATCACATCATTCCTCTATCATCCCCAAACCTCGGGAGCAAGTAGTGGTGGTGATGGCATCCCCTGAGTCCTCGTCGGCCACACCGGTCACCGAGCCCGAAAAAACACCGACAGATTCACCCCGATTTGCCAGAACCTCGGCCGAGCAAAGCTCCGCCCCTCCGGAGCGAGCAGATTTCATCGGCGAACGCGACACCATTGCCACCAGTGACTCACTACCCGTAGCAGGGGCACCCGAGATGCCAAGTCAGGCCGGACGGGAACCTAGACGGCCGGGGGAAATCGAAACGACAGAGAGCAAGCCACAGGAAGGCTCTCTGGATCACAACAAGATGGCGCAAAACTCGGCAACTCCCAGTCCGCCGAAGCCATCGAGTCCTATGCCCGCGGATCAGCCTGCTGAAAAAACCGACCGCAAAACGCCGGCTACCGCTGATGCGACAGAACCCACCGCCGCCCCCACCCGCGAACTTCCCAAGACCATGGCGAATGCAGACACTGCCATCCTGCCCGGTGACCAAATTGTGGAACGACCGAAAGCCGAGGAAATTTCCCCCAAACCGCATATCGCCGACCAGGCCGCTCGCAATCTCGAAGAGAAAACCGAGAGCGCCAAAGCAGAGTTACCCAAACCAACAACACCCGAGAAGACCGAAGATCCAGGATTCCGCGGCAACCAGACCAAAACCAAACTCAGTGGGTCCATCACTCGCAAGGGACGCTCCGCACTCAATGTTGCCAACACTCCGATGGGACGCTATCACAGCGCGCTGAGCCGAGCCGTGGAAGCAGAGTGGCACAAAAACTGTACGAAGTATCGTGACTTCATTACGCCGGGCATTCTCACGGTCCGCTTCGTCATCTCGCAAGACAGTAGCGTTCGCACCATTTCCGTAGTGGAAATGATCGACGCGGGAGAAGTGCAGAAAGGCTTTACCCTCAACGCGATACGACAAGCAAAAATCCCCCCCATCCCTAACGACCTCAAAGCCGAGATCGCGGATGAACCGATCGAACTGACCTACAACTTCTATTTCTAACATGTCCTTCCCATTGATTCTCGCTCAACAAGCCGCCGATGCCCGGAACGCCCTCCAAGTCATATGGAAATACTTTGAGGACGGTGGCCACTTCATGTATCCTCTCCTGCTGTGTTTGGTCGTGGGCTTTACGATCATCGTATTCAAAATGCTATCCTTGCGCCGTGGCCATATCATTCCCTCCCACTTGGCTGACCGGGTGGATCGCTTTGAAGAGTGCGTGGAAACGGGTAACGTCGAACCTCTGCTGCAGGAATTTGAACGCGGCAAAACGGCATTGGCGCGACTTGCCGCGGTGGCCGTCAGAAATCGCGGAAAATCCCAGGCCGACATCACCGATGCGGTACAAACGGCTGCGCGTTATGAAATTTTGCAACTCGGCACCGGAATGACGGCGCTCGACGTGGTGATTGTCGTCTCCCCACTCTTAGGACTTCTCGGCACGGCCAGCGGACTGGCATTTCTGTTCCAGGAAATGGCGAAATCGGGCGATATCAGTGATGCTCAACGCATCGCGCTCGGGATTGCCATGGCTCTGAACACTACCATTTTCGGACTCGCGATCACCGTTCCCTGTGTGATTGCACAAAGTTTTTTCAATCGTAAAATTGAAAGCTTCACCACCGAATTGGAGTTGGTTTTGAGCAAACTCGTGTCCGTGTGCCAGAAAGCCCGCGCTTCCAAAAACTGAATCCTTTCCATGCAATTCGTCCGCCCCGCCAAAAAGAGCTCAGGAGTGCCGATCGTGCCCATGATCGACATTCTCTTCATCCTGCTCATCTTTTTCATTGTCTCCACGAATTTCAAACGCCCACGGCATCAAATGCAAATCACCTTGCCGACGGCGAAAGACCTACCGACGCAAACCGTGATGAGCGAGATGTCCGTGCTCGCCATCGACGCAAAGGGACAACTCGCGCTCGAGGGCGCCGCCGTCCCCGAAGGATTATTGGACTCCTATCTCGAGGCATGGAGGAAACTCAATCCCGATCGCACCCTCGAGATCGAAGCCGACGAAAAGGCTCCCTTCGGCAAAATGGTGGAAATCTGGGGCGCATTGAACAAACTCGGTATCAAGGTGATGCCCACACGCGCCAAAACGTCATCAAACCCGTAACTCTCGTAAAATTTATGTTGTTAGAAATCGTGCAAATTGGAGATCCCGTGCTGCGGGAAAAATGTTCGGACGTCGAGGAAATCAGCGAAGAGATCGTCGCACTGGCGGAAAACATGCTGGAAACGATGTATCAGGCCCACGGTGTCGGGCTGGCAGCACCGCAGATCGGGCGCGCGCTTCGCATGGCGGTGATTGATGTCTCGCACGATCCCCAGTGTGTCAGTTTCATGACCCTCAATGACGAGGAGGTCAACATGTGCGATCACATGCCTTTGGTGATCATCAACCCGGTCCTTGAGCTCGATGGCCCGCGCGCGATCGAAACGGAGGGCTGCCTGAGCATTCGCGGAGTGCGTGCTCCCGTCGGACGTCCATCAATCGTCAAAGCACGTTTCCTGCAACTCGACGGATCCGAGGTCGTGGTGGAAACCGATGGCTTGTTGGCCCGAGCGTTTCAACACGAGATCGACCATCTCGATGGCGTGCTCTTTCTCGACAGGCTCTCACCCGCGGCAAAAATGGGCATTCGCAAACAACTCAGGGCACTGGGTGTTTGACAGGGCCGGGCGGGGTATAATCGGATAGAGCGCTATCGATGGTCTTGCTACGCTGGCTGCTCGGCGCAACCGGACGACTTGAGGCCCATCCCTAAAGCGATCCATCCCTCGGTGGCGGCACTGGCAGGAAGATTTGACTCGCGTGCCACCATCATGCATCTTGCGGCGTGGCGAATCCTCGAAAGCAAACAACTCACTCGTGGCAGAAATATACGCCATGGGAAGTTGCTCGGCATTTATCGCATGTGCCAGGGCTCGTTTTTTTCGATTCATCGGGAAACACGTCGAATCAGGCAGGCCCTGCCATTTCCCTCGTCGCGGCAAATCCGGAACTGATCATTCAAGGTCAGCTGGGCTCTGCGGAAGATCGCAAACGATTGAGGGATCTTTGGCGATCGCAGCGCAAGGAATCGGTCGATTGCGGCTATCCTATGGGTGGGCTCTGCGGGTGGATCGATTATGATGGATCTTTTACGTTCGGTCATTACCCGCAAATGCTGATCTATGAGCACGAGCAGCAAAAATGGCATGAGGTCGGGAAGCTGTCCGCACTGCTTCGTGAGCAAGACCGATCGGAGCCTTGCAGGGTCGGAGATTTTCGCGCCACCACGACGAAGGAAGAATTCGTGGCGTCCGTCGAACGCATCCGCGAATGGATCGCAGCGGGTGACATCTATCAGGTAAATCTCACCCAGCAGTTCTCGGCGTCATGCTCTTCCGAAGGTTCGCTTGCGGACCTGTATGCCTTGCTCCGACAACGATCGCCAGCCCCGATGGCGGCCTGGATGAAAATGGCAAGCCGCGAAATTCTCAGTTCCTCTCCAGAAACCTTTCTGCGGATCAGTGGCAGGCAGGTCGAAACCCGACCCATCAAAGGAACTCGACCACGCTATGCCAATGCGGATGACGACCGCCGCTCGGCCTATGAATTGCAAACCTCCGCGAAGGAAATTTCCGAATTGGTCATGATCACGGATTTGCTGCGCAATGATTTGGGCCAGGTCTGCGAATTCGGTAGCGTGCGGGTGGATGAAATGCTGCAACTGGAGACCTTCGAGCAGGTATTCCATTTGGTCTCCACGGTGCGTGGAGAAATCCGCCATGACCTGGATGACATCGACGTGATATCGGCATGCTTCCCAGGTGGCAGCATCACCGGCGCGCCCAAAAAACGCTCCTGCGAAATCATCGCGGCGTTGGAACCCGTGCCGCGTGGTCTCTATTGCGGAGCCATCGGCTATCTGGGCTACAATGGTGAGTCGCAATTCAACATCGCCATCCGCACTCTGGTGCGTGAACGGGGACTTCTCCACTATCACGTCGGCGCAGGGATCGTCGCCGATTCCCAGGCACCCATGGAATATGAAGAAACACTTCACAAGGCGCGCGGAATCCAATTGGCTTTGGACGATTGGAAGAATTTTGTTCAAAAAGAATTGAACAAATCTTGCGGCTCGCTAGAGTCGAAGCATGGATGCGACACCGCATGCTGATCAGGATCATGCGGCGCTGAGTTCTCTCGAGCGTCAGGTGATCGATGTTTTCGTGGATGCTGTTAAGGTGATAGGACTTCCAAAATCACTGGGAGAGATCTACGGGCTTCTGTTTTTTTCTCCAAACGCCTTATCGTTGGATGACGTTGTGCGAAAGCTCAAGCTCAGCAAAGGCTCGGCAAGCCAAGGTCTGCGGATGTTGCGGGAACTGGGTGCCGTCAAGGAGGCGGAGGGTCATGGCAGTCGCAGAACGCTCTATCAACCCGACGTCGATCTCAAACGTTTGGTGGGAGGCTTCATCCGTGAGCAGGTCAGACCCCATCTGGAAAACGGCAAGGGCAAGGTGGTCAAATTAATCAAACACGCGGATCACGAGGAAGATGCAGAGTTACAGAAATTCTACAAGCGCCGCTTGAAAAAACTGGATTCCTGGGTCAGTCGTGGTCGGGTGGTCCTGCCCATCATCCAACGCGTCTTAGGCGAGTGACATGGAAGAGCAACGGCAGTGGTATGTGGTGAGAACGCAGACCAAGCGCGAGCGCTTGGCGGCGGAACACCTGCGCGAACTGGACGGCGTTGATGTGTTTTGCCCCATGCTCCGCTATCGCAAAGCAACGCGGCGCGGAAAAGTTTGGTGGGAAGAGGCGCTTTTCCCCAGTTACGTGCTGGCACGCTTTTGCCTAACGGAAATGCAGCGCGCCGTCGGCTATTGTCAGGGAGTGAGAGGCTTTGTCAAATTCGGCAGTGTCATTCCTCCGATACCCGCGAAGGTCGTGGAGGAGATGCGGGAGACGTGGAGGGAGCAAGCCACAAGCGATGTGCTCACCATCACACCCCGGTTTCAAACGGGCGATGAAGTGGAGCTAGCGCACGGTCCGCTGCAGGGATTAAAAGGATCGATCATCGAAGTGTTGCCCGGCATCGAGCGCGTGAGGGTGCTGCTGGAATTTCTGGGTCAACCGCAGATGGTGGATGTAGATCTTTTTTCCCTACTCCTCCCGCGCCGACCACATCCGTAGGAGTGGAGAAAATCAAAGATCGGCATCGCGATGGCTTCCCGAGACATCCTGACCTGAACAAACGATGCAACGCTCGAGTCGGCAATCTTCCAAAATCCTGGAATCACGCCAAATGACAGAGTCGCGGATCACCGAGCCCGCACCGATGACCGCGTTCGCGCCAATGCAACTTCTCTCGATGCTGACACGCTCGGCAATTCGCGCCGTGGGATGGATCGCATTGCCACGCATCAAGTGCTGATGGGCCTCGAGATAGCTGTCGCGCTCCCCCAAATCCCACCACTCACCTTCATCGATGACCACACAGCCGAGGCGCTGCTCCTGTGCCAGGCGGAGGAATGCGGGAATGACCGATACCACGGCTTCATCGGGAAGATACTCCAGCAGCTCGGCATTCATGCAGTAGATCCCGCTAAACACGTGAGTGCCCTCGGCACGACCGAGCCTGTTGCGGATATCGATGACCTTTCCATCCTGCCAAGCGATATGGCGTGCATCCCCCTGCGAGCGCAGTGCCAAGGTCACAGGCAACCCGGATGCGCGATGAACCTCCACCAGTCGTTGTAGCGGCATGGT
>JBJOMZ010000122.1:0-6891 GCA_046052105.1 Verrucomicrobiota bacterium | reverse complement strand
TTTCGATCTTTTTGTCGAGAATCACACGATCGAATCTCTCCTTGCCCTTGAGCAGTTTGTCTGCCAGATCGAGATAGTCCAGATGCATGAAGCCGAACTGGTGAAGATGACGTGCCACCTCGATTTCAGCATCCTCGATGCGTTTGCTGATTTCCACCTCCTGTTCGCGGGTCAACAACGGCACTTGGCCCATCTGCTTGAGATACATGCGAACCGGGTCATCGAGAATATCGAGCTTCTGCTCGCCTTTCGAATCGTCCTCATCGAGTTCGCTTTCGTCACCGCGGCGATCTTTGAAACGATCGACCTCGGAGGCATCGATGATATCAAATTCCATCGAACGCAACTGTTCCATGATCGCCTCGACATCATTCGGATCGACGATGTTGTTCGGCAGGATTTCATTGATATCATCGTAGGTCAGGTATTCCTGTTCCTTGGCGAGTTTGATGAGCTCACGGATTTTCTCCTGAATTTCCGGAGTGTGGATGCGTGGTTTATCCTTGCCCCCTTTTTTGCCGGTTTTTTTGACCTCCACCGGTGCTTCCACTGCGGCTACCGCAGGCTTGGAAGACTTCGCATTGGTGGATGTGGACTGTTTCTTTTTGCTATCAGCGGGAGCTACCGCAGCAGATTTCGGCGCAGCGGTTTTGGTCGTCGCTTGGGGAACCTTGGTGACTGGCTCTTTTTTCGCCACCGCCTTTGCGGATTCTTTTACCTTAGGTGCCGCTTTCGCAGGGGGCTTCACCGCCGCTTTGGCAGGGGTTTTCTCAGCGGCTTTCGCCACTGGTTTTTTGTGAGCCGACGGGGCAGGCTTAGCCGGCTGTTTCGCTGGTGCTTTGGATTTGACCGCTGGCGGTGTCGCCTTGCTTGCATCTTTGCGCTTCACGTCCACTTTGTTTTTTGTGGCGGGAGCCCCCTTCGCGGCGGGCTTTTTGCCGGCGGGAGTGGGTGATTTGGTAGGCTTGAGAGGTGCTTTCTTGGTTGCCATATGGTTGTAAGATCCAGTCAATCAATCGGGGTCAGGAGAAATTTTGGGCAAAATCCACCTATGATAGGGGCTTGTCAGAAGACGAGCGGGGCGGAAACTACACGTCATGACAAAAAATGTCAAGATAGAACGAAGGAAAATCAAAAAAACCTACCGAGCGGCACTACCGTGTGACTCCACGGGTGGAGCCTTCCACGAAAGCAATCAATGATGCGACGTGTGGATTGCTCGCGGCCGATGTGGCTTTGAGCGAGCTGATTGCGACGGACATGTTGCTGTCTTTTTTCAAAAAAAGTCTTTTGTAAGCGGACTTCAGGGAACGGATGTCGCCTTCGCTGAAGCCGCGACGCTGCAAGCCCACCTGGTTCAATCCGCGGGTGGCGGCCGGATTGCCATCGACAATCATGAAAGGTGGAATGTCCTGCACGATTTTGGAACAGCCGCCCGTGATTGAATGCTCCCCCACCCGACAAAACTGATGAACTGCTGTCAATCCTGAGATGATGGCGTAATCGCCCACCACCACATGTCCGGCCAAAGTGCCGTTGTTTGACATGATGATGTGATCGCCGAGCTGGCAATCGTGGGCGACGTGAGAATAGCAAAGGAAAAGATTGTGGTTGCCGATGCGAGTGGGGATTTCCGCATGGGTGCCACGATGCACCGTGGTATTTTCGCGAAAGACATTTCCGTCCCCAATCTCCAGATGCGTGGGTTCACCGATGTATTTGAGGTCCTGGGTTTTGCCACCGATCATGGCGAAAGGAAAAAACTCGTTTTCCTTGCCGATCCGGCACGGTCCATCCATCACCACATGGGAGTGCAGCACACAACGATCTCCCAAAACCACATGGTCTCCTATCACACAGTAGGGACCGATTTTGACATCGGCACCGATCTCAGCGCTTGGGGAAATGATGGCGGTGGGATGAATCACGGCAAAATATAGGACTTTGTGAAGATGAGAGATGTGAGGCGCGGAGCTCTAACGTCCATCTGCCAAGCGGGCCGCGAGCATTTCCGGCAGACCGGCATCGATGATTTTCTGCTGAGTCTTGGCCAAATCGTAGGGCAGGCGCCGGAACACCACCAACTTTGATTCCTGATCATAGATCGCGTAGCATGCGCGCCAGTCACCATCGCGCGGTTGTCCCACCGAACCTACATTGATAAAATACTTCGAGCCCGGCTCGATCACCATTGTCCCCGCGGGGACTTCGTGGACCTTGGAGTCCTTGACGTAGACGCGCGGCACATGCGTGTGACCGTGAAAACAAACCTGGGTGAACTGATAGGAAAAGTTCGACATCGCATCAAAACGATTGGTCACGTAGTTCCAATGCGTCGGTTGATCGAGAGTGCTGTGCACAATGGTGAAATCGGATACCTGTCGCACCATACGCAGCTTGCGCAACCACTCGCGCTGCTCCTCGGTGAGCTGTTGCCGCGTCCACATCAGAGCATTGGCAGCCGTAGGATTCATCGCATCCAACGAGTGATCGCCCGCGGCATCCTCATCGTGATTTCCCTTCACCACGGGACAATTCATCGCTCGCACCATTTCCAGACATTCCGCCGGGTTGGCATTGTATCCTACCAGGTCCCCCATGCACACAAAGTCCGTACAGCCTTGCTCACGGGCATCGGCAATCACCACCTCGAGGGCTTCGAGGTTGGCGTGAATGTCACCAAAAAGAGCTACGCGCATGAGAAACAGATGATTGGACGGCGAAACATGCAGGAAATCCGCCGCTCCTGTCGAGCCAAACCGCACGATGAAACAAAAAAAATGATTGCCTCAACGGGATGATGCGCGCGCCTGCAGCAAGGAAATCGCGTGATCCACACCCGCAGTGGGCAACAGCTCCGCATTGTTCTGCTTGTAAATCGACAGCATGCGCAAAGCCTGCGACTCATCCTCGAAGCATCGTTTCACCAGATCCAGTGTCGCGGGCGCGTTCGGCTGCGACCATTCCAAAACAAACAGCAGGCAGCACAGGGTATCCACCCGATTGCGATCGCGTTCAAACAGTTGGCGCGCCAACAGCAGCGCATCATTTTGCCGACCCTCGACACGCGCAAGACTATACAACCAAGCACGAGCCTCGAAGTTCCGCGCTTTGCCCGTTTTCCAGGCCTTCTCATAAGCCTCGGCGGATTTCGCGTAGTCGGGATATTTCTGTGGGGTGCCGTAAAAACGCCCCAAGCTGGACAACAGCGTCCAGTCATCGGGATTGTTCAAGACCCCTCGCTCCAAAAAGGCCCGACCTTTGAGCACATAGGCGCGGTGCGAGGCTTCTTGCCGCGCCGCGGGCCAGTCTTCCCGCTCCTTGCAGTCCATGGCCGCATTGTAGGCCATGTGCCATGCGCCCACATCCCAGTAGTAAGAAGTCCGTGGTTGCAAGGCCACGATCAAGGAAAACTGATCGGTGAGCTTCACCCAGTCGCGGTTTTCAAATGAACCGTAGGCCGCAAGATTCAAAAAAGTCGCCACTACCGTGCGCAATCCACCCAGCGAGACCGCCGCGCAGGTTTGCCCGATCTTTTCCCGCACCCCCACCTCTAGCGGACGCCACAAAAGCCCGTCCCGCTCGAAGGCACTCTGCGTCCGCTCCTCCCAAGGCGCCTTGACCCAGCCCGCAAGCAGCAGGGCGGTCAACACTACCAGTATGTTGCGCCACAGTTTCATCGGTTAGAACTCCTTGTCGGAAAAGACATACCAGGAAAGCAAGGTGTAGAGCACCACGTAAAAGGCCGATAGCCCGGACAAATGACCGACCGACGTCAAGGCAATCTGTTGCCCTTGTATCGCCGCATCCGTAATGTTGAAAAGTTGGTAATTCGGAAAAACCATCGCCACACATTTCATAAACACACTCGTCAGGGTCGTGGTGCCCGCCGTGGCAGTCGCGCGATAAAACTCGGCGGCATCTGATTGAAAACTGCCAGCGAGATAACTCATGAAGGACACGATGATCGTGAACAAGGTGCTGGTGGAGAAGGTGGACAACAGCAAAGAAACGGCACCCACGATGGCAGCCTGCAGGAAAATGGCGAGAACACCGGCTTGCAAGGACCACGTCACGCCCTGCATCTGAATATCGCTCCGCATCGAATCAATCGCCTGCTGGCTCCAACCCCGGCCCACCGCCATGGTCACCTGCTGGTCGAGCAAAATGCCCGTGCGATAGCCCAGGACGAGAGTCATGATCGCACTCATGAGAAACAGGGAGACAAAAATCAACGCCAATACCCCTGCGAGTTTTCCGACGAGATAATCCAAGCGCGGCACAGGTTTGGCGAGAATGGTGTAAAGCGTGCGGTCTTCCACATCCTTCGGCAACAGCAAGGCCGTGGCGGCAATGGCGAAGACCAGAGCGAACAATTTCATCACTCCCATGCACCAGCTCTTCAAGAGCACCAGTTCGCCAGTATAGACCGCCTCCGGACCATCATACTGCGGTAAATCCAGAAACTGCGCGACCAAGGCGATGATCGCAAAAATCATCAGAAAATAAAACACCTTCATCCGCACCAACTGGGTGAACGTGTTCATCGCGATCACACTCACACGCCGGGGTTGCAGCCATCGATTGCTTCGTTCCTTACCCATATCCATTTACTCTTTCCCTCCCTTCGTTTCCTCTAGAAACAGACGCTCCAGAGTCGTGCGTGGCCTACCCGTCCGCACCAAGCTCGCCGCCGCATCACGACCGACCATGCGTTCGATCTCCGCGACCAACTCCGGACCCGCATCCTGCAGCACGATCTCGGTTTGGTTCTCCACCGCGATCAGATCTTCCAACCGACCCTCCTTGACCATTTTCCCTTGGAAAATGATGCCGACGTGATCGCACACCTCCTGCACCTGCTCCAGCAAGTGAGAACAAAGAAAAACCGTTTTACCGCGATCGCGCAAACGCAAGATGAGATCGCGAATCTGCCGCGAACCGATGGGATCCACGCCCGCCGTCGGCTCATCCAGAATCAACAACCGAGGATCCTGGACCAACGCTTGGGCGAGGCCGATGCGTTGCAGCATGCCTTTCGAATACCCGCCCAATCTGCGATCACGCGCGTCACGCAGATCGACCAGTTCTAACAATTCATCGATGCGCGCCTCCAATGCCTTGCCGCGTAGATCACAGAGCTTACCATAAAAACGCAGGGTTTCTGCTCCCGTGAGGTGTTTGTAAAAGTAAGGATTCTCCGGCAGGAAGCCGACGTCATTGCGGGAATCCACTTTGAGCGAATCCTTGCCAAAGATCGAACATGTGCCCGAGGTGGGAGCCACCAGTCCCAACAAGGCTTTCATCGTGGTCGATTTACCCGAGCCATTCGGGCCGATCAGACCATAGACCTCACCCGCGCGGATCTGCAGTGAGACATCATTCACCGCACGAAACGGCTTGGCACCCCGCAAGGGCAGGCGAAAATCCTTGACCAGATGTTGGATGTCAACAGCGAGGGAACTCATCGGACATCAAGCTACAGGAAGCATCCCAAATTTCAATCACAATGCGATCATTAGAATCATGATGCAATCACAGCTTTTCCTGATGGAGGGGAAGAATCCGTGATCTTAGTGGAACGCCCCAGGGCAATCGTAGCGCGGCGCAGCCGCTTTGGACTGCTGCGAGAAATCGCAGCTTTCTGTATGCGAGATCGACTTGCGGAGAAGGACGTCGGTGGGTTTGTGATTGTCGGGCCGCGAACGCAAAGCGGTGATCGCTCACCGCAGTCCAAAGCCTTCGGCGGAAGATTGAATGGACCGATGCTATTTTCGCAATCGATCCCAGAACGATGATTCGCTCACCGGTTGGGCTTTCGGTGCGTGATCGAAGTCGACGTCCCCACCGTCCAGCGAAACCGGTTTCGAGACTTTTTGTGGCTCCGCCTTCGGTGCTACATTTTCGGGAATTTCCTCCACGGGTTTGATTGGCAGCACGCTGGGGCCATCGAATTCACGAATCTTATCCGACATCTCATAGCGTCGATCCATGTCACGGTTGGCAGCCTCCATGCTGCGCTCGTCGCGGATGATCTTGGGCTGAATGAAAATCACGAGCTCATTGCGGTTTTTCTTATCAGACGTGGTCGAGAACAGTTTGCCCAGACCAGGAATCTGGCTCAAAATGGGAACACCGGAAACAGATTTGCTATTTTCCTCCGTGATCAGACCACCGAGAACAACGGTTTGATTGTTCGGAACCGTAACTGTCGTCAGCAATTCACGGCTGATAATGTCGGGCACCTTGTATGCACCTGCACCTGTTCCGATTTCTCGATTTTCACCCAGACCTTGACTCACCAGCGAAATCTGCAAGGTCACTTCATCTTCAGAATTCACCAAAGGTACTACTTCCAGCGCCAAAACCACATCGCGATACTCGATGTTCGTGCTTGGACTAGCTCCAAAGTTGCCGCCACCATTGAAGGTGCTAGAAGGAACAGCAATTTGCTGTCCGCTGGAGATAAACCCTTTTTGATTGTTTGCCGTGTAGATGGTGGGACGCGAGATCACATTAAAATCACCAGTAGATTGCAATGCTTGCAGGTAACCACTTAGATTCTTACCAATTTGACCATACACGCCAAGCCCGCCAGCGCTTCCAACACTTAGATCTTCGGTAGATTTGTAGATATTAGGAAATTGATTAACTGTTGGATTAGTGCTGGAAGAGGGGCCACTGTATGGGATTAAACCGCCGATGTTACCTGCAACGTCATCATTTCCCAGGCGCTTAAACCAATCCACGCCATATTTTAGATCATTACTCAACGTCAACTGACCAAACACCGTAGAAATCATGACTTGATCCGCTTTGACGTCGATCTCATCGAGAAGATTGTTGATGATCTCGACACCGGCGGGAGGCCCTTGCACTACAATCGAGTTG
>JBJOMZ010000121.1:0-6906 GCA_046052105.1 Verrucomicrobiota bacterium | reverse complement strand
TGGTAGTTGGTGGATTCGACGATTTCCTGCGGCATGGTGGCCAAGCGATCGCCATCCGAGCCATCCGAGACCACATCCATTTCCGATTGCATCAAAAACACACGACGGTTGGTTCCCGGGTCGCGGAGGTGCAGCATGGTTTCCACATCATAAAAATTGTGTTTGCTGACCAACTCCTGCAAAAGGTTCGCATCTTTCTTGATGCGTGTGATTTTGTTGTTGTAGAGCAATTGAAAATTCGGCGAGACCTCACTTTTTTCTAACAACTGTGGAAGTTTGGGCAGAATCTTTTCGATTTCGGGGCTGACTTTTTGCAATTCAGCCAGCGATTTCGCGGCTTGCGGCACTTTCACAGTGAGCTTGTATTCCGCTTTGTAGCTGTCCTTGTCCGTGCGCTCTTTGGAGGCTTGCTGACCGCCGGCGATGATAACCTCGGAGTGAAAGGGAATGCCGCTGCGCAGCGTTCTCACATCCACGCCTGATGGATTGGCGGTCGGTTCGGGTGCAGGAGTGCTCGGCTGAACCGCGACCGCGGGAGGACTGGTTGGGGCTGGCTCCGGGGCGCGTGAGGCTTGACGAATCTCGCGCATCCGGACAGCGAGTTCCTGTTCAAACTCCGCACGCAAACGATTTTCGATTTGTCGCTCCAGATCCGCTTCCTCTTGTGCACTGCGCCGCTGATCGGACTTGAGGCTCAACAGGGCCCGTTTGATTTTTCCGGCAAGCGGAGAACACAAGACGATCATCCCGCTGATGATGGCGATGATGAGGGTAAGCCACAACCAAGGATGTGCTCTTCGGTGTTGCCTCGCCTTCACACCGGCAAATGCATCGATCTCAACTTTCATGCCTGACGATACTAGCGAGGAACCGCCATACTTCAATGGAAAAGCGGCGGTGAAAACCGATGCCAAGCCATTCCATCCGCTTTGTCGATCAGGCTATCGGATATCTAGACAGGAGTGGCCTGTCGCAACGATCAGTCGCGCAGAGTTCCCTCGGTGACACCGAGTTTTTCGGTGACTTCGAGCTCCTGTTGCAGGGCGGCGGGTGTGCAGCGTCCGGTGAGGAGTTCGCGATAGAGACCCAAGGTTTGCAGAGATTCCTCGCGGGTTTCGGCCAGCAACTCGACGCGGAAATTCCTCAGGCCGGCACCGAGTAAGGCGGGCAGGAATCGGGCTCCGGTCTGGGCGCGGCCATTGAACAATGTGTTGCGACAGCCGACATCGGCACTGAGGCGGTGGAGTTGGCCGACGCGGTCACGCAAGTGCACGACGTGCGTTTCACAGGGACGACCGCAGTTTTTGTAGTCGGTGCCTGTGGAGAGAAAGGTGCAGAAGACGCAGTGCTCCATGTGAAACATCGGCATGTGCTGATGGAGCGTCAGTTCCAGCCAGGCTGGCGGCGTGCCGGCAAGGAGATCCAATACTTGGCTGATATTGAGATCGTAGGAAATCGTCATGCGCTCGAGCGAGCTGTGTTCGCTCAAGAGTTGTGCGGTGAGTGGGTTGGCGATGTTGAGGGAAAAGTCGCCGATTTGGCGTAAACTACTAGATTTGTAGTATTCCAAAGCAGCGAGGTTGCGAATTAGCACGCCTTTTGTGCCGCTGCGTTCGATGAGCTTCAGGTAGCCTTCCTCGCCGGGTTTGATGATGCGTGGCGTGGCGACGAAGACTTGTGGGCAAAGCGCGACGGCGTCCTTGTAGCGGCGAGGATCCTCGAAGTCGCAATAGATCGCGTCGGCTCCCGCTTCCATCGCGGCTTCGAGCTGTTCCATGCTGCGGCACAGGCAGGCAAGTTGCGGGCTTTTGCTCGCGGGCTCGCGGCTGTCCTGTGGGAGGAGCGATGTGTAATCGGGAACCGTGGTGATTTGCGGTGCGGGCTCGGCGCGTTGTTCATCGAGCAACTGCACCAGCTGTCGGCGCAGGCGGTTCAGCTCGGATACGGCGATGTGGCAATGGCCCGTAAGTTGGTTGTCGAGGCCGGCGAGTTCGTAGTCGGTATCACCGAGTCGCGCTAGCTGCGTTTCCAGCGTCGCGGTGGTGAGCGGGTGTTTTTCCGCTATGCCTAAAGGTATGGACGAAGTGACATGATGGCCTGCGCAGAAAATGTTCAGCACTTCGCCGGGTGATCCTGTGACGGTGAGGTGCAGTGGCATTTTTTTCGGCTGCAACTTCGCCTGTTGCCATGCTTTGCGCAGTTCGCTCTCGAGTTTGGGGTCCGAGGTTTTCCAGACCTGATGACCGCTGCGGATGCGATTCCAATCGAGTGGAGAAAAGGTTTTGTGAAAGTAGATGCGTGTGCCCTCGATTTTCCAAATGCGTCCGCCTTGTTCGTGATTGCGATCCTCGCCGGCATCGAAGACCACGCCATCGCCCGCTTGCAAGGGAATGGGATGGGTTTGCGCCAGTTCGATCCAGCCGCTACCGGTGGCGGTGATTTCGCCCAGCATGGCACCGCGTTTTTTGCCGAACTTGCCGTGGGTGAGGTAGGGGTGATTGGTGCCCGCCAGCCAGCCGGTGGAGAGGCCTCGGGAAAAAGTCATCTCTAACGCATAGCGGTCGTGATCGCTGATCGAGGCAGGTTTTTGCTCCATCGCGGCATCGAGAGCCTTGCGATACACGCGGGTGACGGCGGCGACGTATTCGGGCGATTTCAAGCGACCCTCGATTTTAAAGGATTTGACGCCTGCCTCCACGAGGTCAGGAATCAGATCCACGGCGGCGAGGTCTTGCGGCGAGAGCAGGTAACGCACTTCGTTCATCGGTTGCTGCACGCCATCGACAATCAGATCATACGGCATGCGGCACGCCTGTGCGCATTCGCCGCGGTTCGCCGAGCGTTGACCCAGGCTTTCGCTGGTCAGGCATTGACCAGAGTAAGCGACGCACAAGGCGCCATGCACGAACACTTCTAGTGGGGCTTGGGCCTCGACGGTGGCTCGTGAAAAACGATGCAATTCTTTGACCGAAAGTTCGCGTGCGAGCACGGCGCGTTCGAGCGGGAACAGAGACTCCACAAAGGCAAGTCCCTCGGGTGAGGTGATGGTCATTTGCGTGGAGGCATGCAGGGCGAGTTTCGGTGCGATGGTGTGCGCCAGTTTCGCTAGTCCGAGGTCCTGCACGATGATGGCATCGACTTTGCAGGCCTGTAGCCAGAGCAGCTGTCGCGCGGCATCCTCGATTTCCGCGGGGAAGATGAGCGTGTTCATCGTCACGAATCCCTTCACGCCGTGACGGTGGAGAAATGTCATTAGATCTGGCAGGTCCTGCTCGGTGAAGTTGTCAGCACGCAAGCGGGCATTAAAACGCGAGAGACCGAAAAAAATGGCATCCGCCCCATTTGCCACCGCCGCTCGGGCGCAGTCCCAGTTGCCCGCTGGGGCTAAGAGTTCGGGAATGGAGTGATCGTTGGCGCTCATGGGGATGCCGCTACGATGACACAAGGGAAGCGCGTTTTCTAGCGCTGATTTGTTGATATTTCCGGCAGGTATGGCACGTAATGGTGCGTGCTGAAAGATCGCCTTATGCCACCCCTTGACCCCTTGATTGTTCCGTTGCGTAGCAGCTTGTTTTTGATGGCGGCTTGTTGTCTTGTCGGATGCGATTCCCGTTCGTCCGCCACGGCACCCACTTCGACAGGGAAGGACGATCATCAGGGAAGCGGAGCGTTAACGAAAACAAGCTTGGCGATTGGAAAAATCGATTACAACCGACACGTGAGGCCCATTCTCTCGGATCGATGCTTCGGTTGTCACGGTCCTGATGGGAACAAAGGCCGCGAGGCGGGCTTGCGATTGGATACTTTTGAGGGTGCGACGTTGACGTTGGATAGCGGTAAGCGAGCGATCGTGCCTGGTGACGTGAAAGCCAGTGAAATGGTGGCGCGCATGCGCACCCACGATGCTGAGGATATCATGCCTCCGCATAAACTGAATCGTCCACTCACGGAACAAGAGCGCGAAATTCTGGAACAATGGATCGCGGAGGGGGCCGAATACCAACCACACTGGGCATTTGTAGCGCCAAAAAAACATACTCTACCCATCGTGAAAAACGAGGTATGGTGCTTGGATATCATCGATCGTTTCACTCTTGCGAAAATGGAAGAGCAGGGGCTTTCACCGAATTCTACTGCCGATCGCGCCACGCTGTTGCGGCGCGCGTCTCTTGTTCTCACTGGTCTTCCGCCTTCGCCGCAGGAAGTGAGGGATTTTCTCGCGGACACTTCTCCGGACGCGTATGAAAAACGTGTCGATGCCTTGCTTGCCTCGCCGCGATACGGCGAGCGGCTTGCGCAGGATTGGCTCGATGTCGCGCGCTTTGCCGATACTTATGGGTATCAGAGCGATAAGGCCTGTTTCACCTGGCCGTGGCGTGATTGGGTGATCAAGGCGTTCAATGAAAATCTGCCCTTCGATCAATTCGCCACTTGGCAGATTGCTGGGGATCTGTTGCCGAATCCAACGCAGGAGCAGCGCCTAGCGACGATGTTTAACCGTCTGCATCGTCAGACCGAGGAGGGTGGATCCATCGCCGAGGAATTCCGCATGGAAAATGTTTCTGACCGTGTGCACACCTATGGCACCGCGTTTCTGGGACTGACGATGGAGTGCTCGAAGTGCCACGATCACAAATACGATCCCATTCCGCAAAAGGACTACTACAGCATGGCATCCATGTTCGGTCAGATCGATGAAACCGGATTGTATCCCTATTCCATCAGCACTTCCGCGCCGCCGCCCTCCATGCGCCTGATGCAACCGCATCATCCGGACGAGGTAGCCAAACGTCAGGCAACTCTGGATGTCGCGCGCAAAAACTACCAGGATCTTCTGAGCAATCGTGATGCCGCCTTCGATGCTTGGTTCGCTGCCACACCGAACATCGGGATTTCTCCGCGCATCGCCCACTATCCCCTCGACGCGGTAGAGAGCAATCAAACGACCAACTCTGTGGCCGGTGGCAGTTCTGCTAGTCTAGGTGGTGCCGGCTTCCAAGTGGTGCCCGGAGCCGTCGCTCAAGCATTGGAATTTGACGGCGACACGCCCCTCGATCTGAATGGTGTGCAAGGCATCACGCGACACGATGAATTGAGCATTTCCCTGCGCATTTTCTGCCCCGAGCCCAAGGATCGCGCGGTGATTCTGCATAGCGGTCCGCGCTTGTATTCGCAGTCGGCTGATGCCGCTGGGTTTGAAATTTTGTTAGAAAAAGGCAGGTTGCGCTGGAGTGCCATCCACATCTGGCCCGGTTGTGCGGCATCGATCGAGACCACGGAGCCCTTTCCTGTAGGCAAATGGGTGCAGGTGACGGTGACATACGATGGTAGTTCGCGCGCGGATGGCATGAGGTTGTATTACGATGGTCAGCTCGCGAAGACTGCCGTGCTACGTGATCATCTCGATAAAAACATCGTTGCCGAGACCTTCCGCCTCGCCTCTCGTCCTCGTGACGACCGCGGTTTTGCCCAAGGCAAAATCGATGATCTTTCTGTATTCCGCCATGCGCTCACAGCCGTGGAAGTCGCAGAACTGGCGGGCACTCCAGCGGATGCCGTTTTCCAACAAGCGAAGCAAGGAAATGCTGAGTCCAAGGCACGAGTAAAGGAATACTACATAGCCCATGTGGATGCCGATCTCGCCGCTGCGCGCCAGGCTGTGACAAATGCCAGCAAGCAACTCCACGATCAATACCTCGAGCACATACCGCTCATCATGTGCATGGAGGAAACCAAGCATCCGATTCAGTATCATGTGCTTACCCGTGGAGATTATGCCTCGCCAGATCTCAGCAAACCCGTGCCCTCGGCTCCGCCTTCGGCTGTCATGTCCTTCGATCCCTCGTTGCCCAAAAACCGTCTCGGCCTCGCGAAGTGGACCACGGATCCGAACAATCCGCTGGTCTCGCGCGTGACGGTGAATCGCTTGTGGATGATGTGCTTCGGCAATGGCATCGTGCCCACGCAGGAAAATTTCGGTCTGCAAGGAGACGCACCGACCCATCAGGAATTGTTGGACACGCTTTCGCGCGAATTCATCGAGTCCGGCTGGGATGTCAAAAAAATGCTCAAGCGCATCGTCATGAGTCAAACTTTCCGTCAATCATCGGCTCTCACCAAAGAAAAACTGGAACGCGACCCGAAGAATCAACTGCTCGCACGCGGACCGAGTTACCGTCTTTCCGGCGAAGCCATTCGTGATCAGGCACTGTTAGCCGCTGGGTTGCTGGTGGAAAAAATCGGTGGCCCCAGTGTGAAGCCATGGCAGCCGGCGGGCCTGTGGTCGGAAGCGGGTGCTTCGGGAGGCGACTATGTGCCTGACAAAGGCGAAGGGCTCTATCGGCGAAGCATCTACAGCTTTATCAAACGCACGGCGCCGCCACCCAACATGCTCACGCTTGATGCCGGCAGTCGGGAGATTTGCCAACCACGACGACTTAGCACCAACACGCCCTTGCAGCCTTTGATTTTTCTCAACGACCTGAGTTTCTTCGAATGCGCCCGCAAGCTCGCGGACCGCTGCATCACAGAAAAACCGTCGGAGCAAACTCTCCAAGCTGGGCATGCTTTTGCCATTCTCACCTGCCGCGAGCCACGCCCTGCCGAAGTTCAGGCACTCAAGGAACTCTATGATGCGCAGCTCCTTATCTATCAAAAAGACCCTGCCAGTGCCAGGTCTGTATGTGGGGCCGAGGATGCCCATCGCGCGGCATTGACGATCGTGTGCTCCACCCTGCTTACTTCCGACGCGGTGATCACGAATCGTTAGATCCGCCTAATTCACAACATCGCTCGGTGCAGACGGATGGCGGCGGCAATGATGGGCTGGGCCCATTCGGGGGCGTTCGAGAGATCGGAGGGTGCGGTAATTTTCCTTTTGATCATCTCTAACAGAAGTCGTGGTTG
>JBJOMZ010000120.1:0-7020 GCA_046052105.1 Verrucomicrobiota bacterium | reverse complement strand
TTTGAGTGTAGTGAACGCGGGGATTGGTGTCACCACGTCGCACGCCGGCGATGCTCTCGCCATATTGACTCTCGGCTTCGCGTCCAACGGTGTAGGTAACGCCTGCCGCAGCCATCAGATCACCCACGTAGGTAGCATCGATGAACATTTTGCCACGATAGGTTTTGCCGCTGAGTGTGGTGATGGATTCGATGCGCTTGCCGTTCATCTTCACGCCCTTTTCACGGTCTAACAATTCGTTGTAGGCCACGGTGAGACCGGCGTCGGCGATCAATTGTTGAAACACCTTGTGGCCCACGTGCGGCTCGAAGCTGCGGACAAAATCTTTGCCGTAAGCCGCCGCCACAGCGTCATAAAATTCCGAGGCGACCCCGCCGAAGGTATTGCGCCTGCCGAGGAAATCCGTGGCGCCGAGACCACTCGCACTCATACCGCCGGGAAAGGCCACGGGATTAACGAGAATCACCGAGTGTCCACGACGTTTCGCGTCAATCGCAGCAGTGACCGCGCCCGAAGAGTCACCGTAGACGACGATGTCATAGATTGTATCGGCCCGAGCCTGGGCAAACATCAATACCGTCGCGATGCTGCGCATCCAGAATAAGAATCGAGATTTCAGCGAGATGGATCGCAGCAAATGTATTACAACTAACATGGATGCAATGTCTGTCGAGAATGATCATTTCGTCAAGAAAATGCCGTTAGGAAAGTCGATGCGCAGGATTCCAGAGAAGGGACACAAATGGGACAAACTCTTGACAGCGGTGATGATGCGACCGATGTTTGCATGACATAAAATTCATGATGTTGATTGACGCAATGATCAACATCAACAACCCGCGCCCATGAGACATCGCCTTTCCAGGACCAGCAGAAAAGACGTCATATGCGCCCTACTGGTGAGTCTTTTCATGATCTGTCAGGTGAGCGCGGCGGTTCGCTATTGGAGTGGCAACGGCAGCACCGCAGGAGGCGATGGCACGTGGGATACCGCCACGGTGAACCGCTGGGCATCCAACACAGCGGGACCTTGGACACTCGCATGGGTCAATGCGAACAACGATATCGCGGAAAACAGTTCCGCCACCGCCAACATCACCCTCGGCGCCAACATCACTCTCGGCGGATTTACTCAGAAAGCTGGTGGCACGCCCACCTCGAACTCCATCGAACAGGGCGTTGGTCCGTATACATTGACTTTGGGCGTTACCGGATCTAATACTTTTCTTGCGGCAGCCAATGCCACTACGGGTCGAGTTCTCATCATCAATGCCGCCATTGCTGGAGTTGCTGGAAAAAACCTCGTCCTCGCTGGCCCCGCCACTTCTGGCATCGGCTCCATCACCTTGGGGCGTGCGAACACCTTTTCTGGCACCACTAGTTTCAGCGCCGGAGCTACCGGTGGCATCGCCGTGGCTTTGAAAAATCAGCTCGCTTTGCAAAACAGCACCGTGATTCTGAGCTCGGATGCCAACCTGATTTTTGACAGCGCCGTTACCGCGAATTCTTTTACCTTCGGCGGACTTTCCGCCAGCAGTGCGGGCACGGGCTTGAATCTCGCGCTGCGCAACAGTGCATCGACGCCCATCGCTCTGACGGTGGGAACAAACAACAGCAGCACCGTCTATGCGGGAATACTCAGTGGCAGCGGCTCACTGATCAAAAGCGGCAGCGGCACGCTCACTCTCACCGCAGCGAATACCTTCACGGGAACCACCACGGTCCAGGCAGGCACTTTGCAAATGGACGGCAGCAGCACCAGCCCGACCACGATCCAAAACAGAGCTACTCTCTCAGGAAGCGGAGCGGTGAATGCAAACGTAACAATCGCCTCCGGAGGAAAAATCAATCCCGCTGCTGGAAATCTCACGTTTTCGCAACTGTCATTCACCGGATCTGCCACCATCAACATTGCAGATCATTCGATTTTCACGAGTAGTTCTGCTATCAAAGTCACTTATGCCTTAAACGCGGCTAACACAACGGGAGCGATAAAAATCAATCTTCCCACCACCCACGGATTCAATGGCAGATATCATCTGATAGAATTCGGCAGCGGTCCTGTGAATGCGAGCGGTTTCTCGCTCGGGAGCGTGCCCACACTCGCGTGGAATCAAGTCGGCACTTTGCAGATCAATGGAAAGTTTTTGGATTACGTGATCAGCGGCTTAGGAGATACCAACTCTCCCATTCTGAGCGAGGCTTCACCTGCCAACAACGCTACCATGGTGTCCACTAGTACCCATTTGGTCGCCACCTTCCGCGAGACAATCGTTGCAGGCACAGGAAATATCGAATTGCGTCGCAGCAGCAATGGTACCTTGGTGGAATCGTTCAACGTTGCCTCATCCACGCGACTTACCTTTAACGCTGCGGAATTAACGATTGATCCTACCAGTGACCTTCTCACGGGACAAAGTTATTACGTCTTGATTCCTGCCGGGGCACTGCAAGACACCTCGGGCAATGACTTTGCAGGGATCACCGCCAATACGGGATGGAGATTCACCGTTGCACCCACGACAACTTTGTTTACGGATTCCGGAAATCCTGCCAACCCACTGTGGAGCACGATTTTACCGACGCTAAATGACGGTTCGAATGACCCAGGTCCGGTGTATGGCTCTGCCATCAATGTCAACAACGCCGCAGTCGAGGTCGGTCTTTATGGCAACCGCCCGATTCAGGTCAGTTCGCTGCGATTGCACGTGGCTTGTCACACATCCACGACCAGCTTCTCGGATTTCAGTCGTTGGTTTCAGATAGATGGCAACACGCACATGTTGCGAGTCTTCGTGAATGATGAAAACACCGCGACCACACGCGAGGGCACATCATCGCACACCGAGGCGTTCATGGGGGGCGGATGGAATTTCACCGATAACGTGACTTACGAATTCACTGCCCGCTACACTCTCGCCCAACTCAAACAAGGCTATACCTGCTTTCAGTTAAAAAACACCGACAATGATTGGGCGGTCGGCCTCAGTGTGGGTACGAACGGATCGCTTACGGTCAACAATCGACGCGCTACCGATGTGCTCGTGACGAATCCCGATGGCACAGCGAAAAATTTCACCGGTCGTGGTTTCGATGTGCGAGTGCTGGACGATGGCGAATTTTACAAACTCTGGATCGATGGTGTTTTGTATGCGTCCAGCAGTTACAGCCGTCCGACGGGATTGAGCACTTTCCGCTGGGGTATGTATTTCGGAGCCAACAAGCTCAATGCTCCGGCGGACTTCAACATCATTTTGATCAGCGGAGTCCAGATTCGCTCGTGGGCTGGCACCTTGGCCAAAGAGATCACGACGATCAACAAAGCGAATAACGCGACGAATTTGAACGTTGGTGGAAGCTGGGTAGGCAGCGTGGCACCCGGAATCTACCACCAAGCCGCGTGGACGAACGCAGTGACCACCGCAAACACCACCACACTGGCCAGTGATCAACTGTGGAATGGGCTCAAAATCACCAACCCGGGCGGCGCTGTAACGATCAACGGAACTTCCACGCTCGCGCTCGATGACGCCGGCATCGACATGAGCACAGCGACACAAAACCTCACGGTCAATTGTCCGGTTCAAATGTCTGTTCCCAGCACCTGGAATGTGGCTACAGGACGGACGGCCTCATTCAATGACACGATCAGTGGTTATCCCGGTCTAACGATTGATGGAGGAGGAACGGTGCAACTAGCCACTGCAAACAACTATGCGGGAGATACAACCGTCCTCAACGGCACATTGCGCGCAAACGACAGTTCCTCACTGAGCAGCAGCGTTCTCCAAATGAACGGAGGAAATTTAGCAAATACCGTGAGTGCGACTCTTGACAATGACGTCGTGCTGAATTCGAACGCAGCAATCAGCACGACACAGACGCTAGGACTGAACGGCACCATAACAGGCAATGGCACGCTCACAAAAAACAGTTCTGGCACACTCGCATTGTCTGGGAAAAATTCCTACACTGGTGCGACCGCGGTGAATGGCGGGACTTTGAGCATCGGTCACCCGCTCTCGCTTTTCACCACCTCCAGCATTGCGCTGGCGAACGGCGCGATCTTGCAACCGAGCATCGATGGCATCATCATCACTTCTCCCATCACACTGTCTGGCAGTGGCGCTACGGGCATCATCAGTGCGCCTACCGAGACACCAGGTTCGGGAAACATCTCCACGCTCACTCTGCGGAGTGTGATCTCTGGTAATGGTCATATCACCTTCACCAGCAGCGTGGATCAGAATGCTTTGTCGACGGTTTTCCTCGGTTCAAAAAATACCTACACGGGAAACACCTTGCTGGACACGAGTGGCAGCACCGCTACCCAAGTCGTTCTCAAACTCGGAACCCATAACGCGCTCCCCATCACCACCGTGCTGACCATAGACGGCAAAGATGGCAGCGGAACCGGAAGATTTGCGGAACTCAATCTGAATGGCTTTCATCAACAACTCTCAGGCCTAACGAACATCACGCGAACCCTCAGAGCGCAACGCGTGGTAAACAGCAATGTTTCCGCTCCCGCTGTATTGACGATCAACAACACCAGTCACTTCACCTATTCAGGCACGCTCGGAGCTGTTGCCAGCGGTTCCGTTTCAGGATCCGCCATGCCCGGTTCGACCAACGGCAATAACTTCGGACTCACCAAATCCGGCGCAGGCACCTTAACCCTCACAGGTGCCAACACCTATGCGGGAAACACGACCGTCAGCGGCGGCACGCTGAGCCTAGGTGCTCAGAATACGGGCAACGATGCCTCCAGCCTCACGATTGCCGCCTCCGGCGCGCTGTTGCGGCTCGATTTTACCGGAACCGACACAGTGGCGAAACTGTTCATTGGCACCTCGCAGAAGCCCGCGGGTGTCTACGGACACAGCAGCACTGGGGCCACCAACGGAGGTTTCGGCGTCGGCGCTATGGATGCTTATTTCGCGAGCGATACCGGCACTCTCACCGTCACAGATTCCCCGGCAGCGTATGCCATGTGGGTCACGGCTAACGCTCCCCTTACGGGCGATGACCCCGCAGGCGATGAGGATGGAGATGGCGTGGCCAATGTCATCGAGTTCATACTCGGAGGCACAAGCGCCACTCATGATACAAGCAAACTCCCCAATGTCTCAGCGTCCAATGGCAATGTTGTCTTCAGCTTCACGCGGGACCAGGCGTCCATCGATGGTGCCACGGTCGTAGATATTGAAATCAGCACCGATCTCACGGATTGGACTGTGAGTCACGCGGTTCCCGCCGCCGCCACAACCAATCCGAGCGGAGTCAGCGTGCAAAAAAATACCCCATCCGCAGGAAAAGACATGATCACTCTCATTTTACCCCAGTCGGGCAGCCAACGATTCGCCCGTCTCAAGGTCACGCGTTGAGAAGAGAGGAAAAGATCGACTTTTTCGTTAGATGAAAAACTGCTTGATCGGCCCGAGTTGGTCAAATTTCAATCCCGGATCCAGATCGCCGAAGTGCTTGATCGGATTGCCGTAGGCGTTGAGCAGGGTGGTGTAGAAATTGCCCAGTGTCTTGTGACCTTCCTTGCCCCAGTAGGGCAGACGGATGTAGCGGTTGCCCAAATTCATTTTGCTGTTGCGACCCGACATAACGACGAAAGGAAACTCGAAGCCATGGCTGTGATGCGTTTCGCCGGAATCGGGGAAATAGAAAACCATGGTATTGTCAAACATGGTTCCCTCCCCTTCCGGAACGCTCTTCAGGCGGGTGACAATGCGGTTCATCAGCTCCATGTGATGGTGTTCGGTGCGCTTCCGAATTTCCTCCGCCGCGAAGTTTTTCACCGGCTTGCCGTGGCCGATGTCGTGCATGTTGACCTTCTCTCCCTCGATACCGGGAATGCCGGTGTAGTGGTGGCCTAGCTCATCAACGGTAAACGCGACGACGTTGGTGAGCCCCGAAATCAGCGCAGAGAGCAACACCTCGGTATGACCAACCTGACGGGTGTAGGTGTCCATGTCGTTGGAAAGATACTTGCTTTCCAGCTTGGGCACGTGCTTGCGCACGATGTCCGCCATTTGATCGATCTTGCGGTCGCGCTCGCGGATTTCATCAATGGAGCTGGCGTAGTTGCCGATTTTCTTTTTCTCGATGCCGGCGAGATGACGGGCGAGTTCCGTTTGGTGGCCCGCAGCGAACTCGAGAACCTTGCGCTCAAGCTGATAGCGCACCTGGTCGTTTTGATCTGAAGACACCGATTTGAATATCTCATCCACCGCGATGCCCGGGCCGCCAAAAGCATAATTCGGCTGCTGCGCACCGCGCGCGGAGAATCCCTTGGCGATACCGTCCAACCCACCGCGCGCGTTACCACCATCGGTGGGGAAACAGGCGAGCTCGATGTGCTCCATGGGAGACGGGAAAAGTTTCGCCATTTCGAAATCGACGGTCGCCCACTTGATCGAACTGAGACGCTCATTCGCTTTGTAAACACCCATCGACGAGCACCACGAGTGGTGACCGGTGGTGCACATTTTTCCAGACAATCCTTGGATGATGGTGAGTTGGTCCTTGTGCGCCTCCAGCGGGCTCATCCACTCGGGCAAACTGTGTTGGGAGAGATCCACCTCGAACGGAAGGTTTTGTTTTTCCTTGTCGAGCTCTTCCTTATCGAGGGTGGGCGGGACGAGCACTTTAGGAAAAAGCCCGTTGCCGCGATGCATGAAAATGAAACGCATGGGCGGACGGGTGGAAGCGCCACCGATCAGCGGCGCAGCCGATAACGACGGCATGATGCCTGGCAACGAGAGGCCGCCCATCGCGAGAAAGGCGTTGCGGATAAATTCACGACGGTTGTTCATGAGGAGTGTGTGATAGGGTTGGGTGCGATCGACAAAAAAATGGAGCGCGGACTTCAGTCCGCATCTTCAATGGATATGAAGCGGACCGAAGTCCGCGCTGCAGGAGAAGAATCATTTGCGATAGAGGAATGAATCGGAGGTGAGCAGTGAAAGGATCACCGCACGGAAGCTGCCGTTGCTTTTCACGTAGGCA
>JBJOMZ010000119.1:0-7130 GCA_046052105.1 Verrucomicrobiota bacterium | reverse complement strand
TGCTGCCGTGGAGGCCGCCTTCGCGCGGTGGGACGGACAGATTGCCGCGTTGATCTTGGAGCCTTATCCTGCCAATGCTGGGCTGATCTTACCGCAGCCGGGTTTTCTGAACTTCCTCCGCGACATTACCGCGAAACACGGCACGGTTCTGATCTTTGATGAAGTCATGACGGGCTTCCGCCTCGGCAAGGCGGGCGTGCAGGGATTGGAAAATATCACGCCGGACCTCTCGTGCTTCGGCAAGGTGATCGGCGGTGGTTTGCCCGTCGGGGCCTTCGGCGGTCGCGCCGAGATCATGGATTATCTCGCGCCGCTGGGTCCTGTCTATCAAGCCGGCACTCTCAGCGGCAACCCGCTGGCGATGGTCGCGGGCCTGACGCAGCTCCACGAACTGGACAAAGCCGGCGCCTACGAAACGCTCGATCAGATCGGCGCGCATCTCGAAGCCGGCGTGAAGAAAATTTTTACCGAAAAAGGCATTCCACATCGCTTCAACCGCGTCGGCTCGATGTTCTGCCTGTTCTTCACCGATGCGGAAATCATCAATCTCGATTCCGTCAAAACGCAGGATCTTGAGATGTTCCGCAAGCTGTTCTGGTCGATGATCGATAAGGGCATCTACATCGCTCCCAGCCCTTACGAAACCGGATTTTTATCGCTGGCGCATACGCACGAGGACATCGATGAAACGCTCCATGCGCTGGAGCAAACCGTGGCGGAATGGTGATGATACAGAGCCTCAGGGTTTTTCTTCGGGGGCTTCACGATAGTCGGGAAATACCATTACGCGAGGGGTGCGCGCGCCGTTTTCTTTGATCACAAAAGCCAGGCTACGGCTGCGCGGATCGTGTTGCCATTTGGTTTCGCAGAGTGGATAGAGTGAGTCGCTGCCATCACGCCGATAACTTAGATTGACGGCATAGCCTTCGTTTTTGCTGGCGGGCGCCTCCATGACTTGGCGTGATTGCGCGCGCAGCAAAAGCTTTTGTGAGCCAACCACCCCGCCGATGTCTTGGTCGCTGAGGTTGAACCATAGCATCTGCCCGCTTCTCAATTGATCGTTGTTAGCGCTGATGATCTGGATGCGCAGCGGCGAGGATGGATCTGTGGACACGCTGGTGACTAGCAGGTAGAGGTCGAGCATGGTTTCCGCCACGGTGGCGCTGGGCGCATCGGTCGGCAGTAGCTTCGGGCCCGTGACGGGCTTGTCGAGGAGTCGCAGGGTCAGAGGCCCCGTGGGAAGCTCATAGACTTTCGAGAGATTCATGCGCGGCAGATCCACTTCTTGGGAGCGAGTGCCATCGAACAAATGCAACGTGTCCGGGGCGGAGTCGGGCCCGTTGAGAAACAGGATACGGCACGTGCGCGCGGGCGTTTTTTCCGCATGAGCGGTGAGCACAGTCACAAGGCAAAACAGCAAAGACAACCAACAGGACATGGGATAATATCAGATTTCGTTAGGAGCCAGCCAGCGGAAGGATGCGATGCGATATCGACGACCCATGGCTCGATTGATGGGGCGTGCGGGTTGATTGACCGTATCCGCGAGATCCGCGGGATCGACAAAGTCACGCATACGGCGCACCACTGCCTCGCAATAAGCGCGGGCGACGATGCGTCCCGTGCTATCGCGCGCATCACCATACGAGCGGATGGTAAACGTGTCATCGCGGGCGGAAAGGACAGGCGCTAGTGGGCGCAGGACATCGGCCTGGCGCGTCCATCCCGGTAGACCGTAGGCGCTAAATCCTGCCGCCGCAGCGGGGAATTTGTATTCGGCATCGGCAGCCCGCTCTGGGGTGGGGGAGGCGATCGTCGATAGCGATTGCATCGCGGCATAGGGATTGGTGCGCGAATTTTTTGCCACTTCGTTCAAAGCTGCCTGCAAGGTTCCGGCCAGTGCGAGATCTCCCGACGACAGTTGACGGTTGATGAATTCTGATAGCGATAGGAACGGACCACGCCTCCGAATTTGGGCCACGACTTGCTCTGCCAGTGCGTCGAGGAAGGTTTCATCGACCACGCGATAGCCCGCAAATTCTGTTGCTTCGGGAAACGCGCCGGAGCTACCCATGGTCCCAGCCTGTACATCACCGGCGACGCTGAAACGGTTGAGTGGATGCTGGGATTTGTCCGAGAGACCGACCAGCCATGAAGCTCCGGATTCGCGGATGGATGGCACACGCTGGTTGCGCGCATGACCGAGCAGGGAGCGCCAGGCCTTGACCGAGGTGGAATTGACATTGAACATGCCTTCCACATCCAAGCGTGAGGCGATTGTCTGCCATGAGGTGGGACGGGCGACGAAGGCTGAATAGATTTGCTGTGGACCTCCAGACTGCGCTGCAGCGAGTTGATCGATCAACATCGGTTGGTAGGCGCGATGCGCTAGTGGGGTTTTGCCTGTGACGAAGTCGATGTAGGTCGCCTGCAAACTCCGTCCCGTGCTCCCGAAGTTGGCGGGATCGGGCGTGATCGCGGAGAGAAACCAGTCGTCGAAGAGGAGATGATTGGCGCAGTAAGAATCGTCGTATTGCAGGTTTTCGGCGAGCCCGGCATCGGCCGTATTGACCACTGCATTTGCGGGCAGCAGCGGGGTTGCATCGGAATTTCCGATCAGGTTCAGGGAAAACGGCGGGATGGGATTCTCGTAGCGCAGATCCCAATGAGTCAGTTCCGCTAGGGAAGCCAGAGGACGGGTGGGCACCTCCGCGATCACGCACCGCGACAAGCCTTCCGCCTTGTTGAATCCTGTTACGATATAGCCGCGTCCGGTGGTATCGCTGGCATTCGGCAGCAGGCTGTCACCGCCAGGAGCATGACGCACGAAGCTGTAGTCAAAGGGGGAATTCACCGGATGTCCCGTGCCGCCGTAGTGGCGACGAATGGTGGACTCCGCTTCATCCTTGCGCCCCATAGCGGTGTAGTTCACCAAGGGACTCGATTGAACCAAGCCCTTGGCGGCAAGGTGCGTGCGACTCGCCGAACGCGCGCCGAAAATCGTGGACAAGAATGGTTGCGGATTGCTCACGCATTGCCCCAAGGTGCCATCTGCCAGATTGCGCAGTGGCGGATAGACCGCGTTGGCGGTGTCGGGCGTATAGATCATGCGGTAGACGAGATGCCGTGCACCGCTGATGCTCATGTCCAGATAGATGCCCACACCCTCGGGATTGATCACCGCTCCGTCAACATAGGTTGCGTCAAAGCGGGCTTCGACACGCAAGGTGGCGGAGGAAGGCAGAGCCATGGTTTGTCCGGAGGGACCGCGCACGGGAAAGAAATGACCGCCACCGCTGCGGTAGCCGGCGCTGAGGTTGATGCTGGCGTTATTGGCGACGGGCGTGGTGGATTCCGGACTGAAAAGGCGTGTCTCGCCCGGCTTGAGTGTAAACGTTGAGTTGATGACGAAGCGCAAGGTGCCACCACCCAGCGAGGGTTGATGATTGATGGCTGTCATCACCGAGTGGAAGGAGGGATTGGGCGTGCCGTTGATCGTGTAGCGCAGGGCGGCAGGCAGAGGCTTGGGAATGGTGAATGTCAATGCCGCCGGCGAGGTGATTTCTACATTGTAGGGATTCCACATGGTGATCACCGGAGTCAGCAGCAGGCGAGGTTCCAGCAGCCCACCGCCACTGGCCGCAGGGGCCGCACTGTGCGAGAAGACCCATTGCATCCGCGCGATCACCGGCAAAATGCGCACCCGATGAATGAAGCCGAAGTGATTGGCGTTGTTGTCAATCGCCACCGACTGGCAGTTGAGCGTGGAACGGCCTGAACTTTGGGCGCTCACGCGTTTGTAGGAAGTCATGTGATCCATGAGATTTTCCCAACTGGATACCGCACCGTGCCGATAAATCGGAATGACACCCGGTTGTCCGCGATAGGTGGCCCATGGATAAAACATCGAAGAAGCGGGGTAAACGTCCGTTGTGTTAGGTATTGAAGCGCTCGAGGTGCGCGTCGGGTTGATGCGGAAGAATGGTAGGCCGCTTGCGTTCTGCTGGCTCCAGAATTCGGAAAGCAGTGACAGATCCTTGCGCCATCCGCCCGTGGCGGTGTTGGTGAGCAACCCCATGGATTGCGCCGATAGATCGAGGAAATGGTGATTGGCACGTTGATTGGTGAGCGTGGACATACAGTCCGCACTTTGCCGACTGATGGCTTTAGAGGCGATGGCCGGATTGGTGAGAAGATGTTCCCAATCGAAGGGTTTGGGGTCGGCAACGGCGTGGCTTTTGCTCATGACCGACCATCGCGCCGCGGTTTCTTCCGTCGGAACGTATGGCTTGGGAAGCAGGGCTTTTTGGTTCTCCCCGCTGATCCACCAAGCGAAAGTCCCACTCCCGGAAACCTTGGTCGGAGAGACATGCACCTGGCGATTGTCACGCGACGCGAGGGTTCCTTGGGAAAGCAGCGGTATGGAGTTGGCAAAAGGCGCGTTTCTCGCCAGCAAGTTCGCCTCGGCCATGGTGTTGTCGCGTGGATTGCTGGATACCAACCAGCAGAGAAAACGTCCGTTGCGCGTGCTGTGGCGCCGTTTGGAGGCGTAGTCGGGAGTCGTGGGTCTCCCGGCAAAGGAACCGCTATCATGATCCGATCCCTCCCAACTCCGCCAGACTCCCTGCAACGGTGGATGCGCCGGATCCAGCAGATCCGCGGATGCGGTGACACGCGTATCAAGGCCTGTTTGCTTTTGCAATTCGCCCAACGCAATGATGAGTGACATTTTGGCGTTGGCCCTTGCCTCGGATTGAGCGGCTGTCTGGAGCGTTTGTCGCAGCGAAATTCCGGACATGCCTAGGATGCCGACGCCAATCATCACCAGCAAAACAAGCACCGAAAGAACCAAGACCAGCGTGAATCCGCGAGATGCCGATCCCCGACGTCTATTTCCGGGTGCGTTCATTAGGGATGGCATGGTAGCGGGTATCTTCATTTCATCGAAAAATGCGTAAGATTTCGTTTAGTGATTTCATGCGAAAAATCCACCTCAAATATTGTCAGTCCGATAAATCTACCCGCGTCATGAAAACCGCTCGCCATGATCACCAGGAGGTGCGCAGAAAATTCCCTCAGACCATCGGCCCCTGATGAAACAAAAAATTCTCAAAATTCCGAAAAAACAGCTAAGTTTCTGCTGGCGTCGATCGTTACCGCGAGGCAGACTATGTCTGCTTACTTCGTAAGACAAACACCCTACTCTTTTCTTTCATGAGCCTCCACGCCCAACTCAGTCCCGAAGCACAAGCTCGTCTCGATGCGATGAAGCGCAACTCGACGATTTCGTCGATCATCATCGCCATACTCAGCATCGTGTTGATCGGTTTGTTGCTTGCTTTCATTTTTATCCAGCCCTTGTTCAAGGAGACGCCGGTGATCGTGACCTACAGCGCGAACGTGCCTGCGGAAGAGGTATTGGAAACGAAAAAAGTGACCACGAGTTCGAAGCAGAAACCATCTGCGCCCTCGTCGTCGAGCGCGAAGGTGATTGCCGCGGCCACGACCTCGAGCGTGGCGATTCCGGTGCCGGAAGTGGACGTGCCGCAGCCGTCGACGGACTTTGGCAACGGCGATGATTTCGGTGACGGTTGGGGTTCGGGAGGAGATGGCGGCGGTGGTGGCGGCGGCTTTGGAGCGATCCCAGCGACCATGCGTAAGCGTTGTTCCAAGGAAGACCGTTTGCAACGTTTGGCGGAAACTGGAGGCAACGAGCAGTGCGAGGAAGCCGTGCTCAAGGCTTTGCGCTGGATGAAAAAAACCCAGAACCCGGACGGATCTTGGAACGGCCAGAAAAAATCGGCCATGACCGGATTGGGGTTGCTTGCCTACCTCGGCCATTGTGAGACGCCACTTTCCGAGGAGTTCGGTGAATCCTGCCTGAAAGCCATGACCTACCTGATCAATGTGGGCATGAAAAACCAGGGGAAAATGGCCGACAACGTGGGTGATAAGCACTGGTGCTACGAGCATGCCATTTGCGTCTATGCGCTGGCGGAAGCAACCACATTTTGCAAGCAACTCAGCATCAACGTGCCCAATCTATCCGAGGTCACGCAGAAAGCCGGTCAGTTTCTTATCGACAACCAACACAAAGGTGGCGGATGGGATTATGGTTATGATGAATCGGGCAACCGCGGCGGCGATGTATCGATCGTCGGATGGCACATTCAGGCTCTCAAGGCCATGAAGCACACGGGTCTCGATTTCAAAAATCTCTCCCGCTGCGCGAGCAAAGGCCTCGATTATCTGAAAGACAGACAGGATGACAATGGTGGTTTTGGTTATACCGGCAAAAAACCGCTGGCCTCCCGCAACGGCTACTATTCCCTCACAGGCGTAGGTGTTTTGTGCTTCCAAATGTGGGACAAAGGATCTTCCTCCGAGGTGCGCAAAGGCACGAAGTATATCAAAGAAAATTCCAAATTGAAATTTGGCACTCCAGACTGCGATCTGTATGCCCATTACTATGAGGCTCAAGCCATGATGAACCGCGGTGGCGAGGAGTGGAAACACTACAACGGGATGATGCGCGATGAGGTGCTGAAAAACCAGAAGCCAGACGGTACCTGGAATGGTGGCGCTGGTCACGGTGCCGGTGCTTTTTACCACACGGCGCTCTGCACCTTGATGTTGGAAGTGTATTACCGCTTCCTGCCCGGCACTGGTCAACATTGATCCGGATTATGAAAAGAAGGCGATCCAGCAGCGGGTCGCCTTTTTGTTTTTTTGAACTTACCCAAAAATCCAGGGATTGCCTGGCCAACGATCATGAACCGATTTCGACAACTGGTATGGTTTCTGTGCGTTCTTCCGCCATTTTCATGCGGCGGCAAAGATCGATCTCCTCTGATGCAGGCGATGCAGGGGGAGATTGAACGGCAAGAAATCGTCGGTGGCATCGCCGTTGCGGGTGAGGCTGATGGCGAGACGGAAATGGTGGTGGGCGGGCATGCAGATCTCGAACAGAAGCGTGCGATGCGCGAGGATGACTTGTTTTGGATCGCTTCGATGAGCAAACCGGTGACGGCCTGCGCCGTGATGCAATTGCAGGAACAGGGCAAACTGCAAGTCAATGATGCGGTTGCAAAATATCTTCCCGAATTCGCCTTGCTAAGGGATTCTGCCGG
>JBJOMZ010000118.1:0-7158 GCA_046052105.1 Verrucomicrobiota bacterium | reverse complement strand
GAGCATCCAAGGACTGATCGACGAACAAGCGCCATCCAGAGCGATTTCGCGGAATCGATTCCAGTTCGCCGCGCCGAACCACTGGTGTGCGAGGAACACTGCTACGAGAATGAATAGGTCCGCTACCCGGTAGGTGGCGAATACGCGCAACGCGTTCTGAACCGGTTCGGGTCGGTATTGGAAAAACGAAATCAGCAGAACCGAAGTGATGCCCACGAGTTCCCATCCGCCGATCAGCAGATCCAACGAACTAGACGAGAAGACCAACAGCGCGCCGAAGGAAAACAGAACCAGCAACAGGAAAAACCTCAGGAATCCGGGGTCACGGTGCAAATACGTGATACTGAATGAACCTACGATCCCGCTCAGAATGATGGTCAGGCCCGCGAAGGGCAAGGTGACGGCGTCCCATTGGAAAGACATCGGGTATACGTAGTGATCGAGCACAAACCAATGCCCCATGTTGATTTCGATCAAGTGATCGGCATCTTGATAGAGCATCCATGAGAGTGCGAGGAACGCTAGGAACATTAGGGCGTAAATCGTTTTGATGGTGCGCCCGATCCAACTTTCTTGAATGCCGATGCCGAGCATCCACAACGTGCCCATAAGCAGGAACGTCGCCAGAGGCAGTCCTATCATGATGAAAAACAAAACATACGCGTTCATATCAATGAATGGTTAGGCGGAGGTGAGGAGTTTGGGGCTGATCCGGGCCAGGGGCAGGTGTTCCTGTTTACCCTGATAGTAGGCCAAGGAACTTGCGGCGATGGGCAATGGTTCTTCATCACCGCTTAGATCCTCCCATTGATCTTGGCCGCGGTAGATGCGGATTTTTCCGTCATCGGGTCCCATCACAGCCAAACGGATCCACCGGTTTTCCAAAAACTCCTTGAGCAAGGGATTGGCATGGATGACCCGCAGAACCCGCTCCGCTGTGGTTTCCACAACAAACAGGATTCTTACCGGCTCATGGATCTCCACCGTTTGCAAGGGAAGGCCGGTGCGCAAATCGCTTTGATACCCGTTCATCACACCCAGCAAACCGCTGATGTTGTGCGGAAGTTTGGTGCCGCAGCCGTAGCGCTCATTATCGACCGTGCTGAAATAATATTCCAAATTGATTCCTCCGCAAACGGGGATCACGGCACCCAGCACCGCGGCGATGTAGCGGTCTTCAGGATCATTGGTGACATCGTAACTCACTAGGAACGCACGTCGATCGAGGAATAATCCCTGCGTGGAAGATCGCCGGCCCACGAAAGCCACCGCGTTAGTGCAATGTCCGTATTCCGGACGCGGTTCTCCGAGATGCACGGAGCGTTCTTTGACGTGGCGCAGCGCGGCTTGGATCGAACGACGGTTGTCGAACGATTCGAAACGCCGCGTGCGTTCATGAGCCGAGCGGGCTCGCGCCTCATCGAGTTTCTCGCGAACTTTTGTTAGATCGGAAGCATGCGAAGTTGGCATCAGATCCGTATCAAATAACTCGATGTCGTCACTGCAAGTGTCGTGATAACCGCCGATGAACCATGTGTCTTCTGGTAACAGGATGCCACGTTCGCGTAACAGATTTCTGACCTCGGGTTTGTTCGCCATGAGGGCGAAAAGTCTTGCATTAGGAGCGCCGGACCTGCCGCCACATGCTCCGCAGCAGTAGGCGGAAACAAAGGGATTGTTCAAGCTGCTGCTGCCGTGTCCGAGAACGATGATCAATCTCGCGTGACCTTTCGTCATGCCCATGGGATGCAGCATATTGGCTACACGGTCTGCCATCTCTGCTACACTGAACCCCGCCAGCAATCCGGTGGTAGCGCTGCGGGATTCGTCATCATTGCGCATGAATCGCAACTCCGTGCGTGGCTGCGGAAGAAAGATCGAGCTCAACTTCTCTGTGATTTTCGCATACTTCAAGGGAGCCAGAATGCGCAGGGCCATGGGAAACAAACTCAGAAATCCGAGGCATGCGGTGCTGAACGTGCCGCGCACCAAGGTGCGGCTGCCGATGCTGGATGTGCGCGCGATTCTTGCCCACAGCCGACGCGCCCGCTTGCGCAAATGCCAGCTACCGTGATCCTCTACCAACGGAATCTCCGCGACTTGGTGCGCGGGTTTCACCACGACGGGACACAACGAAACCCCCTGAGGATCATCGAGACCAGTATAGTCAACAGCACAACCGAAAAATCCTGCAGCACCGTAGGTTTCAATCAGCGAGTCCACCTCCTCGAGCGCGCGCCGGATCGACTCCTCACGTTCATCGATGCAAAAAACGATCTGTGCCTCGAGTCTGTCAGATTTTTCCACGACTGTGGGCATGGCACGATGGCGCGCCATGGGAATCAGGATCTGCCTTTCATGACGAAGTTCGTAGGCGAGATGAAGCAATCTACGCCGCTCCCAATCGTTGAACATCTCCAACTCATGGCATAACTCGTCAAACTCCAATTCGCTGAGAGTCGCAAGCAACTCGCTGTGATAGCCTAACAATTGGCAGGCGTCGAACAAGCGCGCTTTGTGAGTGAGAGGGTCGAAATGATTTCTCGTCTCCAAATTTTGCTCTCTCCAGTTCAACGTAGTGCCTGCGATGTTTTTCAGCGCCACCGTTGTCAGGGTCAAACGGACCGCAAGAAACTCCATGAGGGAAAAGACTGGTCGCTCGTGGGGAGCCAACAGTGGATCGGCTTCCAGACATTGAATCATGCCCGCCCAACCAGGAAGAGCGAGCAACTCGCCGCGAATCAACGGCTCCCAATCCTCTGCAACAAGGTCCAGAGTTTTCAATTGATCGAGCACGACCTGTTCCGCATTCATCGATGATTGCCTGGAAAACTCAGCGCGGATGCCTTGAAGCAACACAGGTAACTCACTCAGGACCGTGCCGAGGAACAGCGCGCGAGTCGCGCCAAGAAGACCCTTATCACGAGACGGCATCGGCCAGTAGGCGAGTCCCTGGTCGAGATAGGAACTCACTAACCGAACCAGCACTGAATTGACCACGTCATCCAAGTCCACTCCGTGACTGCTTGCAATCGCTTCTCTGGGGCGCACGGGCTTGACCGGTTCCTTGAGAGGAAGCTCCTTATAGCGGGAATCACAAACCGACCACAGTCTGCTAGGTTGATCGGAAGCCAGTGCCCTCAGCGCGGTGGGAGGGAGATCTTGCCGGAATTCGCGGATGAAATTTCCTTCCTCGATCTGCCAGGCAAGATTGCCGTGATTGACGCGGCGTAATCCGGGAATCAAAAGTGCTCTGCGCAGTTCACGGCGTGTCAAACGAGCACCCAACAACAAGGAGTCTGGCTCGCGGGCCAATATCGCATCGATATCCTGATCGAGAATTCGTCCATTTTTTCGATGCTCCTGATAGGCCTGTTCGGAAAGATAGGGCTCCGCATCAAAAATTTCCGCCGCCTTTACCACAGCCTGCTCAAACGGCATATGCTGGAAGGCATGGAGAGTATTATGATGGGCAAAAACACCGATTGGACCTTGAGCAGGCAGGTAGTGAGCAGCATGTTCGAGCGCTCGGCGCAAGATGCTCCGCGGAGACTGGTTCACCGTCGTGTGCGCATGGCAATCACAAGGGCAATCGTGCGAGTGTTCTTGGTGATGCATGATTTCTCACGCCATCATAGCGTCAGCGATCGAAGCTTCCTATCCCCTCGACAGGTTATATTTCCACCAGTCGATCCGGTAGCCTTAACAGGCGCGAAAATTTACCCTCCAGAGGGGATGGTTATTTTTTTTCGAGACTGCTACCTTCCCTTGTCATCTGACAACCCGTTCGAACCACCATGTCAACACCTACCAACCCAACAACCATACCTAACGGGCCAAAGCCGATCGGTAATGTCGACGGCGCCGTAAAGCACATTCGTCACGATATGCTTTCGGGATTTCTGGTCTTTTTAATCGCGCTACCACTCTGTCTTAGTATATCGATCGCATCGGGCGTCCCCCCCATCGCCGGGATTTTCACCGCCATCATCGGCGGCATGCTAACACCATGGTTGAGCAATTCGGAACTGACCATCAAAGGACCAGCCGCTGGCATGATCGTCATCGTGCTGGGTTGTGTGCAGGAGCTAGGGTATGAAAAAGCTCTCGCTGTCGGAGTTGTCTCGGGTCTCATTCAGATCCTTTTCGGCAAACTGAAATGGGGCACGCTTGGCGAATTCTTCCCCGTGGCCGCTGTTCATGGCATGCTCGCAGCGATTGGAGTGATCATCATCTCGAAACAAGTTCATGTGGCGCTCGGGGTCACAGCTCACGCTAAAGAGCCACTCGAGCTTCTGGCCGAAATTCCCCACAGCTTTGCCACCATGAATCCAGAAATTGCCATTATCGGCGGCGTCGCGATCGCTCTGCTATTTGTGCGTATGTTCATCAAACATCGTTTTGTGCAGGCCATTCCGGGACCTATGTTGGTGTTATTAGTGGCCACACCGCTAGCTCTTTATTTCGGCATCAAAAACGAACACACCTATCAATTTCAGGGACATGAATACGCATTGGGACCCAAATACCTTGTATCGCTTCCCATGAATATGCTGAGCGGCATCAAGAGCCCCGACTTCTCCTCACTTGCCAGCATGGCGAGTTTGAAGTGGATCGTCATGTTCTCGCTGGTCGGAACGCTCGAGTCTCTGCTCAGTGCCAAGGCGGTTGATCTACTTGACCCTTGGCAGCGTCGCACGGATCTGAATCGCGACCTGTTTGCCGTGGGCGTGGCCAACACGCTGGTCTCTCTCATCGGTGGTATTCCGATGATCAGCGAAATTGTCCGTTCGAGTGCGAATCGAAATAACGGTGCGCGGACTCGTTGGGCAAATTTCTGGCACGGAACCTTTTTATTGTTGCTGGTGGCTTCCGTGCCGTGGTTGCTGAACAATATCCCGCTGGCTGCACTGGCAGGCATATTGGTATTCACCGGATACAACCTCGCTTCTCCGAAGGAGTTCGTCCACATGTGGCACGTGGGTAAAGGACAGCTTGTGGTTTTCTTGGTTACCATGATCGCCACTCTTGCGACTGACCTTTTGATCGGAATCGCAGTGGGTATCATTGTGAAATTGATTCTGCACCTGATCGCCGGAACTTCTGCGGGAAATTTGTTCCGTCCGCACGTGCAGGTTGAGCATCAAGAAATTCCTGTGATGCGTATTTCACGATCCATCGTTTTTAGCAATTGGTTGCCGCTGCGCAAACAGATTCTTGCGATGTCGTCTCACACCACGGTGAAAATCGATCTCACTCAGACACAATTCATCGATCACACGGTCTACAAAAAACTGCAGGAAATGGCGCAGGACTGGAAACTGGAAAACCGCGAACTGATCATTGAAGGACTTAGCGATCATGAGCCTGTGTCCGATCATCCGGAAGCCGCCCGTTTCAAACGAGTCTGACTTCTTACGAAAAAAAGATGAAAGCAGTATCTCTAACAAGCATTGTGGTTCTCTTGGCTCAAGCGATGCCCGCCATGGCAGATGACCAAGATTCCAACGGCAACCTCTGGTTGAACTATGTCGGCGACCATCCGATCCTGGGAACCAAATGGGGAATCCACCTCGAGGGACAGGCGCGCCGCGCCGAAATGGGCGACGACTGGCAACAGTTGCTGCTGAGGCCCGGTGTCAACTACCAACTCACCCCTGACACCACCTTATCCATGGGTTACGGCTACGTGGAAACCCATCGTTATGGCGCCTTTCCCGCGCTGCACGATTTTCCGGAGCATCGTTTCTGGCAACAAGTGGCACACAACGGAAAATGGATGGGGTTGGACTGGACGCATCGCGTGCGTCTGGAGCAACGGTGGATTGGCGAAATGGCAAAAGAATCCGATGGTGATTGGGATGTAAGCCGTTGGCGATATGAGAACCGACTACGATATATGCTGCGCGCGACCTTTCCTCTCACTCCATCCAAGAACACGTATCTGGCCATGTCTGACGAAGTCTTCATGAATTTCGGATCGAACGTCGAGGGCAATGAATTTGATCAGAACCGTGCCTTCATTGGCATAGGCTACAAGTTCAACAGTACAACCAAACTGGAGGCAGGCTTTATGGAACAGACCATTCAACGCCGCGGTGGAAAAATCTGGGAAAACAATCACACACCGGTGATCTGGCTTGTTTCCACGCATCCGTTTTGAACTTCGACGGCACTTCATGGCACCGTCACCCGCTCCCGAGGCAGCAGGATCTTCACGCGCAAACCGCGCGGAACCCGATTCCCTAGTTCCAAGGATCCACCACACTCCCGGGCGCGGGCTCTCATTCCGATGAGACCGAGACTCGATGATGATTCACCGGTGTTGCGCTGCAGCCCGACTCCGTCATCCTCAATCCGCAACTGCAGGAAGGAATCATCCAGCGAAAGACTGCAATGCACGGATGTCGCTTGGGAATGCCTCGCGATGTTGGTGAGAGCTTCCTGTGCGATGCGGAACAGGTGCGTTTCCACTTCGGGTAACAACGGGCATTGCAGATTCGAGTCAAACGATACATCGATCCGGCTGCGTTGACCAAAGCGGTCCAGCAACCAGCGGAGCCCCGCTTCCAGACCGAAGTCGTCCAGTATGACCGGACGAAGGAGCTGCGAAAGCTCGCGCACGTTGGCGATGGCTTCATCCACCAGATGCAGGCAATCGTTGCGTTGGTCCGTGGAGATGGTTGAGGGATGCGCCAGATTCGCCCTGACAGCGGCCAAGGATTGCCCCAGCTCGTCATGCAGCTCGTGTGAGAAGCGCCGCGCGGTATCCTCCTGGGTTTGCAACATGTGCCACGATACGCGATTCAATTCATCCCGCTGCCATTGCATGCGCGCGATGCTTTTCCTTGCAATCAATAGCGTGGATGCAGCAAATACGAAGGCTAGCAGAAAACAAGCGGATAACATGATGGTGGAGCGACTGCCCAATTCATCCAATTCAAGACGGATTCTCTCATCCATGTCCACCCAGCTTTGAATATGTTGCTGAATCAGATTATGGATGATTTTGACCACGATGTCATGTTGAGCGAACATCTCATCGATGCGAGCAATGCGACCTTCATTCTCGGCCAATACATCCATTTGTGCGATCTCGGTGAAACGTCGTGAGGCATCCGCAAGTTGGCGCCACTGATCCGTCTGCAGTGAACTGGC
>JBJOMZ010000117.1:0-7188 GCA_046052105.1 Verrucomicrobiota bacterium | reverse complement strand
TGCAAATTCCCGGATCGCTTGTCTCGGTGTCGGACTGGACTCGCTCAGGAGCAACGATTTTCACTCGCTCGGGTGATCGCATCGCCGCGCTTGGGTTCAATGGAGAGAGCGCCTCGGTCGTGGCGGAAGTGGATGCGGGATTCGCCCACGTCATGATCGGATCGACACTTTTTGCGGCTTTCGAGCAGGGAATTTCCCGGCGCGAGTTTTCGTCTCTGAATGGAAGCTGGAATCCCGCTACGGCCTGGATGCTGGATCAAGCAAGCGCGATTCATTCTTTGGTTGAGTTGGACGGAGGATTGGCTGCGATCAGTCACAATCAGGCGTGGATTCTCGGATCGGATCAATCTTTCGTCGGCCATGACATCCTCAGCGGTGCGAATTTCAACGCCGCTGCCCGATCGGGTGATTCGTGGATCGTGCCCGCAGGCGAATACGGTCCGCTGTTGCTTGCGCCCTGAATCGATGCTTCGTTCAGGTTCTGATGGTGGAAGATGTCGCTTTCACGCGATTGCTCGTGCATCCATTTCTGAGAGCTGCCTGCAGTTTCTTGAAAAATACACATGCCCCGCGCGGTATTGGTACGATCATGAGAAAAGCAGGAGTTTCCTTGTTGTTGTGGTGCGCCGTTGTGCCGGCGATGGCCGATGTAAAGTTGCCCGCGATTTTTACCAACGGTGCCGTGTTGCAACGCGATCAGCCAGTGAATGTCTGGGGCTGGGCCGCCGCAGGAAAAGGCGTGAAGGTCAGTTTCGGCAATCAAGAGGCGGAAACCAAAGCCGCCGCCGATGGCACCTGGAGCGTTTCACTGAAAGCCATGCCCGCTTCGGCACAAGGACGTCCGCTCAAGGTTCAGGAAGTCGGGGGCAAGGAGGTCACCGTGCAGGATGTGCTCGTTGGTGAGGTTTGGCTCGCGAGCGGGCAGTCGAATATGGAGTGGAGTATCGCGGCTTCTCAGGAGGCCGATAAGGCCGCTGCCACGGCCACCCCGCTGCCTCAGGTGCGTATGATCAAGGTGCCGAAAAAAGTCACCCACGCACGGCAGGACGATTTTGTCGGACAATGGGATCTCGCCACACCTGACAAGGTGACGAGCTTTTCGGCCGTCGGCTACTTTTTCGCGCGTCAGCTTCATGAACAATTGAAAGTGCCCGTGGGCATCATCAATAGCTCGTGGGGTGGCACGCGCATCGATCCATGGCTGGCCGAAGAAGGTTTCGCCAAGGTGACTGAATTGGCCGATATGGCCAAAACTCGTGCTAGCCAATTGCCTGGTTCGCCCGTTTTCGATCAGTCGATGAAGCAATATCTCAAAAATACCCGCTCGTGGTGCGATGCGGCGGAAAAAGCGATGAGCTCCGGTCAGGAAGTTCCCGCCCAACCGGCAGCCGTGCCAATGCTGCCGTTGCAAAGCCAAACCGGCATGTATCAGGCGATGATTCACCCCGTGCGTCGCTACGGCATCAAAGGCTTCCTGTGGTATCAAGGTGAGAGCAACAATGGCGAGGGCATGCTGTATTATCATAAAATGCACGTGCTGGTCGATGGCTGGCGCACGCAATTCGGCACGCCGAACGCGCCATTTCTCTTCGTGCAGTTGGCTCCCTTTACCTACAACAAACCGGGTCTCCCGGAAATCTGGGCGGCCCAACAAAAGGCCCTCGACATCCCCAACACGGGCATGGCCGTGATCAATGACATCGGCAACGTGACCAACATCCACCCCGGTAACAAGTCGGAGGTGGGACGTCGCCTCGCTCTGTGGGCCTTCGATCGCACCTACGGCATCAAACAAAAAGAAGTCAGCGGCCCCCTGTTCCGCGAGGCCAAGGCCGAGGGCAAAAACATGGTGGTTTCTTTCGATCACACCGGCAGCGGTCTGGTCGCACGCGATGGCAAGGCGATCTCGCACTTCGAAGTCGCTGCCGCTGATGGGCAATTCCAACCCGCCGTTGCGACCATCGCCGCCGATGGCAAGTCGCTCACGGTTAGCTCGGATAAAGTCCCCGCTCCCACCCAAGTGCGGTTCGCCTGGAATCAAATCGCCGAACCGAACCTAATGAACAAGGAAGGCCTGCCCGCCGGTGCCTTCCACAGTCAGTGGGGAAAATAAGTTTCGCCGCATCGTTTGATGGAAATTCCCGCACGCCCGTGGATCCCCACCACCACCCGCAACCGCTGGGCCTGGGGATTCGCATGGGCGAGTCTGGCGGTTTTCGCGCTGTGGAATTTGATGCCTTACTATCTCTTCGAATACGATCCCGTTGCTGAGCGGGAAATTTGGGTGCGTTCGGGTAGGGTCATCACGGAGATCTGGCCGGACATGGTCAGGGATCTCTATCATACCTCGCGGTCCACCCCGGATTTCGAGGATTGGCTCGGGATCATGGCGACTTTGGCGTTGATTTTCCTCGCGCTGATTCAATTCCTTCTCGCACCTCTGTGGCGTTTGATTGCCGTTTCGCGACTGCTGCGTTTCATCCCTGCGGGAATCTGTCTACTCGGCATGATCGCCATTCTCTACTTCTTCTGCTGTGGGCTCAATACCTTGGAACTGAGGGAGCACTTCATCTTGTTGGTTCTGTTATCGATCGCACTCAATTTGCTTCTCAGTTCTCTCGCTCTTCTGTTGTATCATCCTGAAAAATCCCTAACCTACAAATCATGAAATTACTCGTATTTTTCGTTTCCATCGTTTTATCCGCCGCATCGTATGCGCAGACGCGCAAACCCAATTTCATCGTGATCTTCATGGATGACATGGGCTACGGCGATCTTGGTTGCTATGGTGCGACCAAACAAAAAACCCCACACCTCGATCAGATGGCGAAGGATGGCACCAAGCTCACGTCCTTCTACGCCGCGACCGTTTGTTCGGTTTCGCGCGCGCAGTTGCTCACGGGATGCTATGGCGTCCGGGTTTCCGTGCCCGGTGTGTATGGACCAGGCTCGCCGCAGGGATTGCATCCGCAGGAAACGACCATCGCCGAATATCTGAAAACGTTAGGTTACGCCACACAATGCATCGGCAAATGGCACGTCGGCGATCAAGCGGAGTTTTTGCCGACGAAGCAGGGATTCGATCACTACCTCGGCATTCCCTACTCGAACGACATGCAGGGCAAGCCGCTCGACTCCGATGAACGGGTGGTGCCGCTGCTGCGCGATGACAAGGTCGAGCGCCTGCTCAAGGACGAGGACCAGCGCGACATCGTGGAGCTCTACACGCAGGAAGCGATCCAGTTCATCCGCGAGAAAAAGGACCAGCCTTTTTTCCTCTACTTGCCTCACACTGCGATCCACACGCCCATTTACGAGAGTAAGAAATTTTCCGGCAAATCGCAGAACGGTCGGGTCGGTGACTGGATCCAGGAAGTGGATGACAGCACCGGTCGCATCCTCGCGGTGCTGAAGGAACTCAAGCTCGACGAAGACACTCTGATCGTGTTCACCAGTGACAACGGACCATGGGAAAGCCAGGGCAAGGACGCCGGCAGTGCTGGCCCCTTGCGCGGTGCCAAAGGCAGCACCTGGGAGGGTGGCATCCGCGTGCCCACCATCGCCCGCTGGACAGGGAAAATCCCCGCAGGCACCAGCAACGATGCCGTGCTGGGCACCATCGATCTCCTGCCTACACTCGTTTCTCTCGCCGGCGGTAAGGTGCCGGAAATCCCGGTGATTGACGGCCGTGACGCAACGCAACAGTTCATGGGCAAATCTCAAGAATCACCTCGTGTAGCCCACTATGGTTTCCATAACTATCAATTGCAAACGGTGCGACAAGGTCCTTGGAAACTCGCATTGATGCCGCAGAATGAAGCCATGGCACGTCCTGTCAAGGATGACGCCAAAGGCCCCGAACCGCGCCTCTATCACCTCGGCAAGGACATCGGAGAAAAAACCAACGTCGCTGCCGCAAATCCCGAGGTCGTCGCCCAACTGCGCGCACTGGCCGAGAAGATGAATGCCGAAATTGGCGGCACCCAGCCCACCGCCCGCCGCCCTGCCGGCAAAGTGGAAAACGCTAAAACTCTCTACCCCATGCAATCCCGTAAAAAAGCCGCTACGCCCAAAAAGAAAGAGACGAAGTGAGCGCAGCGGCCTCTCGCTTGCGAGGCAGAGCTAGAGTAGGGGATCATTCGGTTTCCACCGCTTGTTCCGCGTCGTTGTCCTGTCCCGGCATGCGGAAGTCGCGGAAGTAGTAGATTTTCGGCAACTTGCCTCCTGTGTCGACCATGAAGCCCACGTGCCTCGAGGCGGCATCATGCCACCAGCTTTGTTCCGTGATGGGCGCCGGCGCGGCCGTGGCATTTTCCTGATAGGCGAAGCGAGCAAGGTAATACCCACTGGCCGGTGTCGGCGCCTGCGAGATCGCTCGGCTGAGCGGCGGAATTTGAAAATCGGTGGTTCCCAGTTTCGCGAGGATTCGATGGTTCGTGAAATTATACCAAAGTGTCTGTCCGGCCAAGAGCTTGCCATTTCCCGCATCGACAAGGTTGAGTTTGATGGGCAGTTCCGCGTTGTTGGCATCCGGTAGGATGATCAGGTAAAAGTCCATCACGTTTTCGGGAATGATGACTTTCGGAGCGGCGGCCGGAAGCGCCTTGGGATCTTCTACGGAAGCCCGGGTCATGCACAGGGCAAGAGGCCCGCCTGGCAGCTCGATGACTTCGGATAAGGTCATACTCGGCAGGTGGACGGCAGTCGACTTCTTGCCATCGAAAAGGAACGCGGTTTTAGGCGCATCGTTGGGTCTCTCCGGGTAGACGATGCGGCAGGTTCTGGATTTCGCCGCGCACCAGCTGATGAGCAGAAAGGAAAGCAGGGCGGTTTGCAAAAGTGCCGTCATGACAAGTGGATCAGTCGTTGTTGTTAGACTTCATCGACGTTCAGCCAGCGGAACGAGATGATGCGGTATGCCCGGCCGAACCGGATGTTGAGCGGGTTTGCGGGAGGCTCGGCGCTGTCGGCGGCATCAGCGGCATTCACAAAATCGCGGGTGCGTTTCACCACGGCCTCGCACCAGGCGCGGGCGGCAATCTGACCGTTGCCGTCGAGAGCATCGCCATAGGCGCGTATGGTGAAGGTATCATCGCGCACGCTCAGGATCGGGGCGAGGGGGCGGAGGATGTCGGCCTGGCGGATCCAGCCCGGCACGCCATAGGCGCTGGATCCCACCGCGGCTTGCTCGAATTCATATCCCACGCCGTTCATTTTCGGATCCTTGGCCGACATCGCGTTTTCCGCCAATGCATTGGCGGGATTGCGCAGCTTGGCCATCGGATCGTCCGCCAGCAGATTGATCGCGCTTTGCACCGCTCCGGCCAGCGCCAGGTTCGTGTCATTCCCCAACTGGCGGTTAACAAACTCGGACAAGGAAAGGAAGGGCCCGCGCAGGCGCACTTGATCGACCACGCGACGCGCCAGCAGATCGATTTGGTTGTCCGTCAGATTGCGGAATCCAGTGAACTCGGAGGCATTGCCAAATTGCCCAGAGAACCCCGCTCCCGTGCCTGCCTCGATGTCACCCGCCACCGTGCCGCGAGTGACCGCATGCTTTTTACTGACGTTGGTGCCGACAATTTCATTGGCACCGTGCATGGCGATCTGCTGTATCGCTTTGGCATGGCCGAACAAGGCTTTCCATGCATCAACCGAGGTAGAGTTGACATTGAACATGCCCTCGACTTCAAAACGCGAGGCTACCTTGAGCCAGCCGTCGGAGCTATTGATGATCTGTGCGATGCGTGTGCTGGCGAGTGCATCCGTTATTTTTCCGTCGGCGGCGATGGGGCGGTAGGCGCGGTTGACGAGGTTCCTCTGGCCGCGCAGGAATTCCCGATAGACCGTGCTGATGTCCTTGACCGTGGGGTTGCCGAGAGTAGGCGGATCGGGCGCGATGGAAGAGAGGAACCAGTCATCGAAAAGCAGATGATTGGCGCAGTAGGCATCGTCGTGCGGCAGGTTGGTCTGGATGGTAGCCGGTGAGAGCGAGGTCGGCGCAATCTGGTTCGGCGGAATGAAGGGTGTGGCATCGCTGTTACCGATCAGATTCATCTGGAATGGCGGGTAGGGATTCTGTCCCCGCGGGTTCCAGCTTTGCAATTCGATAAGGGAAGACATCGGACGCAAAGGAATGTCCACCATGACCAACCGCGACAGACCATCGCCGCTCTGGTAGCCGGTCGCGATGTAGGCCTTCGAGTTGCTGATGTTAGGGGTAATGGTCGAGCCCAGGGTGAGCGAGTGATAGGCGAAATCGAAAGGGTTGTTCGCCGGATGATCCCGCGCGGCACCGCTGGCCGGATCGCTCAGCGCGAAGGCGGCGAGAGGATTGTTTTGCAGAACTCCTTTGGTGGGCCGGTTCTGTTTGGTGCCGGGCGCCGTGCCTAGGGTCATGCGCGGGCCGAAGGTGATGGAAAAAAGAGGAATCCATGGCCCCGATGCGAGCTCCGCGACCGAGTAGCCGATTTCATCCACCTCATCCGGCGGCCAATACTTCGAACCCTGGCCGTCGCTGCTGAGCGATGTCAGATTGTGATACTCCTCACCGGGGCCGGTGGGCATGGTGCTGTTGGCCCCGAAATGCGAGCTGCCATCACTGAACGACAGCGAGAACCCGTGACCCGGTGCGCGATTCAGGTAGGGCTGGCTCATGCGGTCGGTCTTCATCAAAAACCAGAAACTCTGCGTCGCCGTCAGGTTGGTGATGGCGTTGAACTCCGAGCCTACGAGATTGCTCGGTTGATACCCTTCGCGCAGTCGAAGCACACCCGACAACCCGTAAGCCGGATCGCTCCACTCGGGGGAGAAAATTTTCGCCTCGCCCGGCTTGAAGGTGAGTTTCCCCTCGGGCAGCCAGCAGCCGAACGTGCGTTTGTCCACCCAACGGTTGCCATATCCTTTTGCCACGTTCGCAGGGAGACCGGTGTCATACGCGTTCGCATTGTTGTTAGGAAAATCAAGGGTTTGGAAATTGCCAGGCGTCAGCAGCCGATATTGGTTGCCCGGAACGGCATCGGGGTTGGGAAAGGTCGCCCTGTTGACAATGGCCAGCGCGCCCGGCGGGGAACGCCGCCAACCGAACCCCAGGAAATTGACGTGCTTGCCACTGCCTTGCCCAGCATTGAGCGTTCCACTGATGGTGTGTTCCAGGGTGACGTTGTAGGGATTCCACAGCACGAAAAT
>JBJOMZ010000116.1:0-7225 GCA_046052105.1 Verrucomicrobiota bacterium | reverse complement strand
TTCAGGACTTGCGCATCTACAACCGCGCCCTCACGGCCCAAGACATCAGTTCCCTCGCCAGTCGCGTGCCGCTGCAAAACATCCTCGCCCTACCCGCCGATCAGCGGACTCCCGCGCAAACCCAGGTGATCTATCAGAATTTCCTTGATCATCACGATACCGTTGGCAAGCAGGCACGCGACAAAGTCGCCGCATTGAAAAAAGAACAGGAGCAGATCAACTCTTGTGGCGCATTGACTCTGGTCATGCAGGAAAAGCCCAACTCGGAGCCATTTGCCCACATTCTCAACCGCGGTTCCTACGCGGAAAAAGGTGACAAAGTCGGAGTCGGCACGCCCAAAGTGCTTCATCCGATGACCGATGCCATGCCGAAAAACCGTCTGGGTCTGGGCCAATGGCTGGTAGACGCCAACAATCCTCTGGTGGGTCGTGTGACGATGAACCGACTGTGGGGCTACATGTTCGGCACGGGAATTGTCGAGACGGTGGAGGACTTCGGTATCATGGGCGCGCGTCCCTCGCATCCGAAATTGCTCGATTGGCTCGCGGTCGAATTCCGAGAAAGCGGTTGGAACTATCGTCAAATGGCCAAGTTGATGGTGACCTCCGCCACCTATCGTCAATCCGCCGCGATCACACCGGAAAAGCTGGAGCGCGATCCGCTCAATCGCCTGCTCGGCCGCACTTCGCGATTCCGCCTGGAGGCCGAGCAACTTCGTGACGGCATGCTGGCTCAATCACAGCTTCTCACTCCGCTTGTCGGCGGCCCATCGGTCAAGCCTTACCAGCCCGAAGGCATCTGGGAAGCCGTGGCCATGGCTCAGTCCAATACGCGCCATTACACGCAGGATGCCGGCGAAAAACTCTACCGACGCTCGATGTATACCCTGTGGAAACGCACGGCTCCCGCGCCAACCATGGAAATTCTCAATGCTCCCAGCCGTGAGGTGTTTTGCGTGCGTCGCGAACGCACCAACACACCGCTGCAAGCATTTGTGACCTTGAACGATCCGCAATTCGTCGAAGCCTATCGGCAACTGGCAGCGCTGGCGCTGAAGTCGTCCACCGATGCCAGCGCTCGTCATGGATTCATCGCCCAGCGCCTGTTGGGACGCCATCTCACGGCAGAGGAAATCACTACGATACAGGACACTCTGAATTCCTCGCAAACCTACTTCGCCTCCCATGCCGAGGAGGCCACAAAACTCATCACCGTGGGTGCCAGCAAGGCCGACCCGCAACTCAATCCCGCCGAGCTCGCGGCCTGGACCGTGGTCACCAGCCAATTGGCGAATCTGGATGAAGCCTTGACGAAATAAACTCCCTGCGCACTTTGCCTTATGAATGACATCGAACTTTTCAACTCTGCTCTGACCCGCCGTCAGTTTTTCCGCAAAAACGCCACGGGGCTGGGATACGCCGCGCTGGCCTCGCTGCTCGGACAAGACGCCATGGGCGCGGGAAGCGGAGAAATCCCGCCGGCCCTCGCGCAATTCGCCCCCAAGGCTAAGCGCGCGATTTATTTGTCGATGATCGGCGCGCCGTCGCAATTTGAGATGTTCGATTACAAGCCCAAGATCGAATTCAACAAAGACCTCAAGGACTTTCTTGTCGCATCCGGGCAGCGCCTGACCGGCATGACTTCGGGTCAAGCGAGCTTTCCAGCAGCGCCATCGATTTTCAAATTCGCCCAGCACGGCAAAGACGGAACATGGATATCGGAATTGCTGCCATGGACGGCGAAAATGGCGGACGACATCTGCGTGATCCGCTCGATGCATACCGATGCCATCAACCACGAACCCGCGAACCAGTTGATGTATACCGGCAACATGGTTGGCGGCAAGGCGTCCATCGGATCATGGCTTTCCTATGGTCTCGGTTCGATGAACAACGACCTGCCCACCTTCGTGGTGTTGCATGCATCGCACTCGAATCCGGGATCCAACGTGCAAGCCATTTCCTCACGCTTGTGGGGATCGGCCTTCCTGCCGGGCAAGTATGCAGGTGTAGCCCTGCGCTCCAAGGGCGACCCGGTTCTTTTCCTGCAAGACTCCCCGGGAGTGCCTCGTGAAATACGACGCAAGATGCTTGATGGTCTTGCCGCCATGAACCAGAAATCATACGAGGCGGTGGGCGACCCAGAAATCCAAACCCGCATTCAACAATACGAAATGGCCTTCCGCATGCAAACCAGCGTGCCCGAGTTGGCGGATGTGAGCAAAGAAAGCGAAGAGACCTACAAGCTCTACGGTCCCGATTCCAAGAACCCAGGCACCTTTGCGAGTTCCACCCTGATGGCGCGCCGACTTCTCGAACGCGGCGTACGGTTCGTGCAAATTTTCCATCGCGGCTGGGACCAGCACGGCAACCTCCCGCACGACATCGCGGCTCAATGTCGCGACATCGACCAAGGCAGTTACGGCCTGATCCAGGATCTCAAACAGCGCGGAATGCTGGATGACACTCTTGTCATCTGGGGCGGGGAATTCGGCCGCACCACCTACTCCCAAGGAAAACTTACGCAGACCACCTACGGTCGCGACCACCACCCGCGCGCCTTCTCGATCTGGATGGCGGGCGGCGGAGTCAAAGGTGGATTCAATTACGGTGAAACGGACGACATGTCCTTTAACATTACCTCAGGAGCCATGCACGTTCGTGATTTGCATGCCACGATCCTGAATCAGTTGGGCATTGATCATCTCCGCCTCTCTTACAAATACCAGGGTCTCGATAACAGGCTCACCGGCGTGCTGCCGGCAAAAGTCGTGAAAGAGATCCTGGCGTAAATCATCACGCGGAGGACATCGCCTGCATGTTCGACACAAAAGAATCGCCAGGATATGAAAGACAGCGACGAAGAGGAACTGCACCGTCTCTGCGATATGCTGAAAAAGGTCGATGAAATGTTGCATGCGGACTCACCGCTGCGTGAAGCTGTGATGAAAGGCGCACTGGCACTGTCGATCACTTTCGCTGATGGATCTCGTGCAAAGCTTGAAAGCATTGCACTCGGAACCGGCAAGCCTCTGACTGAAACCCAAAGAACTTACCTCGGTAAAATGGGCATTGATCTTGGAGAACAGAATCATCCGAACGAGACAGCAGTGATGTCCCAGTTCATCGTAGTGGATTCTTCTGTGCCACCGCATCAACTTTAACGTAATCAGAAAAATCAGATCAACAGGTCCGCTTCATGAATCGACGCATGCTTCTCCGTCGGCTTCGATGGAACTTTTTTCAACGGATTCTCGACAAAGCCCCCGCGAACACGCAACTTCAATTCAGCACCAATCCCAATCGCATGGAACCAACACAGGATTTCGCCACACCCTCCTCGGACTTCGGCTTTACGCCCGTCTCCCCCGCTCCGACACCAGCTCCTGAACCCGCTCCGACACGCGCTCCGGTCACGCATGATGGTCTGCCACCGGATGATGTGGCGGCAATCGATGAGCTCGGCAAAACCTACCAGGCGTTTTGCGACGAACTGGGTAAGACCATCATCGGCCAACAACAGGTGATCGAAAACCTCGCAATCTGCTTGTTTGCCCGTGGCCATGCCCTGTTGATGGGAGTGCCCGGACTCGCCAAGACACTCCTGGTTTCCTCGGTGGCGCAAACGTTCGACCTTTCCTTCAACCGCATCCAGTTCACACCGGATCTCATGCCAGCGGACATTACCGGCACAGACATCATCCAAGAAACGGGCATCGGAGGAAGACGCCAGTTTGAATTCATCAAGGGACCGTTGTTTGCCAACATCGTGCTCGCAGACGAAATCAACCGCGCTCCTGCCAAAACACAATCGGCCATGCTCGAGGCGATGCAGGAGCAAAAAGTCACCGTGCTAGGCAACACCTACACACTCTCACCGCCGTTTTTCGTGCTCGCCACGCAGAACCCCATCGAACAGGAAGGAACCTATCCTCTGCCGGAAGCGCAGCTTGACCGATTCATGTTCCTGATCGAGGTCGGCTATCCCACGGCCGAGGAGGAAAAACGCATCGCTCGTGAAACGACCGGCGCCGCGAAGGGTCGCCTCAATGCGCTGCTCAGTGGCGACAAGATTCTGGCCTTCCAGCAACTCGTGCGCCGTGTGCCGGTGCCCGAGCACATTTACGATTACGCCGTCAACATCGTTCGCAAAACTCGTCCTCAGGAAGCAGACGCACCAGCCTGGCTCAAGGATCTCGTTGGCTGGGGTGCAGGTCCGCGCGCCGTGCAATATCTCATTCTCGGCGCCAAAGCCCGCGCGGCTCTCAAGGGTTCCTACATGGTGCGGCTCGAAGACATCGAAGCTGTGGCCTCGCCCGTGCTAGCTCACCGCGTGATCACCAATTTCGCAGCTGAGTCCCAAGGCATGACCTCGAAAAAAGTTGTCGAACGCCTCGTCGCCGAAATGCGCGAGCAATAATCCTATGCCCACGCAGCTTCTCGACCACGATTTGCTTGTCCGGCTGGGTGCCATCCCAGTCGAGGCTCGTTTGCCGATGTTGGGAAACGTCGCGGGCAAGCACCGCTCGCCGCATCGTGGTTCATCTGTGGAATTCGCGGAATATCGCAAGTATGTGCCTGGCGATGACACGCGCCGTCTCGACTGGAAAGCCTACGCCCGCTCGGATCGCTACTACATCAAGGAGTTCGAGGCAGACACCAACCTCCGCGCGTATTTCGTGGTCGATAACTCCGGCTCCATGGCCTTTGCCGAAAAAGGCATGGCAAAGATCGAATACGCGAGTCGCATCGCCGCCAATCTCGCCTACCTGCTGGTCAATCAAGGCGATGCCGCTGGGCTATCGGTCTGCCGCGATACGCTCCACATCGAGATCCCGCCGCGCCGACGCCCCGCGCACTTGCAATTGATCAACCACACCTTGCAAGACCTGAAACCCGAGGGCGAGACGGGACTTGTCGCGGCGTTGCATCAGATCGCGGAAAAAATCGGTCAGCGCGCCGTGGTGGTGATCCTCTCCGATTTATTCTGTGACACCGCCGCACTGGAAGACGCCCTGCAGCACCTGCGCTATCGCAAACACGACATCTGCATGTTCCATCTGATGGACCCGCAGGAAATCGCTTTCCAATTCGATAAACCCCATCGTTTTGTCGATATGGAGGACAACACCGTGCTGGTGGTGGAGCCGAACCTCATCGCCGATGAATACCAGGAAGCTCTGCGCGAATTTCTGACCAACGTCAAAGGCGCCTGCCACAACGTCCACGCCGATTACCAACTCGTCACCACCGATGCCCCGCTGGAGCCCCTACTCCGCGACTTCCTGCTCAATCGTCTACCGAAGAAAGGAAAACGCTAGATCTCTCATAGCATGAATCATTTTTTCAAAACCATCAACACTGTGATACCTCGTCGATATTTGTATGATGTCGCCATACTGCTCATGCTCGCAGTTACGGGATTGATGGCTCGCCGGGTCTGGTATGCGGAAACCAAACGAGTGGTGATCGAACACAGGTTCTTTGATCCAAACATCCATGAACAAGAGAACCCTGATAAATTTGCCGTGCGGAAAAATGACTGTTGGCAGTATCTCAGCTTCTTCACCGGCCTCATTGCGATCATGATCATTTTCCGCAAAGAAGCTCATGCCTTTCTAGGAGATTGATGACTCACCAACCGTAATTTTCATCCTCAAAAATTTCAGCGTTTCAGTTTTTCACCATTTCAGTTTTTTCTTCCGTGTCCTTCTACCAACAACCACTGCTTTGGTTCCTCTGCGCCGCAGCGATTCCGGTGATCATTCACCTGTTGAATCGTCGTCGCCACAAGACCCTGCAGTGGGCTGCCATGCAGTTTTTGCTCAAGGCCACTCGCGAGTCACGCGGCAAGAAAAAACTCAGACACATCCTGATCCTCACCGCCAGAACCCTGGGCATCGCCTGTCTTGCATTTGCCGTCGCTCGCCCCATGATCGGCGGACTGCTCGGATGGGGAGCCAGCCAACTCGACACCGTCATACTGATCCTCGATCGCTCACCCTCGATGGAAACCACCGCGGACAATGCGGTCGCTTCGCGTCGCGAGCTGGCGATCGACCGCATACGTGATGCGATGAAATCGATGGATGCGACGAGGCTGGTCTTGATCGACTCGGCTACGGGAACTCCGCAGGACATTCCTTCTCCGGAGAGTTTGGCAGAAATCACCAACACGCGTGCCACCGATGCCGCAGCGAACATCCCATCGCTATTGCAGCGGGCAGCCGAATTCATTCTCGAAACCCAACCGGGAAAAACCGAAGTCTGGATCGCCTCGGACATGCAACAAGCAGATTGGGACAGGGAAAACGAACGTTGGACCACAGCCATTGCCACGCTGCAAAGCGCTCCACAAATCCCCACCGTGCGCATTCTTTCGCTCGGCAGTCCCGCGAAGTCGAACGTCTCGCTGCGACTGCTTTCCTCCTATCGCAGTGCCGATGAATTGCTGCTCGACCTCGAGGTGCAACGCTCCGGCGATGCCCAGAGCCCCATAAATCTACCGCTGACGCTTGCACTCAATGGCGTAAAAACCACCGATTCGATCACGGTGCCTGCCCAGACACTGCGTTTTCAAAAACGCGTGAAACTACCGCCCAAACAAGCCGAGGGACAGGGCTGGCTCAATCTTCCCGGCGATGCCAATCCCCGCGACAACACCGTCTACTTCACTTATGCAGCCGCCCGCCCCGTCAAGTCACTGATCGTAAGTGCTGCGGGCGAATCCGCCACCTATCTTGCCGCAGCGGCGGCACCACCGGGATACGCGGGACAGTCCAGCGAAACCATCGCCCCATCCCAATTTCTCACCAAAGCGACATCGCTGACTGAATTTTCCGCAATTCTCTGGAGCGCGCCGTTGCCGCAGGAAGCGGCGGCCAAGGCCGTCACTGAGTTTCTCAATGCTGGAGGTCAGGTCGTGTTTTTCCCTCCCATGGAAAACAGCACTCTTACTTTCCTGAATATCCGCTGGTCGCCGATCAGCAAGGCACCCCAGGGAAAATTTTTCATTTTGCAGGATTGGAATCACGATGACGGACTACTGCGCGATACGCTGAACGGCGAGCCACTCGCTGGGCAAACCTTCCGCGCCATCAACAAGCAAGTCCCGGAAGGGCCTGCAGGAACCAGCACACCTCTCGCCACCTGGGACGACAACACGCCCTTTCTCTCGCGCATCGTGCTGGAACGTGGTACGGCCTGGTTTTTCTCCTCCACCCCG
>JBJOMZ010000115.1:0-7390 GCA_046052105.1 Verrucomicrobiota bacterium | reverse complement strand
GATTACTCTGAAAGCAGTGCTAGACCGTGGAAGGGAATACTTGCATTTGGCGGTTGGATGGGAGGCAAGCAGTCTCTGAACTGCCCTCCCAAAATGGCGGTTGCCATCGTCAATGGTGATAGCGATGCGAATGCCAACTCGGTCATCCCGCGTGATCAAGGGGTGTTGGAAAAGGAGCGCTGTAAGGTGAAAACTTTCAGCTTCAAAGGCGGGCATGTGATCGCGCCCCCCGATGTAACCCTCGAAGCGATGCAATGGCTGAAAAAAACGACTGTGGAAGGTAACCGCTTGTCAGCCGGTAAACGCTCTCCGACACCACTGGATCCCGACTTAAAAAAGGTCAAATAATGCCAGCGAGGAGTTGGTTCAATGCCTGATGTCGAGCGGATGGATTTCGCTCCCGGATGTATCAGATACGCCCGGGGAAGGTGATCACCGGGGATAGTAAAAAAATCCAACGCAAGGATATCGGCTTTGCGCATGGATAGCTCCTGCTTCTTCAGCTGTTGATGAGGGCGAATTTCAGTTCGCCTTCTGAGACGACTTCTCCGTTAACGAGGCAACGGCATTTCGTTTGGCCGATGGAACCACGGATTTTGATGACTTCGGCTTCGATGAACAAGGTGTCGCCGGGGAGCACGGGTCGACGCCATTTCACGCTGTCTGCACTCATGAAGTAGCCAATTTTGCCTTGGTTCTCGGGTTTGCGCAGCATGAGCACTGAGGAAACCTGAGCCATGGCTTCGAGTTGCAGCACGCCCGGCATAACGGGGTGGCCGGGGAAGTGACCGGGGAAAAATGGTTCGTTGATGGTGACGTTTTTCACGCCGGTGCATTTGCTGTCGCCTTCGAAATCGACGATGCGGTCGACCAGCAAAAACGGATAGCGGTGGGGCAGGATTTTCAGCACGTCATTGATATCGAGCACCGCCTCACCGCTGGGGATTTTGATCGGCGGGACCATGGAACGCATGCGGCTATATTCGCGTTTCACCGTGGCGGCCATCTGCGTGTTCGGACCGTGACCGGGCTTCACCGCAATGACGTGACCAAGAATGCGTTTGCCGGAAAGCATCAGGTCGCCGATGAGGTCCAGCGCCTTGTGGCGGGCGAATTCATTGGTGAAGCGCAGCGCCTCCTTGGACATGACTTCGTTACCGCGCACGACCACGGCGTTTTCCAGCGAGCCACCTTTGATCAGGCCTTTGTCGAGCAAAGGTTTGACATCCTCGTAGTAGACAAAAGTGCGCGCGGCGGCGATTTCCTTTTCGTAGAGCTCTGGAGTGACTTCGCTAGAGAAATATTGGGTGAAGCGGCCATCGGGACCGACGTTGGTGACCGAGACGCGGAAGGTTTTGCTGGGGACGATGGTGATGATGCAGCCATCGCCGCTTTCCTGATGGATGGGTTCGCGGATTTCCCAGATGCGACGCGGGGCCTTTTGTGCGACGATGCCGGCCCTTTTGATCAGCTCCACAAACGGACGGGATGAACCATCACCGATGGGAGGCTCGTTGGCATCCATCTCGATGATAGCATTGTCAACACCCATCCCGGTGAGGGCGGAAATGACGTGCTCCACCGTGTGAACTTTCACAGAACCCTCGGCGAGAGTGGTGGCGCGCTCCACGGTTTTGACTTTATCGACGTCGGCATCGATGAATGGCTGGTCGGCGAGGTCGATGCGGCGGAACTTGAAGCCATGGCCCTCGGGTGCGGGTTTGATCGTGAGAGAAACTTTTTCGCCCGTGTGAAGAGAAGTTCCCTCCAGCGTGGCGGAGGAAGCAAGCGTGTGTTCGTATTCGGTGGCCATGTCGGGCAGTGGTTGTAGGAGGAAAACCACGGAGTGCCAAGCCTGTTTTTGTCATGCGGATCGGAGAGAAGTCTGGCGGATGGGCTCCATCCACAATGAAATTCGATTTTCTGATTCATTGACGAAACGCTTTCCCGCGGCTAGGCTGCGCGCCCGAGTGCGGGACGAAAGCATGGTAGCAAGAACGATCATTCGAGTGGGAACACGAGGCAGCGACCTGGCCCTATGGCAGGCAAACGCGACCGAGGAACTACTGCGTGCGGCATTTCCGGAGGTGGAGGTCGTTCGTTGTGTCATCAAAACCACCGGCGATCGTCGCACGGATGTGTCACTGAGCGAGGTGGCAAAAAGCGAGGGAACTCTCGATAAAGGCGTTTTCACCAAGGAGTTGGAAATCGCCCTGGAAGCGGATGAGATTGATGTGGCGGTGCACAGCCTCAAAGATGTTCCCACCGTGCTAGCCGATCATTTTTGCATTCCTGCCACCCTTGAACGTGCCGGAGTGCGGGATGTGTTGGTGAGCAAAATCCCCGGTGGCCTCGATGCTTTGCCTGATGGTGCTCGCGTGGGCACCAGCAGTGTGCGTCGTGCGCGGCAACTGGCGTGGCTGCGCCCGGACTTGAAAATTTCCGATCTCCGCGGAAACGTGCCGACTCGATTGAAAAAACTTCGTGATGCTGATGACTACGATGCCATCATGTTGGCGGAAGCGGGATTGGCGCGACTGGGCTACCTACCCAATTCGGACGAACGTTTGTTTTATTGTGTAATGGATGAACAAGTGTTTTATCCGGCGGCAGGACAGGGTGCGATTGGTCTCGAGATTCGTCGCGACGACGCGTGGATGAAAGCAGTCGTGGAAGCGATTGGTCATAGTGATACATTCTTGAGAGTCAGTGCAGAGCGAGAGTTTTTACGTTTATTGGACGCAGGGTGTCACACGCCTGTGGGGGTCTATTCTTCCCTGGTGGAAGGCGAGCTTTCTATGAGTGCGCGGGTCTTTCCCGAGGCGGGAGGCGAACCTCGCTTGGCAACTGTGCAAGGTTCAGCAGAAGCGCCTCTTGAAGTGGCGAAACAATTGTTTGAAACATTGGTATGAGTAAAAAGGGAATTTGTTATTTGGTGGGAGCGGGTCCAGGGGATTTGGGTTTGGTGACCTTGCGGGCGAAGGAGTGCATCGAGACGGCCGATGTCTTGGTCTACGACGCTCTGAGCAGCGGGGAGTTGCTCAGATGGACGAAATCGGACTGCGAAAAAATCTACGTCGGTAAGCGTGCCAAGAATCACGCGCTGACCCAAGATGAGATTAACGCGCTGATCGTGGCGCGTACCAAGGAGGGAAAGAATGTGGTGCGACTGAAAGGCGGCGATCCGATGATTTTCGGTCGCGGTGGTGAAGAGGCGGCTGAACTGGCGGATGCGGGGGTGGCTTTTGAAATTGTTCCTGGCATCAGTTCGACGATTGCCGGTCCCTGTTATGCCGGTATCCCTGTGACGCATCGCGATCATTGCTCGCAGTTGACCATTTTCACCGGCCATGAGGATCCGACCAAGGGAGAGAGTTCGATCGATTACGAGCATCTCGCTAAGGCGCCGGGAACAAAAGTGTTTGTCATGGGCGTGGCGCGCCTGCGCGAAATTTGCGATCAATTTGTCCGGCACGGCGCGGATCCGCAGACCCCGATCGCCCTCACCCGCTGGGCTACGACGGGTTCGCACCGCACCATCGAGGGCACCTTGGCGACGATCGCCGACATCGCGGAAAGCCAGAACTTTTCCTCCCCGGCCGTGGCGGTGATTGGCAACGTGGTGAAGGAGCGTGCGAAAATCTCCTGGTTTGAAAAGCGTCCGCTGTTCGGCAAGCGCATCATCGTCACCCGCACGCGCGAGCAAGCGGGAACCTTGAGTAAGGAACTCGCCCAGCTTGGCGCGGATGTGATCGAGTTGCCCGTGATCCGCATCGAGGATCCGGTGGATAAACTTGGTTTTGCCGAATTGGTGGCATCGGCTCACGAATATGACTGGCTGGTCTTCACTTCTCCCAATGGCGTCTCTCGTTTCTTCGATGCCTTTTACTCGATTCACGATGACGCCCGCTGTCTCGGCAAGCCGAAGATCGCTGCGATCGGACCCGGAACGGTGAAAAAACTCCGCGAGTATCACATCGGTTGCGATTTGCTGCCGGAAAAGTATGTGGCGGAGGGATTGGTGGATGCGTTCAAAAAAGAGGATATTGAAAACCTCACCGTGATGGTGGTGAAGCCGGAAGTCTCGCGGGATGTGGTATCGATGGGCTTGCAGGCGATGGGTGCCATTGTTGATGACTGTATCGCCTACCGCACCGTGGCGGAAACGGAAGATCCCACGGGGGCTGTGGCGCGATTGCGCGAAGAAGGCGCCGATGTCGTCACCTTTACCTCGGCATCGACGGCAGAGCATTTTTTTGCCCTGGGCATTCCGTGGCCGGAACATTGTGTCGCGGGTAGTATCGGTCCTGTGACGACTCAGGCTTTGGTGGAATTGGGGCAAACTCCTGCTTTCGAGGCCAAGGAGCACGACATCCCCGGTTTGGTCAAGGCGATCCGCAAGTATCTGAAGGTCTGAGGCTGGGATTTTGTTAGCAAAAAGCTTCGGAAAACTTGATGTTTTTCCGTCCATGCATCATTCAAATGAACGTTGGTTTTATGCGGTATGTGTGATTTTTTCGAGCGCTTGTTTGACATGTGTCATCACGATCCAGTGAATACGCGTCGACATGATGGACTTGCGTGTGAAAGGGGATGTGACGAAGGGGCGTTTGCTGGAGGCGACGGAGAGGCTCATTGCCGAAAAAGGCTTTGATGCGGTGTCGGTGCGTGACATCACGGGCTTGGCCAAGGCGAATGTAGCGGCGGTCAATTATCATTTCGGTAGCCGTGAAGGTTTGTTGGGCGCCTTGCTGGAGCAACGCATGAAACCGATTTTCGTCGAGCGTGCCGAGCGTTTGGAAGCGCTGGGGGAAGCGGCCAGCTTGCGACAGGTATGGGAAGCCTGGGTTCAACCCTTGTTGCTTGCGGTGCCCAAGGAAGGAATGGATGAGCTGACTCATGCGCGAATCCTCGGTCGATGCTTGGAAGCGGCGCAAGCTAGTATTCACGAGGAAATTTCTACTCGCGGAAAACGGGTCGATGCGACGATGCTTCGCATGCTGGAATCACTGTTGGGCGTTCGTCAACCGTTCGAAATCGCATGGCTTTTTCACTTTGGCCAGGGCGCGCTCATTCATAGCATGACTCATGGTTCCGCCGTCCAGGATGAATTTCGATTGAGCCGAGTTCTGGATCATTGGGTTGGAGCGATGATTTCGCAATTTGCCGGTGCTGGAGATTTGGTCTCGCGTGACGGTTCCCTGGAAAACCATTCTCCGAGTCAGCGCAAAAATCCCGCGACAAAGCCCTTGCGTCAGATCGCGGAAGTCGTCGCCGCCGCGATGGAAGTCGTGGAAACTCCATCAGTTCCGGTGTCGGAAGATACCGGGGCTTGCATCGATGGGGCTGACTTGCCACAGCCGAGTTCGGTGGCCGCCGAAACCCCGGTGGAGCAAGTCAAAAAATCATCCCGTGCCAAAAAAGCCAAGCCGGGCGATGGCATGGAAGAGCTCTTTTTGTTTTAATAAGAGCATACGCGGATTTCCGTAATTGTGATAGAAATCCGCACAGAATTTCGTAACTCCCGCCATGCGATGGATATTCGGATTGGCCTGTTGCGGGCTTCAGGCGGCGGAGTTGGGAAATTACAACATGCCCGATGCGGTGTCGGGTGTTGTTTCTTCCGATGCTGTGGCACAGAAGATGTCGCGCGCGGTCGATCCTGCGGTGTTGGCTGATTTTCAAAAAAAACATCCCGCGGCGTTTTGGGTCTTTGGCGAGGATCGGCAGTATGCTCTGCGCAAGGGGGTGATCCCCGCACATTGGTTTGAGGGAGAGGCGAGGCAATACCAACGATTTTCCGGAGTGGCCCAACCGGGAGAGTTTTATGTTTTTCAAGCTGGACTGATTGCTGCGCCGGCATTGAGTGCGCAAGTGGTGATGGAATCACTGCCGGGAGTTCAGGCTCGTGTCATTTCTCCCCAGGGACAGAGACTCGATGTTTTTTGGTTGGGTGTGCAAATTCCAGTCGATGCCAAGCCCGGAAAGTATCCTGGGAAAGTGCGGTTTTATCCTGCTCTTATGGATCTCACCAATCCTCCACAACCCATGGCTGAGTCGCTCGATTTTTCCATCGAGGTCAGGGGCGCACCAGTGGCCGATGGTGGCACGCACGATGCCTGGCGATTGGCGCGCTTGCAATGGTTGGATTCATCGATCGCAGACAATGACCAGGAAGTGACTCGTCCCTTCGCGCCGATCGTGGTGGAGGAAAAGCTGCGCACGCTGAAAATTTTGGGAAGGTCACTGCAACTCAGTGCCACCGGCATCCCCGCGCAATACATCAGTCATTTTTCTAAGAGTAATACAAAAATATTACCTGTGGGAATCGAGGCGTTTGGTGCCGCGCCCGGGTTGGAATGTGTGGTAGCGGGGCAGCCCATCGCATGGAAGCCGATGACATTTGCTTTCGAGAAAAAATCTCCCGTGGCGGTCTCATGGATTGCGCAAAGCCAGGCGGGAGCACTGCGTCTGACGGTGAAAGGGTTGCTGGAATATGATGGCAACTTGCAGTTGCAGATGGCGCTCGATCATCCGTCATCAGGCGAAATCACCGTCGATGACGTGCGTTTCGTGGTTCCCTGGCGCTCGCAAGTGGTTCCCTATGCCATGGGCCTGGGACTGCGTGGTGGCATTTGTCCGCCCAAGTATGAGTGGGCGTGGGACGTCAGCAAACAACAGGACGCGATTTGGATGGGAGATGTGAACATCGGTGCGATGCTGCGGTTCAAGGATTCCTCGAATTTCCGGCGTCCATTGATCAACGCCTACTATGATTTTTCCCCGCTGCAGTTGCCGCAGTCCTGGGGCACGGGCGGGGTTCGTTGGGAAAAGGGCGGGGCCATCACGCGGTTGACCGCATTTTCGGGCAAAAAAATCATCGGCGCGGGGCAGGGGGCTTTGCATTTCGATATCGACTGGTATCTTACACCATTCAAGCCGCTGGACCTGCGCAAGCACCTGTCGGATCGTTATTTTCACAGCGGACAGGGCAGTCCTGTGGAGAAGACCGCGGAGTTAAAACAACAAGGCGCGACGATTTTGGAAATTCACCACAATCGTTTGTGCAATCCTTACATCAATTATCCCTACAACGATGATTCGATCGGTCACTTGAAGGATTTTGTGAAACAAGCGCATCAGGATGACATGCGTGTGGCAGTTTATTATACAACGCGTGAGTTGACACAGAATCTGCCGGAATTTTTTGCCCTGAAGAGCATGGGCGGGGAGATCATTCTGCCCCGCAAATCCGGTGTCGCTTGGCCGGTGACGAATCGTGGCGGTCCGCATCCGTGGTTGTTGGAAAATGTGGGCGATGACATCGTGCCTGCCTGGCGCGAAAATTTGCGCTTTGCCGAATATCCCGCCAAACTCGACCTCGCGGTGA
>JBJOMZ010000114.1:0-7591 GCA_046052105.1 Verrucomicrobiota bacterium | reverse complement strand
GTAGCGAATCAACGCTGCAATACAAAATGCCTTTGTGTCAGCCAGCGAATGGAATCACGCTGTCGCGGGAAGTTTGGGAATGGAATTGAGCAGGCGCTGGGTGTATTCGTGCTGAGGCTGATGAAACACCGATTCGGCTTCTCCGTATTCTACGATCTTCCCTTGATACATGACCGCGATGTGATCGGCGATGTAGCGAACGACTCCGAGATCGTGCGAGATGAAAATCATGGTCAGTTGAAAATCATCACGCAGTTTTTTCAACAAGTTGAGAATCTGGGATTGGATGGAAACATCCAGTGCGGATACCGGTTCATCGGCAATGATTAACTTGGGCTCTGGTGCTAATGCTCTGGCGATCGCGATGCGCTGTCGTTGGCCACCGGAGAACTCGTGCGGATATTTTTTCATCACCGCAGGGTCTAGGCCCACGGTTTCCATCAGCGCGATGATTTTTTCATGCATGGCGGTTTTGCCAAGCTTTGGATGACGTTGTCGCATGGCCTCTTCCAAGGTTGAAAAAATTGTCATACGCGGGTTCAATGACGCATAGGGATCTTGGAAGATCATTTGGAAATCGAGCCTGCGCAGTCGCACCTCGCGGTGATCGAGGTGGGTGAGGGATTCTCCATTGAGAACCACCTCTCCTGAGGTGGCGGGTATCAGTTGCATCACGGTGCGCGACAAGGTTGACTTGCCACAACCGGATTCACCCACCAAACCGAGAATCTCGCCCTTTTGCAGGGTGAGGGATACGTCATCCACGGCGCGGATGATTTCCGTCCGCGGAGAAAACACCGATCCGGTGTTTTTGGTGAAATGGGTCTTGAGGTGGCGCAATTCCAGATAGGACATGAATGTCAGGGGCTAACGGCTCGGTTGTAGGCATCAAGGGCCTTGCGAAATTCTTCAGGAAACTCTTGTGCGTTGGCTCCCGACGCCTTGGGCACGCGACGTTCCTCCGCCTTGTCACCGTTGCCCTTGCCTTGGTTGGCGGAATTGGCGGTATCGGAATCGCCTTTCTGTCCGTCGCCGGGCTTGTTGCCAGGTTGATTGCCAGGTTTTTTTTCATCACCTTCCGCACCTTGGCCCATCATGCGCTTCATCATTTCCATCATGCCTTGGGCACCTTGGCTTTGCCCTTGACCCTGCCCTTGTTGTTTTTGTTTCGCGGCTTCGAAAATCTTTTCAATCACCTCGGTCTGAGCCGCTATGGTTTCACCGCCAGTGTTGGCGTCGTCGAGGTTTTCGCTGGCTTCGTCCATGATGGTTTCGACTTCATCGAGCAGCGTGATCACTTTCGGGTTGGTCTGTTCGATGCGCAGTTGCTGCACATCCGCGGCGAGTTCGTCTTGCTGTCCTGAGGTTTTTTTGGATCCCTGAAAGTGTTCGGAGAGGATGGCTGCCGTGTCTTTTTTGGGTGTTTCTTGCGCGCAGACGAGTCCGCACACGGCAAGCATGAAGAAGGTGGTTTTCATCGCAGTATCATGAATTAGGGTTGCAATTGTGCCGAACGTTTTAGCTCCTCCAATGCTCGCGTGGTGGCTCGAAGGTCCTGCTGCTGTTGAATCATTTTCATAACTCGAAGCATGAATTCGAAGTCCTCGTCCTCGGGGTTGCCTTGTTCGCCCTCGCCGCCCTGACCGCCCGCGTTGTCTTTTTCGCCTTCCAGTTTCTTGGCCCACTCCTTGAGTTTGGTCGACCAGTAATGGGCGCTGTTGGTGGCGAGCGAGGTTTTGTTGTTTTTCAATAGCTCGCGCAGTTGTTCCAAGGATGTATCGATGTTCGCGCCAGCACTGGTGTCGCGCATTCCATCCAGGATTTCTTTGTATACCTGCTTGTTGGTGCGGGTGAAGAAATGGCCGAGATCTTCCTGAATCCAGCGTATGTCCGCCGCATTGTCAGCCTGCTTGCGATCCATTTCCGTTAAAATGGTCAGCACGCTTGGATCGACGGTGGCAAGCGACACACCCAGACTCTTCTGCCAATGCTCGACGAGTGTCGTGGCAATGGCATCTTCTTCGCCAGCCGCTTTTTTCAGGCGGTTGACAAAGGTAGAGGCCTCCATGTTTTTGTTCGCTTCACGTGCTTTCTCCAAAGTTTTTTGCATTTTTTCCAAGACCTTTTTTTGCTCTTCCACGGCTTTCTGAACATCTTTTTTGGTTTGTTCTGGCGTGTTGTTTTGCTGCTGCGACTCACCGAGTTTACTCTCGACCTTCGGCATGTCCTGCTGGGAAAGCTCTCCGAGTGATTTCATGGTCTCGGACATTTTTTTCATCGTGTCCTTATCGATCTCGCCATTGCGGGCGGAATCTTTGAGCAGTTGCTCCATGCGTTTTTCCAGTTCGCTCATGCGTTGCATGTTCTCTTGCTCGGCCTTTTGTTGGGCTTCCAGTCGCTTACGATTCTCATCTTTTTGCAGGTCCTCCGGATTCAATCGCTCGAGCCTTTGGTTCTCTTCATTGGCATTCTGCTCGCGGCGTGTGGCATCTTCCAGTTCACCCACAATGCGATCAAACTGGTTTTTGAGCATTTGAGCGTGTTCATCGCGAGTAAGGATAAAAAGCGTGATCGGTTCGGAGTAGACCTTCGGGCGATCCGGCATGTAGTCTCGGGTGTATGCTCGCAGGATCAGTTTTTGCGGGCCGATTTTCATCGCCGCGGGACAGAAGGCCGTAGTCTTGCCCAGTCGCTTGGAGCCAGGAGACCCTGGCTGCAATTTGAGCGAACCCTCCGCCAGACCACTGGCGGATCCACTGGCCCCAGCCTCTCCTTTCCATTCGAGACCCAATTCCGTCAAACCGAAATCATCTTCGGCAAGGGCATCGAAATCGATGGTTTCCTCAGGGAGCATGACACGTTGTCGCTCCATGCCTTGAATGTAAGCGGAAGGTGGATTGTCCGCGATCGCCTCTACTCGCAAGCGGAAGTTATGATCGCCAGAGAGTTGATAAACATCGCTCCAGGCAAAAGGGATATCAAATGAGTGGGTGTCGACGGAAATGGCTTGCGAAACGGCGACGTTTTTGTCGATTTTCATCTCGTCACGAAATCCCGGCGCAGGGGTGCTGGGGTCCGGTTTGTCTGGCTGAGGGATGATGCTGACGGGGCCTAGTGAGGCTTTTTCCAGAGCACGGTCGGCGGATAGTTGGAAGCGGAGTCGGGAACCTTGCACTGCGGTGGCTACGCCCGTTTTCAGGTCAATCGTTTCTTCCGAAAGTTGAAGATAGCTCGGATACTCAAGAACGGCCTCGGCTACTTGAATGGCAGGGCGCGAGGTTGGTTCGATGCGAATGGAGTGGCGGGCATCGCCGATGGTCAAAGCGAGCATGCATGGTGAGAATTGGGCTGGTAGCGTGAAGCCGTAGGACCCATCCACCAAGGGAGAAGAAATGGCCGGATTCGCACCGATACGAACCTCTCCCATCGCTGGTTTCCATTCGGAATTTGTGGCGAGCGCGACTCTGAGGTTGAAAGCCTCGCCATGAGCTACGACGAGAGAGCGTGGGACATTCACCAACTTGGTGAATGTGTAGCGCTCCGTCTCCTGAAGCGGCATCGCCCAGCGGCGCAGCGCATTCACCCCGGCCTGGGGGGCGAGGAGAAATGCGATCACGGTCAGTGATACCAAGACAAAACTGAATGCCAGGGCTTTTTTGAGCCATGACGGTGGCAAGGCTGATTGCAGTCCGTTTTTTTCTGCATCAGCCGCTACGGTTTCCATGGCCGCCATGCGCAGGCGGGGGGAGAGCGACTCTTTGGTTTCCTGTTGCTCTTGAAGTTCGATGATGCCTAGCAACCGGTCGCCAAGATCGGGGTGTTTGTGGGCAATGAGGCGTGCGAGATCGTTTTCGCGTCGATGCCCCCAAACCCAGCGGCGCATCCACAGTGGAGCGAAAACCGCAAATAACGATGTGCCTGCTAGTAGCAAGATCAGACGTAACATCGCGGGAGTTTGCAAAAAGCGATCCAGTGCAAACACCAGCAGGAAAGACAGCACGAGGCCGATGATGCCGGCGAGAAATGCCTCAGTAATCTTGATGCGCCAGAGCTTGCGCCGATATTCCGCGAGCAATTGCTTCAAGCTCTCGGGAATGGCCTGCGCCTGCGGGGATTGGGTGGACTCTGGCATAGATTGCATGCGACTGTGTGACTCTAATCAAACCACTGCATTATGCCAGTGGATAATTCATGAAATCACAACGCTGCCGGGGCTCGCGTTTGTCTTGTCAGAACTCACTCTTTCGCCCGTTTTTTAGCAGTTTTTCTGGCGGCTTTTTTTGCTGCCTTCTTGGCTGGTGCGGCGGGAGATGCATCGCTGGCGACCTTGGGGACGCGAGGTTCGCGCTCGGGGAAATCGAAAATGATTTTGCGGGACTTGGGATCAAGCAGCAAATAGGCATCGAACTTGCGCTTGGTTTTGTTCGAGACAAATCCCTTCAGCAGGTTGGTTCTGCCTTCGCTGAGCAATTTGAGGATTTCCTCTGCAGGCAATTCCTTTTGCAGGATCGACCGACCGATGCGCAGTCCATCTTTGTCGTTGGGGGTGACAATCGCGGGAACATAATAGGCTTTTTCCGTTTGATACACCTTGGCTTGTGTGCCATCAGGCAGGGGCGCGGTGCCGATCAACATCTCTTCCGTAAGTTCCACTTTGGCATCGGTATCTTCGTTGTCGAAATGGAAGTTGATTTTTTGCCTTTCGTCCAATTTGAGCGAGGCATCGAAAGCTTTGTTGAAGCGGGACTTGAATCCGCTGAGGGGGCCGACGATGCCCTTGGTCAGGAGCTCTTTCGCCTCTTCCATGTTCAATTCTCGCGCTGCAATGTGTTTCTTGAATGAGAAATTGCATCCTGGAGCGCGGCACTCGAAGGTCGCGTCGGTTTGTTTCAGCTCGGTGGCACCACAGCGCGGGCAAGGGGCGAGGAGATCGGGAAACGTTCGGCCTTTGGAGGCTTCTGCATGACTGCGTGCTCTTTCGACGATCTCGCGAGTGTAACTTTCGATCTCCTTCATGAAGACATCGCGGGAGAGTTCGCCCTGCTCCATTTGGCGGAGTTTGTATTCCCACTCGCCGGTGAGGGAGGGGGAGCTGAGACCATCGATTTCCATCTCTCTAACGAGACGGATGAGGGTCATACCGTTGGGGGTGACATGCAGGTCGCGACCATCGCGTGCCAGATACCTTTGCGATATCAATCCTTCGATGATGGCAGCTCGAGTTGCCGGAGTGCCGAGACCTCGTTCCGACATCGCTTCGGCCAAAGCTTCGTCGTCGACCAGTTTACCGGCTCCTTCCATCGCTGAGAGCAAGGTAGCTTCGTTGAAACGAGCGGGAGGCTTAGTGGTATCGGCCTTGACCTCGACCTCGATCGCTGTCGCTTTTTCTCCAGCGCTGATGCCGACGAGTTCGTCTTTGTTCGCGGCAACGCCCACGCGACGACCGTAAACTTCCATCCAGCCCGGTTTTACCAATACCTTGCCGTTGGTTTGGAACGCATCCGTTAGGTCGTTGTTGTGAACGATACGGGTCAAGCGACGTGTCAGTTCGAATTCCGCGGCGGGGTAAAATACGGCGATGAAACGTTTGGCGACCAGATCGTATACCTTGGCTTCGAGATCGTTGAGTCTGCTGAAGGCTCCGGTGGGAATGATGGCAAAGTGGTCACTGACTTTTTTGTCATCGAAAACCCTTCTGCTTTTCACGAGCTGAGGACCATGGGCATCCTTGCCTTGGAGCACGGCTTGAGCATAGGGGGTCAAGGGAGGATGTCCATCGGCAATGTCTTGCAAAGTCGTGCGCACGGTTCCGACGTAGTCTTCGGGAAGATATTTGGAATCGGTTCGCGGATAGGTCAGCATCTTGTGCTTTTCGTATAACGCTTGGGCGATTTGCAGGGTGGTTTTGGCGGAGAGACCCAAGCGCGACGAGGCGTCGCGCTGCAAGGAAGTGAGATCGTAGAGCTGGGGAGCGATCTGCGTTTGTGGTTTGGTTTCCTCCGTGACCGTGCCCGTTTTGCCAAGACAACGTTGTTTGATTTCCTCGGCTGCCGTCGCATTCCAGATGCGCTCCGCTTTGCCGTGAGGCTGGGTTTCATCCTTCTTCCATGTTTCGTCGATCCAAGTGGCGGGATATTGTCCCTTGGCGACTTCGAATACCGCGCCAACTTCCCAGTAGGCCTGCGGCACGAATGCCTGGATCTCCGCTTCGCGTTGGGCGAGGATCGAAAGCGTGGGCGTTTGTACACGCCCGGCTGCGGTGATGTTGAAACCGCCATGGCGCGAGCGGAAGCAGGTCAGAGCGCGGGTGGAATTGAGCCCCACCAGCCAGTCGGCTTCTGATCGGCATTTGGCGGCATCGGCGAGGTTCTTCATGGAGAATGCCGGGCGTAAATTTTCCCATGCTTCAAGAATGGCACCTTGGGTCATCGACTGCATCCACAGGCGCTTCACCGGCTTGTCCACTTTGCCGTAATCCATGATATACTGGAAAATCAATTCTCCCTCGCGTCCGGCATCGCAGGCGTTGATGATTTCACTGACATCCTTTCGTCTCGCGAGCTTGAGAACTTGTCTGAGTCGAGGCTCGGAGTCGGCGATAGGATCCAATTCGAATTGTGGTGGGATCGCAGGCAGGACGTCAAATTTCCACGGCAGGTTTCTACCGTTCGGCCCAGTGGGCATGCGCAATTCGATCAAATGACCTACCGCCGAGGTGATGATGGCGCGGTCATTTTCAAACCATGTCTCCCGACCCGTTCCTTCTTTTTCAAATTTCCCCAAGGGTCTGGACAGCGCGCGACTGAGGTCAGTCATGACGCTGGGTTTTTCGGCGATGATCAAAATTTTTCCCATGAGAGTAAGGGCTCGAAATGTTGTGCGAACGCTGACTAGGGCGTGAAATCACTCGATTGCAAGCTTTTTTTGCCTGTCATGCCGCAAACAGCTCGGAGAAACTGATCAAGAATGGCGTTTCTTTTTCCCTGTTTGGATTTTAGAGAATGGCTCATTTTGTCCCAATGCAGGTTGCGAATTGTTTGACAGATGCGCCTTCTCGTCCACGTTAGCCTCTGCACTGCCATGGCAGTTCCGTTGATCTCATGAAATCCGTGTTGTTCTTTTTATGCATTACCAGTCTGGGAGTCGCAGCCGCTCCCGATGGCGCGCAGTTGTTCACCAACAATTGTTCTGCCTGCCACATGCTTAACCAAATGGTGGTGGGGCCTTCCCTTGCGGAAATGCGCCAACTTTACCTGGGTAAGCCGGATGATTTTGTGAAATGGTGTGTGGCTCCTAAAAAGAAGCGCGAGAATGTGATCGAAATGCCCTCCATGGTCCATGTGGGCGATGAAGGACTGAGGGCGATTTATGCTCATGTGATGAAGGTGGCAGAGGGCGTGAAGGTAAAGAAGCAAGAGGCGGGGGATCCGTATGCCGCATCCTCGACCTACAGCTCGCGTCCGCAGCTGCAGCGAATTTTCATGCCGAATGCCGGGCCTGCGGCGATCGCAGTGGCAATGGATCAGACCAATTCCCTCTGCTGGGATGCGGGTGAGTGCCGTTTGCGTTATGCGTGGACCGGTGGTTTTAT
>JBJOMZ010000113.1:0-7637 GCA_046052105.1 Verrucomicrobiota bacterium | reverse complement strand
TCAGGCGAAGAAAACGAGTCAAAAAGCTCAAATGTCGCGCAAGCCCCGGATGGCGGCGGCCATGTCGGGCGCGGAAAATGTCGAGGATCCGGCGACGAGCACATTGGCTCCCGCAGCGACGGCCTTGGGTGCGGTGGCGGGGCCGATGCCGCCATCGACCTCGATGTGATAGCTCAGACCTTTTTCCGCACGCCATTGGGCGGCCTGTTGGATTTTCGGCAATACCTCGTCCATGAATGCCTGTCCACCGAAGCCCGGCACCACGGTCATGCAGAGCAGCAGATCAATTTGATCGAGATAGGGCAGCACGGCCTCCATCGGCGTGGCAGGATTGAGCGCCAAGCCCGCCTGACAGCCCGCTTCGCGGATGCGACGCAGCGTTTCCGCGACATCGTGATCGGCCTCGACATGGACGGTGATCAGATCCGAACCGGCGGCGATGAAACGCGGCAGGTAGTGATCGGGGCGTGAGATCATCAAATGCACGTCGAGAAAAATGTCATTGCTCTCATGCACCGCCTGCACCACGGCAGGACCGAAGGAAATGTTATCGACGAAGTGCCCATCCATCACATCGAGGTGCATCCAGTCCGCCCCCGCGCGGATGGCACGACTGGTTTCCTCCTGGATGCGACCGAAGTCCGCCGCCAGCAGCGACGGTGCGATGACACGATCGTGATGCGTGCGTGGAATCATGGCTCAAGCGACGTAACCGAGAGCCTTGGCTCGCTCGTCGATGTTGCTTTCGTTGTCCAACAATTCCTGGATCGGATCCCAGCGACCGGCCATCAACGCATCACGTGCCGATTCAGGCATGGTGATGGCGATGCTGTGACCCGCCGATGTGGTGACGCGCAAGGCGCCGAGATCGATAGTGATCTGCAACTGCGGATCGGCCTCCACGGCGGCGCGCAAAGCGGCGATGTCCGCGGCACTGGCAACGACGCAGGGCATGGCCAGCGTGGTGCAGTTGCCGTTGAAAATTTCCGCAAACGATTCGGCGATCACGGCATCGAAGCCATACTTGCGCAGCGATTGCGGAGCATGCTCCCGCGACGAACCGCAACCGAAGTTGATGCCGGCGATGAGGATGTTCGCACCTTGGAAGCGCTCGTCGTTGAGCGGATGGTTGGTGCGCTTGCCTTCGGTATCGAAACGCACATCGTAGAACGCGAATTCGCCGAGACCATCGAAGGTCACGCATTTCATGAAACGAGCGGGAATGATGCGATCGGTATCGATGTCCGCGCCGGGCACAAACACGCCGCGTCCGCTCACTTGGGTAACTTTTTCAAGAGCCATAAAATAATTATTGTTAGAGATTAGGAGGGAAGGTCGAACACTTCACGGGCGTCTGCCACGTGTCCTTTGATTGCGGCGGCGACCACCATGACCGGCGACATCAGCACCGTGCGACCGGTGGAACTGCCCTGGCGGCCTTTGAAATTGCGGTTCGAGGACGAGGCACAGAGTTGATCGCCCACGAGTTTGTCCGGGTTCATGGCCAGGCACATCGAGCAACCAGCGGCGCGCCATTCGAAGCCTGCATCGCGGAAGATTTGATCGAGTCCTTCTTTTTCGCACTGCACCGCGACGATTTGCGAACCGGGAACGGCGATGGCGTGCACGCCTTGAGCGACCTTGTGGCCTTTGAGATATTTCGCGGCCTCGCGGAAATCCGACAGACGGCCGTTGGTACAGGAGCCGAGGAAGGCGACGTCGATTTTCACGCCTTTGATCGGAGTGCCGGGCTGGAGTTTCATGTAGGCCAGCGCCTCTTCGATCGACTGTTTCTCCAACTCGGTTGCTGCCTTGGCAGGATCGGGGATGGATTGGTTGATCGAAACGCCGTGGTCGGGGGAAATGCCCCAGGTCACGGTGGGCTCGATCTCGGCGGCATCGATGCGCACGATGTCATCATAATGGGCATCGGCATCCGAGGCGAAGCTCAGCCAGCGCGCGGCAGTGGCATCGAAGTCGGTCATGTCGACATACGGGCGACCTTGCAGGTAAGCCACCGTCTTGGCATCGGGATTGACGTAACCGCAGCGGGCACCGCCCTCGATGGACATGTTGCAGACGGTCATGCGCTCTTCCATCGACATGCGATCGAAGACATCGCCGGCGTATTCATAGGCATAGCCGATGCCACCCTTGGCCCCGAGGAGGCGGATGATGTGGAGAATCACATCCTTCGCGTAAACACCAGGGCGCAGATTGCCGGTGACCTCGATGCGACGCACTTTCAGCGGCTCCAGGGCCATGGTTTGCGTGGCGAGAACATCGCGCACCTGGGTGGTGCCGATGCCGAAAGCGATGGCGCCAAAAGCCCCGTGCGTGGCGGTATGCGAGTCACCGCAAGCGATGGTCGTGCCCGGCTGGGTGATTCCCTGCTCTGGGCCTACCACGTGGACGATGCCTTGTTTGCCCGAGCGCAGGTCGAAGTAGGTCACGCCGAAGTCCTCGCAGTTTTTGTGCAGCGCCTGCATCATTTCCGCGGCGAGCGGGTCTTGTGGGGCGTCTTGATTGATCGTGGGCACGATGTGGTCCACAGTAGCAAAGGTGCGGGAGGGAAATTTCACCTTGAGGCCGAGATCGCGTAGCATCCCGAAGGCCTGTGGCGAAGTCACCTCGTGAATCAGGTGCGTGCCGATGAACAATTGCGTACGGCCATCGGCCAACGTTCCTACCGTGTGAGAGTCCCAAACTTTTTGAAAGAGGCTTTTGCCCATGAGTGTGATACCGCTTGGTTGCGAGCGGGCGAGCAAACTAGGGAAAATCGCCTCGATTGTCAAAGCATGTGTGCGTTTTTCCCATCATTGGCCTCTGCTGTGACACAAAATTCGCAGTTTGGGCTTTCCCTAACCGCCTCCCCACGCTAGAGAAACCGCGACATGAGCCTTACGCAACTTGACCAACTGAAGCAGTTCACCGTGGTGGTGGCCGATACCGGCGATTTCGAATCGATGAAATCCTACCAACCGCAGGACGCCACGACCAATCCCTCGCTGATCCTGCAAGCCGCGGAAAAACCCGAATACCTGCCGCTGGTGAAAAAAGCCGTGGACGAATTCCGCAATTCCGGCCTCACCGGTCAAGCGCAACTCTCCGCCATCCTCGACCGTATCCTCATCCTGTTCGGTCTGGAAATTCTCAAAATCGTGCCAGGCCGCGTTTCAACAGAAGTGGATGCCCGTCTTTCCTTCGATACCGAGGCTACCGTCGCCAAGGCGCGCGAACTCATTGCTGCCTACGAAAAAGAAGGTCACGGGCGCGAGCGCATCCTCATCAAGATCGCTTCGACCTGGGAAGGCATCAAGGCCGCCGAGATCCTCGAAAAAGATGGCATCCGCTGCAACCTGACGCTGCTCTTCTCCTTCGCGCAAGCCGTGGCCTGCGCCGAAGCCAAGGTCCAGCTCATTTCACCGTTCGTCGGCCGCATCCTCGATTGGTACAAAGCCAGCACCGGCAAGGACTACCAAGGCGATGAAGATCCCGGCGTGATCTCGGTGAAAGCCATCTACAACTACTACAAAAAATTCGGCTATAAGACCGAAGTCATGGGTGCCTCGTTCCGCAACGTCGGTGAAATCCAAGCTCTCGCTGGCTGCGATCTGCTGACCATCAGCCCAGGACTTCTCAAAGAACTGCAAGCTTCCACCGAGCCTCTCGCCCGCCGCCTCGACCCCGCCGCCGCCGCCAGCGATCCCGTGGAAAAAATCTCGCTCGACGAAAAAGCCTTCCGTTTCCTCTACAACGAGGACGCCATGGCCGTCGAAAAAACTGCCGATGGCATCCGCAAGTTCTCCGCAGACATCATCAAGCTGGAGAAACTCGTGGCTTCGCTGATCTAAGCGATCCCCTACTCACCACCATCCGGCGCGGTTCACCCCGCGCCGGATTTTTTTATGACCCAGTCGTTAACCAAAAATAGAAGTTCAACCAGAGAATGCTCATTTAGCGCAGATATTTTGGAACTACCAAACTACCATAGTTGCTTGATTCCGTGAAATCTGGGGTTCATGGCCGCTTCCGTGCGCAAATACCTGCTTTTCACCAAGGATTTTAGATAGACCAAGCCGCCGTTTCGTGCTTTCTATCTCCGCGTCTTCCCTGTCCACCCGTTCATCGCCTCGCCATGTCCATTGAATTCACCAGAAATTTCTCGATCATCGCTCACATCGATCACGGTAAAACCACATTATCGGACCGTTTGCTGGAGATGACGGCCACGATTTCGCAACGTGAAAAGCAGGACCAGTTGCTCGATTCCATGGATCTGGAGCGGGAAAAGGGCATCACCATCAAGTCGCACCCGGTCACCATGACCTACAAGGCGAAAAACGGACAGATCTACAAACTCAATCTGATTGATACTCCAGGACACGTGGATTTCACCTACGAAGTGTCGCGAGCCTTGGCCGCATGCGAGGGTGCGGTACTAATGGTGGACGCTGCTCAGGGCGTAGAAGCGCAAACTGTCGCCAACCTGCACCTTGCGCTGCTGCAAAATCTCACCATCATTCCGATTCTCAACAAGATCGATCTACCGGCTGCCGATGTGCCGAAATGCCGCAAACAACTGGAAGACATCCTCGCCATTCCTGCCGAAGACGCCATCCCCGCTTCGGCGAAAAACGGCATTGGCATCGAAGACATTCTCGAGGCGATCGTCGAGCGCGTGCCGCCTCCCACGGAAAACGAGGACAAACTGCTGCGTTGCTCGGTGTTCGACTCCGTATATGACACCTACCGCGGTGTGGTGTCCTATGTGCGTGTCTTTTCCGGCTCGGTGAAACGCGGACAAAAGATCAAACTCTTTGCTACCGACAACAACTACGAGGTCAAGGAAGTGGGCATTTTCACACCGAAAATGACGGCCGTCGATCAACTGGTGGCAGGCGATGTAGGCTACATCATCGCCAACATGAAATCGGCGGCGGAAGTAAAAATCGGCGACACCGTTACCGATGCCCAACGAGGATGTGCCGAACCCTTGCCCGGCTACAAGGAAATCCAGCCCATGGTGTTCGCGGGCATTTACCCCATCGACACGTCCGACTACGAGGCCCTGAAAGTCGCGATGGGCAAATTGCAAATCAACGACCCTGCGTTCACCTACATGAACGAATCCTCCACCGCTCTGGGTTTCGGTTTCCGTTGCGGATTCCTCGGCTTGCTGCATATGGAAATCATTCAGGAACGTCTGCGGCGCGAGTTCAACATGGACGTGATTTCCACGTATCCATCGGTGATCTATCAGGTTTCCCTGACCAACGGAGAGGAATTGATCGTGGACAATCCGGCGATGTTCCCAGAGCAACAAATGATCGAGGAAGTGCGAGAACCCATCGTAAAAGTCTTCGTGATGGTGCCTGGCGAATACATTGGTGATGTGATGTCCTTGGTCATGGAAAAGCGTGGCGAAGTCACGAATACAGAGACCATCGATGAATCGCGCGTGATGCTCACCAGCCTGCTTCCGCTTGCGGAAATCCTGGTCGATTTCAACGACCGTCTCAAGTCCATGACGCGCGGCTACGGATCGATGGACTACGAGCACAGCGGGTATCGCCCCGCCAAGATGGTGAAAATGGACATGCTCATCGCCGGTGAACCCGTGGAGGCATTTAGTACCATCGTCCACCGCGATAAAGCTGAGCCCTTCGGTCGAGCCCTAGCTCTGCGCCTTAAGGAAGTGATCCCGAACCAGCTTTTCGTCGTCGCCATTCAAGCGACCGTCGGCGGCAAGATTGTGGCGAGGGAAAGCATTTCCTCCATGGGTAAAAACGTCACGGCCAAATGCTACGGCGGCGATATTACCCGCAAACGCAAACTACTGGAGAAACAGAAAGAAGGTAAGAAAAAGATGAAAGCCATCGGTAAGGTAAACATTCCCCAAGACGCCTTCATCAAGGTATTGAAGACTGGGGATTGATTCTAGGGTTGCGGATTCTGACACAATCTTCTTTTCCCTGCGGTGATTGTGCCGTATGCTCCGCGCGCTATGTGGAAAGGTCGTTTTACGCAGGATACGTCGTCATTGGTGCAGCAGTTCGGGGAATCGGTTTCCTATGACTGGCGTTTATTCCCCCACGACATCGCCGGCTCCATCGCCCATGCCCGCGCCCAGTGCAAAGCAGGATTTCTCACAGAAGAGGAATTTTCCGCGATCGAAGCTGGACTGCTGGCCATCCGTGCGGACATCGAGGCTGGGCAATTCGAGTTCAAAACCTCGCTTGAGGACATCCACATGAACATCGAGTCGGAGTTGACGAAACGCATCGGTGCCGCTGGCGCGAAGCTGCACACTGCCCGCTCGCGAAACGACCAAGTGGCGACCGATACCCGACTCTACTGCCGCGCGCAGATCGACGCCTTGGTGGAGAGCATGCGCGCCCTACAGCGCGCGCTGTTGGATCGTGCCGAGGCCTATGCCGAATCCGTCATGCCCGGCTACACCCATTTGCAGCGCGGTCAACCGGTCACGGCAGGGCATCACTTTCTCGCCTATGTGGAAATGCTGGAGCGCGATGTCTCGCGTCTGCACGATGCTCGCAAGCGCCTGAACATTTCGCCTCTGGGCTCTGGAGCCTTGGCAGGTTCCACCATCAATCTCGACCGCCATGCCATCGCCGCGGAATTGGGCTTCGATGGAGTCACCACCAACTCGATGGACGCCATCGCCGATCGCGACTACATCGCCGAGATTCTTTTTGCGATCGCTCTCTGCGGCGTGCATCTATCGCGTCTCAGTGAGGATCTGATTCTCTGGTGCAGCGCGGAATTCGGTTTCGCAGCCCTTGCCGATGCCCATACCACCGGTTCATCGCTGATGCCGCAGAAAAAAAATCCCGATGTCTGCGAACTCACGCGTGGCAAAACCGGTCGACTCGTGGGCAACCTCGTCGCCATTCTCACCGCCATCAAAGGACTGCCCCTCACCTACAACCGCGATTTGCAGGAGGACAAGGAGCCATTGTTTGATTCCATCGACACCCTGCACCTAGCACTCGCGGTCAACACCGAGATGATGCTGGCCCTCACCCTGCGTGAAGAGACATGCGCGGCTGCCGCAGCAGATCCAATGTTGCTAGCCACCGACCTTGCCGATTACCTCGTAAAAAAAGGCGTGCCCTTCCGTCAGGCGCATGAATTGGTCGGTAAGGCCGTGGCTGAGGCCATCGCCAGCAAGACGCCCCTCAACGAACTCGACCTCACCCGCATCAGTCCGCACTATGGCAATGACACGGCGGAAATTTTCCAACTCGGCCGCGCGCTGAACGCCCGCACCAATCCGGGTTGCCCGAATCCGCGAATCGTACGCGAACAAATCGCTCGCTGGCAGAAACAGTTGCATGGCTGACGAATGAATCTGAAATTCGATCCCGTGGACATCGTGGGCGCCGGATGCGGTGATGCCATTGTGCGCGTGTTTCGGCTTTTCGGTTCGATTTTCATCGGCTGTGGCGTCGCCTCGTGGTCCATTCATACGACTCGCATGTTTGACTCACCATGGGAACCGCTGGTCTGCTTTCTCAGTGGTCCGGTGCATCTGCTGTCGATCTGGATTTGTTTCTCACTGCCCACGTTGGTTGCTGGAATCATCATGATCGTGCGTAGCGATGAACCAATTG
>JBJOMZ010000112.1:0-7675 GCA_046052105.1 Verrucomicrobiota bacterium | reverse complement strand
TACAATTTCGGGTAGCCGTGATTGGCGTATTGCACGAAGTGGTGAAGGCGTGTGTTCCAGCCTTTGCCGTCATTGGTGTTGTCGCGCGCGAACATGTCGAGCGTGGGGGAAATGGCGACGTCGCAAATGTTGCGGCAGAACAGAGCGTAGGGCTCCATTTCTGAACCATCGGGCCGCACGCGCACCACACCGCCGCCGTGAAGCGTGTAGACGGTGCCATCCGCGCCTTTGGCGGCGGGCATGCCGAAGTCACCCACGGCCACGTAAAGCCAGCCATCGATGCCCATGCGCACGCCATTGGTCGTGTGGTCGGCACCGCGCGGGTGCTCGATGCCCCAGCCGAAGCCCTTGACCAGTTCCTTGCTTTCTTCCGCCACACCATCGCCGTCCTTGTCGGTGAAAGCGGAGAGGTAGGGGGGGTGGATGATGTAGAGGGTGTCGCGCAGGAAATGCCCGCCGCGAGGGGAATGCAGGGTGGGGACGAAGTCCTTGAACTCATCGGCCTTGCCATCGCCATTGGTATCGCGGCAGCGAATGACCTTGCCGTAGCCTTTCACGTGGCCCAGCGAGCCGTTCGGGTCCGAACTGACATAGACATCACCGCTGGCCGCTGCAGAGAGCGCCGTGGGGTAGTTGACGTTCGGATATTCCGCGTAGGTTTGAATTTTAAAACCAGCAGGAACCGCCCAAACGGTTCCGCAGAGAGACAGGGGCAGCAGGCGAAGCAGGGTTGGAGATTTCATCGGCGGCAACATTACGTGCAGAATTGCGGCGATGTTACAAGCCGATTCACCAGGGCAAACGCATTACATTCTAAGCATCGATGCAACGTTTGCGAATTCAAGGGACAGGAGCACAGGCGTCTCGCCTGTGAAGTGATAGGCTAACACAGGCAAGATGCCTGTGCTCCTTTCCAGCGATACCATGAGGCAAAACGAATTTTCATGCGTTTGCCCTGGCCGATTCAAGGTTTCTTGGGCAGGAATGGCCTAGGATGACACAGTCCGCCATGGGAATCGTTCACGGTTCCCCGGAAGGGAAAATCTCCTCGATGCTCGACTCGATTTTTTCATCCACCCAGAGTTCGAGGGCGGTTTTCATGGTGGCGAGGACTTGCGGGTGGTCTCTAGCGACGTTGTGCTCGCAGTGTTTGTCCTGCGCGACGTGGTAGAGGCGGAAATGGCGGCCGCCATCGGCACGCGGTGTCATGATGAGCTTCCAGCGCTCGGTGCGCAGCATGCGCTCCTTGGCGGCGATGAGACGCTGTTCATACTCGGGCTTGAGCACGAAATGATAGTCGTAGTCTTCATCAATGTAGGTCAACTCATCCATGGGCGGCAAGGGGGGGCGAACCACATCTTCGACGCGAAATTGGATGAAAGGGAAACCCGTTTCCGCATAAAACGGCCGGGACTTCGCCTGCGGTAAGTCATACAACCACGAGGCGAAACTTTTCCCCTCCCAATTTTCCGGCATCGGTTTTTCCAGCAACTCCATCAGACTGGGGGCGATGTCGATGCTGCGAACGACCTGGGGATAGGTGCGCGGAGACATGCCGGGCACGTGGATGATGAGCGGGATGTGATTGGTCTGATCACCGCCGTGGAAGCTAAGCCCGTGGCCCAAAGTGGCGCCGGGTTCGTAAAGATCATCGCCATGATCCGAGGTGATCACGACAATCGTGTTTTGCGCCAAACCATGCTTCTCGAGAGCCGCGAGGATGCGCTCCACACAATCATCAAACTGCCTCGTGCAGCCATCGTAGAGCGCTGAAATCTGTTTGGCGTCCGCCGGAGAAAGTTTGTTCCATTTGTTTTCCAGATCGGTGCCGCCGATGAAGGCATCGATGTCGAAATCCACCGAGTTTTTGTTTTTCCCCTGATAAGCGGGATCGGCAAACATGCTGTTGTACGGTTCCACCGAGCGGTAGGGCAAATGGTTGCAAGAATAAAACACGTGCGTAAAAAACGGCTGACCGGAGGATGCGCATGAGGCAAGATGTTGTTCCACCCGTGTTGTGACTACATCCGGCGTGACAAACTGGGCGAAAGATTCGATTTCGGGAAAAATCCGGTATCCCAGCGCATGGTCGAAATAGAGTGGAACCATGAAATGCGCCATGATCACGGCTTGGCTCATGTAGATTTTGAAACTGTCGAACGACGACGCCCGCACCTCTTGATAACCGAGCGAGATCATTTCGTAAAACCCGGCGCACCAGTCGCCAATGGCCGCGGTGCGGTAGCCCTGCTCTTGAAGTGAGCTAGCGATCGGTCGAACGGTTTTCGCGGTGCTGCTCACCTGCTCATGTCCCGGATACATGTGGCGGAAGCCATGAGTGTGAGGATACAAGGAACTGTTAAGGCTGGTATTGGACTCCAGAGTGGAAGCGATTGGTGTAAAACACCGGGTGAAAACTTGGGACCGGGCGGCCAGCGAGTCGATGGCGGGCGATACTCCCGATGCGGCTGCGCCATCGCTGCGCTGCGGGTGGTAGCCGGTAATGCCGAGACGATCACCGCGCAGAGAGTCCGATCCGATGATGAGGATGTTCTGCGGTTTTGCGAGCGAAGATGATGTCGGCGCGGTTTGCTGTGATTTCAATCCCGAGGGCAGCAGCCAGGATCCGATCGTCACTGCTGTCACGCCTAGAACTGCGAGACGCCATTTTGGGCGCTGGGGCCATCTCCTCCAATGCCAACCGACCGCGCCCAGCAGCACGAGCAAAGGCATCCAGGTGAAAAGGGCCGTGTTCAACCAGCGGGGAAACCAGTCGCAGAGATGATAATACCAGTGACCGAACTCCGCCTCGCTCAGGAAGTAGGGGCGGGTGGCGCTCAAGCGCAGCACAAAATACCCATGAACCAGTGTCACCACACCAAGTGCCCGGGAAGCGGACCACCAGCCGCGGCGTTGGCAGCGATTTTCCCACGTCACCCATACGGGATAGAGCACCAAACCGGCGATCACACCCCATATCAGATAGGCGATACCGACGTAGAGATTTTGTCCTAACAAAAATGCAAGGTGCTTCTCACGCGCCAGAGCACTGAACTTGTTATCCATGCCGCCGGACTGGCTCATCAACCTTGCGATGCCGCTACCATAGTGGTAGAGCAGAAACGCGAACAAGCCGGCCACGAAGTGCCGCATTCTGGGGGCTGAGAGGGGCATGAATCTAGTCGTTTGCTGAGCCCGGTGGATCGATTCGGTAAGGGGTTTCGCTGATCACCTTGTGGATCACCACGGAGTCCTTGGCTTTGATGCCGGGGGATGCCTGAATGTTGAGAATCATGCGCCGCGTATTCGCTGCGATGCCTGCTTGCATCGAGGTGTGTTCAGGACTGTTTCTTTTCACGTAACCATAGAGCGGTCCCTCAGTTCCCGGTTTGGTCAAGGCATAACTCACCCACTGGGACTCGTTCATGAATTCGGCAACATAGCGGTGGGTCTCTTCCACGTGCAGGCGATAGCTGATTGCATGATCGACCGGCTTGAGACAATATTCGCTCCACGGGATGGCTTCGTAGTCCACTTGGCTGTCCCAGTCGACGCGCACTTCCGTATCAGAAATTTGCTCCAACATGAGCATTTCGCCTTTGCCGCCATTTTTGAGGGCGAGCACTTTCCAAAAAGTTCTCGCACCGAGCGATATCGGCTTGTAGTTGCTGACCCGCTCGCATTGCTCCACCTGCAAGGGATGCCGCGCGTAATGGATTTCCATGCGCGGACGCATCTGTTCTGCATGACGAACGAATGGGATCTTTTCATCGATAGTGCTCGCCGAGTAGTATTGTCGAACGGTGCGGTCTATGGACTGGATCAGACGGTAGTCGGAATCGTGTTGAGTGCTGAAGATTAGGTCCAAGGGGCTTGCCATTGGTTCGCCGGCAAGGCTTTTTTGCTGCTGCATTCTTCGCAAAACAAAACCCGTCAAGCAGAGCAAGGCAAGAAGTACCAGAATGACCCAGCTAATCCGCTTGCGGTTTTTTTCTGCTTCCTGCTCTCTCTGATGTTGCGAATCGTCAGGCATCCCCGAAGGATTTCTCTCCTCCTTGGCAGGCATTTTGACGAATCGCATCGGCTCTTTCATCTGTTGGTGGAAATGTAGCGGAAAAAGTTGTTCGACGCAATGCTTCAACTTGTGATACGTGAATTCATGCATCCGCCACGTGTATTGATCCTGACCGCCGCTTTCGGCGAGGGGCACAATAGCGCTGCGCGGAATCTCGCGCTGGCCTTCTCCCAGCTCGGCGTCGAGGCCAAGGTGATGGACCCGTGTCGTGAGGCGTCTCCCGTCATGACTCGTGTGTTGTGTTGGCTGTATCGCTGGGTCACCACCCATGCACCGCGTCTTTGGTATCGGATCTATCGCTCCACGGATGATATGGATTTTTCCCGTCAGCGCTTCGGATTCATGCGCAAGCCGGAATGTTATCTTGCCGCGCTGTTGGAGGAATATCGTCCTCAGGCGGTTGTCAGCACGTATCCGATCTATCCTTATTTTCTGGATCGCATTCTAGCGAATGATCCTGCGGCTCCTCCGGTCTTCACGATCATCACGGATTCGATCGAAATCAATGCCTCGTGGAAAAAGGCGCCAACCGATGCGTGGTTGGTCACGGATCCCATGACGCGTGCCATGTTACTGCGCGAAGGGCTTCCCGCGGATAAGGTGATCGACACCGGCTTTCCGGTGCATCCCTCTTTTGCGGAAATGGCAGGGCTTGATCGCCAAGGCCCGGTCAAACCTTTTGACATACTGTATTTCCCCACATCCAAAAAACCGCACATCCGGCGGATCTCGAGGGCCTTGCTGCAGGCTTCTCCCGATGTGCGTCTCACGATCGTTTTGGGTCGCAATGTCCGTCTGCTCTATTCCCGCGCACGAGAGTTGAAAAGGGAATATCCCGGCCGCGTTCGTTTGCGCGGATGGACCAAGCGGATACCGGAATTGCTCGGTTCTCATCATCTGATTGTTGGCAAGGCCGGCGGCGCCACGGTGCATGAAGCCATCGCCGCACAGTGTCCCATGGTGGTGCATCATCTTGTTCCCGGCCAGGAGGAAGGCAATTTGCGCTTGCTGGAGCAACTGGGTGCGGGTGTCCTCGCCGAGACACCCGAGCAGATCCGTGCTACCGTCATCGATCTCCTTTCCGATCAGGCGGCGGAATGGCGTCGCATGAAGCATCAACTTGCCCAATTTCACCGCAATAATGGCTGCTTTCAGGCCGCGCGCGCGATTCTTTCCTATCTCTCTCGCTGATCGCAAAGGGGGCTGAAATCAATTGTCCTGTTAGGATGGGATGGAACGCAAGGGATCAACCGACCTTTGATACGCTTCAGTCATACAGGGACTTGGGAGGAGTCACCCGGTAGACGGTTCCACTCATCACCTCCTGGATCACGACGGAATCTTCGGCCTTGAGGGTGGATGATGCTTGCAGTCGTAAAATCATGCGGTGAGATCCCAGCGACCGCGCGGTCTCGATGGCGAGATGGGGATCGCTGCCACGTCGCACGTAGCCAAAAAGAATCTTATCGCTCGATGATTTGGTGAGGCAGTAACAAACCCATGTTTGTTCATTCGAAAATTCCGCGATGGGTCGGGCCGATTCCGAAATGTCCAGCCTGTAGGACATGGCAATGTTAGGTTTCTCTTCGAGGTATTTCTCCCATGGCAATGCCTGATAGTCGACTTGACTGTCCCAGTCCACCAGCACCTGCGATTCACCCATTTGCTCCAGCAGGATCATTTCCGTCTGGTCATTGCTTTTTCTGACAAAAACCCTCCAAAAAGTGCGGTGATCGAGTGTGACAGGCTCGAGCTTCGTGATGGCATCGATTGCTTCCGGTTGCAGGGGACTACGGGCATAATGATGCTTCATCCTTTCGCGCGTCTGATCTGCGTAGCGGATAAGGGGGATTTTTTCTTCAATGCTGGAGGCGGCGAAGTAGCGGCGCACCGTGGTCTCAATGCTCTTCACGAGATCCTTCGCCACGTCCACCTCCCGATCTTGCGCATTTTTCTGGCTGGAATGGACGGTTTGCTCCAAACGTCGATTCGCTTCAATCTGCTGATAGACCTTGAATCCCGCAAACAACAAGAGGGACGTGACGAGAATTTGCCATCCCCTGCGAACGACAGGCTTCCTTTTATCCCAGCTATGCTCCAAAAAGTTGGGATCGTAGGTAATGTCCGGTTGCAGCAGTTCATCGATGTTTTTGTCGATGCTCTTGCCCTCATACGACGTGTGTCGATTTGGCTCTCCTTTCAGAGTGACGACAGTGTCGACGCGGGTGTCTTGGCTTTCAGTATCCACCACGCGAAAGGCCTGCAGGCGCATGACCGTTTCTTCCCGGTTCTCTGTTCGATCCAGTGCCTTAGCTTCTTTGGTCCGATCTTTGCTCGAATCTACTTCCATGCGCGAGGGACACTGTAACGCAAAAATCTGCGAGGCGCAATCATGGATCGCAGTGCCGTGAGGGGAGGGTGGCAAGCTTGAAATCTTACAGTGCGACGGAATAAGAAACAATTCCTATTTGGCGTTGAGTAGGGCGGTCGGGAGCATCTCCGTTCTAGATCAATCTTATTTCACGACCTTTCTGGGCTCGCCATTTAGGCGTTGAATGAAAAATTTTCTTTTTAAACTTTTTTTATTGCGTTGGCTGATTCAACTGTGTAACTTTTGTCTGTAACTCCACCCCCCTCCCTATGAAACTCACCCCCAAACTTGCATTACTTTTGGCCTTGGGCTCAATGCACGGGTTCACGTTTGCTCAAACCTCATACACGGATACGGCCTCAACGGGGCTTTGGTTCTCCGGTCGTTGGAACAACACGGAGAACGTGGGGCCTTACACCTCGGCTTTTACGGCCAACAATGATGTGGTTTTCGGCAGCGGAACCTACAATTTCGCTGGCATGGGCACAACGGATGCCGTGAACGTGGGCGACATCACGCTGAATACGGGGGCAAACGTGCAATTCACGGGCAACTCTGGCGTCTTTTCGAACGGCGGCACTGTGAGCACGTTTGATGTGGCATCGGGTGCGGTATTGAATTTCGGCTCACAGGCATTTGATACCACATCGGGCACTGGCTTCGTCAAGAACGGTGCTGGTGTGCTGCAGCTCAGCGGTGGTGCCTACAATGGTGGGTTTACACTGAATGCTGGCGCGGTTGTTTCCCGCGGTCTCAACTCTTTCGGTCAAGGAGCAACGAATTCTCTGACGCTCAACGGCGGAATCATCACATCAATTACTTCGCGCACATTTGACACCACTTATTTCGGGGGCGGCATTGTGGTGGGAGGAAATGTTCAATTCGGTGCTTTATCCACGGCTGTAACCGGATCTAGTAACACCGCTGGTTTACGGTTCGACAATGACGTAGCTCTGGGTAGCGGCAATCGCACCTTCACGGTTGGCAATAATGCGGTTCATACATTCGGCGGGATCATTTCTAACACTTCTGGGGGGATTACGTTTGCGGCGACCTCAGGTTTGAACACACCGAGTTCTACTTCCACAGCCTTCAGCATCACAAACCTTGCGAATACTTTCACGGGTGACATCACCATCACGGGCGGCAGAGTCAACTTTAGTGGTGATGGCAGCTTAGGCAATGCCAGCAACGATGTAACCATTGATGGAGGTGTTTTTTCTACGGCA
>JBJOMZ010000111.1:0-7702 GCA_046052105.1 Verrucomicrobiota bacterium | reverse complement strand
TTTCCCGTGATCGTGCCCAGCACGAAGCACGTGGTGCCGTGGCAGCGAAAAGAGCAAAAGGACTCCAGCAAACCCACCTACATGGACAACCTGCTCATCGGTCTGATGGAGCATCTCGCTCTTGAGGACTATCAAATGGGACGATGGGATCGAGCGATGGAGCGCTATCTGTGGATTTTGGAATGGAATTCTGCGATCGGTAAGCACAATACCGATCCGAAAAAACCGTATGAGCTTAAGCGCGAAGACGCCGATGCGTATCGGAATGCGAAATTGGTCATGGCAGGAATTCTTGACAAACTGGGCTATCGCGAAAAAGCGCTGACATTGGTCGATCAGGGCCTGGAGCGCAAAAAGAAAAGCATTTACTCGAACAAACAGCTGAAATTGCTCGAGGTCATGAGAGCGCGTTTGACATGGCAACAAGGAAAAGGCGATGCCGCCTTACTGGGCAAGCTCAACGCCATCATCGCCCTCGAAGGCAAGGACCCTGGCGTGCCAGTGGGAGCGATGGATTCCGCACGCCTGATGAAAGCCGATTGTCTCGCCAGCATGGGTAGAAAAGGCGAGGCGGAGACATTGCTGAAGAGCATTTGCGAGAGAAAGAAGCGCAGCGCATTGGGATGGCTGGATGCCGAATTGGCATTGGTGAATCTCGATTTGAGCCAAGCGCGATGGGCAAGCGCTGAAAAAAAACTTCACGAACTGATGCAAGCCGTGCGCCTCAAGGGAGTGAAAATCGAAGAACTGGATCTCTATCAAATGTATGTGCAATGGGCGCTGATGAGCGGGAAATGGGAGGAAGCCCTGCGCGGCCAACGCGAAGTGCTCCGCTTGCTGGAAGCGTTCCGTATGACGCCGCTGCTGCCGCTCGAGCAGGCCCGTTTGGCCAGAATCCTCGCCGAACTGGGAAATATTGCTGAGTCCGAGGCACAGGCGAAATTAGCAAAATCAGGCGCCACCGGCAGAGGTGCTCATTTCACTGACAGAATCGAGCAAGAGCTCAATGAATTGAAAAATCGAGCCAACGTGATCGCGAAAAGCAAGGTGCGCATGCAACCGCGAAGCGTCATGACCGCTCCGATCGCAGGCTTCCCATCCCGCACCGTTCTGACGTTGATCAATCACGGCACAGCCGAGGCGAAAGGCGCCATCAAGGTAAGCGGTCTTCCGGCCACAATCACATGGGATGAAAAAACGAGCCATGCTGTGGTGGAAGTCACGGATGCGCAAGGCGGCACAAAAGAACAGACAAGCGGCGAAATCAGAATCGCAGCAGGCCGGATGGCGCAAGTTTCCTGTTTTGGCAAACTCAACAGCGAAAATGCGCGGAAAGTCCTATTGGAATGGGTGGGGGATGATCGCCAAAGCTGTGAATGGAGCATCGAAAACGGAGACAAGGAAAGCGATGGTGCGGTCATTGATGCCGGGTCATACGATCACGATCCCTTTTTCATGATTCCCGTGCATCATCACCTCCAGTGCAAGGTCAAGGGATCCGTGAATTTGCGTGTCGTCACCTCCAAGCCCTGTCGGGTCGAGCTGTATGATGAAAAAGGCGGATTGCAGATGGTCGATGCGGAAGGAAACGGCAGCCTGAAAGACAGTGGCGACTGGTTAGGGGCGGACCGCGATAGAAATCTGGCCGCGGAGATTTTTGCTGACGCTACAACGGGGGAGACGCGCTTCTTGTTGCTGCTGGATCCGGCACAGGAAATCGAAAAAGAAGCCCTGAAAGTGCGGGTAGAATGGCTGATGGACGGCAAATGGTATCCTGCGGCCGAAGATCAAATCACTCCAGGAAAATGAATATGGGTGCAGGACAAGCATCATGTGCCTTATCGTAAGGATGATGACTTGCTGCCTGCCTTTTCACCAACTGCCGAAGAGATCCATTTGCGGGGGATGAGCCTCGGGGAGGGACTGACTGTTGCGGGTGTTTTTGGCCTTGGGGCCTTCTTTTTTCGCTTCGGGACGGGTGGAGTGAAGCTCGAGGTGACTGAGAATCGCTTTGGCGCGGTCGATGACAGGCTGCGGCAAACCAGCGAGACGGGCGACTTGGATGCCGTAGGATTTATCAGCGCACCCGGGCAGGATCTTGCGCAAAAAAATGATCTCATCGTTCCATTCGCGCACCGCAACGTTGAAATTCGCCACCGCCGTGCGGGTATGGGTGAGATCCGTGAGCTCGTGGTAGTGCGTGGCGAAGAGCGTGCGGCACATCGTCAGATCGTGCAAATGCTCGGCGACGGCCCACGCGATCGATAGCCCATCAAAGGTCGCGGTGCCGCGGCCGATTTCGTCAAGAATGACCAGCGACGACTCCGTGGCGTTGTTGAGAATGAGCGCGGTTTCGTTCATTTCCACCATGAAGGTCGATTGCCCACGCGAGATGTCATCCGAGGCACCGACGCGACAGAAAATCCGATCTACTATGCCTATCGTAGCAGATTCCGCCGGCACATAGGCTCCGATCTGCGCCATCAGGGTGATCAGAGCAACCTGGCGGATGTAGGTGGATTTGCCCGCCATGTTCGGACCGGTGATAATGTGCAGCAAGGAGTCCTGTGCAGCGAGGGTGGTATCGTTCGGCACGAAGGTTTCGCCGACCAATGTCTGCTCCAGCACTGGATGGCGGCCATTCAGAATGGTGAGTTGTTTCTCCCGCACGAGCAGCGGCCGCACGTGACGGAAGCGTTGTGCTGTCTCAGCCAGCGAACAGAGGACATCGAGTGTGGCAATGGCGGCGGCGCTGGACTGCAGGGCATCGAGATGTTCGCCGACCTTGGCACGGAGTTGCAGAAAGAGTTCATACTCCAACTGACGCGAGCGTTCCTCGGAACCTAACACTTTTTGCTCCATCTCCTTGAGCGCTGGCGTGATGTAGCGCTCGGCGTTGGCTAGGGTTTGTTTACGGGTGTAATCATCCGGGACTTTGGCGAGCTTGGAGCTGCTGATCTCGATGAAGTAGCCGAAGACGTTGTTGAACTTGATTTTGAGGCTATCGATGCCTGTGCGTTGCCGTTCCGATTCCTGCAAGCGGGCGATCCAACCCTTGCCATCGCGGGAGATGCTGCGCAATTCGTCGAGCTCGGCGGAATAACCATCGCGAATGATGCCGCCTTCCTTGAGAGAAGCGGGTGGTTCCTCGGCGAGTGCCTGACGGAAAGCCGTGGTCAGGGCGGAAAAATCGTGGAGCTGCGCTACGATTCTTTGCGCCTGCGCAGGAACCTCGGGAAGAGCGCGGAGATCCTCTTTCAAGGGAGGGATGCAATCCAGAGAAACAGTCAGTTGCTGCAGATCGCGGGCGTTTCCGGCGCCTTGTGCCAGGCGGCTGGTGGTGCGCTCAATGTCGCGGATCTGGCGCAGGGCCTCCCGGCATTTGGACAGCACGAAAGGTTCCGCGATCAGGGCGCTGATGAGATCCTGGCGCTCTTCTAACAGAGTGATGTTGCGCGAGGGATGGAGAATCCACTCGCGAAGCAATCGCGCGCCCATGGGCGTGTGGGTATGATCGAGTACTCCGAGCAGCGTGTGCTCCCGACCCGAGCGCGAATCCACGAGGTCCAGGTTGCGCTGCGATGCGGCATCGATCAGCATCACATCGAGCGAATCGCGGACGCGCAAGGAGCGCACGTGGGAGCAGTTGCGACGCAGTTGATGGATCAGATAATGCAGCACCGCACCGGCAGCTCCTATGGCAGCGGCAAGATCTGAGCAGCCGAAGCCATCGAGCGATTGCACGGCGAAGTGATCCAGCAGCAAGGGCAGCGCCTGACCGGGCAGAAACGCATACCCGTCATAAGCGAGGGCATGGGGCAAGGCGCCGAAAGCGGCAGTCTGATCCTCAGGGATGAGCAGCTCCGCGGGAGACAGGCGACCCAGCTCATCATGCAGTTGCGGCACGTCGGCATACTCGCCCACGGTGAATTCGCCCGTAGAGTGATCGATGCACGCAAGACCGATTTTTTTGCCTTGTTGGAAGACAGCGGCGAGGTAGTTCGAACGCTGTTGATCGAGCAGATTGATGTCATCGATGGAGCCTGCGGTGAGAATGCGCGCGATCTCGCGTTCGACAATTTTCCCCGGTTTCGGCTCAGACGTTTGTTCGGCGATGGCGACCCGTTTGCCAGCCTTGACGAGCCGTGCGATGTAGGATTCTGCCGCATGCCAAGGGATGCCGCACATCGGCACCAGATTGCGTTTCGTCAGGGCCACATTGAGGATGGGCGCGGCGACCTTGGCATCCTCAAAAAACATTTCGTAGAAATCACCGAGGCGATAGAGTAGAATGATGTCCGCGGGCAAAGTACGCCGCATGGCCTGATACTGGGCCATCATGGGTGTGAGTTCGCTGCCGCTCATGTGCGGACATTGTTACGCAACGATGCGGGAGATGGGAATCAGAAAGCTACGCGAGGGGGATTTTTTCCACCACTACCCTCATGACTTGATCAGTCGGTAGCGCTTGCGATAGTTCAAGGGCGTCTCGCCGATTTCCCTGCGGAAAAGCTGCACGAAGGACGAGCCGTCGGCGAAACCGCAATCGTGAGCAATCTGGGAAATTTTATCTTCGGACTGGCTGAGCCGGTCACAGGCGGCACTCATGCGGGTTTTGAGGATGAAGACCTGAGGACTGCACGAAAAGGCCTGCTTGAATCGGCGCAGGAACTGGCGTTCGGACAATCCCACAATTTCCGCCAGCTCAGCCACGTTGAGCTTCTGCCGGAATGAAGCGCGAATGATTTCTACGGCGCGGTCGATCAACAGGTAGGGCTTAAGACTTTCCTTGGCACCGGTGTAACTGCGTGTGGTTCCCATCACACCGATCACCCGATCTTTCTGATCAAACACAGGGAATTTGTTCGTCACAAACCAATCGGGAATACCGAAGCGATTGAAAAACAACTCCACGATATGCAGCTTCGGTTGGGCGCTGTGAATGACCGCCAAATCGTCACGGCGAAAATGCTCGGCCATGTGTGTCGGGAAAAGCTCAAAATCCGATTTCCCGATCATCTCGTTTTCCTCGTAAAATCCCAAACGTTCGTAGAAAGAACGACTCCCTGCAAGCAGCACAGAATCCGAATTTTTCACAAAAAATGTCGTGTCGGATAATTCATCGAACAACTGAATCAAAGCGTTTTTTTGTCCCACCGAAGCCAGCAGACGGGTTTTTTGATTTTGGAGAAAGATGTCCGATTTCATATATTAAAAGACATAGCGCATGACAGAAACGAAGTCTAGCCTAAAGCGATACCCAAAACCTTTCACATCGTGAGATGTCGCATACCAGTAACAGTATTGCGTGCGGCAATGCGTGAAGTGATACAACGAGAAACAGCACATTATTTTGAAAAACCCATGAAACTCAAAAAAAACACAATGCGGAATGCATTTCCTGCCTTCATCCGTCTAGCGTTCGTATTTTCATCACCCGTTTGGGCGCAGAATGGCACCTGGTCGGGAGATGCCGCCGGAGGCACTTGGGACAGCTCATCCACGAATTGGACGGGCGTAACGGGCAACAGCTGGGACGCGACCGCGGGGCTTGGCAACACGGCAACATTCAATACCGCGAGCCTGGCAGTGACGGTAAGCGGCACGGTGTCGGCAGGTGGTGTGATTTTCAGTCAACCGGCCTCACTCAGTGGCGGAACGATCACCTTGGGAACATCGGGCATCAATGCCTCGACTCTATCGAGCGGCACCATCAGCATCGCCAGCGGAATTTCTCTCGCCTCCCGTCAGTCATGGAATGTCGGCACTGGTGCGACCTTGGCCCTGACATCGGGCGCCTTTGCGCGGAGCGCGGGAGCCAGCCTGAATTTGTCGGGAGGCGGCACCGTGAGCTCCTCATTAACGGGGCTGGCCAATGACGGATCGAGCGGCGGCGGCTTGCTGGGGGCGTGGGCGACTACGGGCACCGGCGCGAGCACACGTTTTGCCACTCTGAGCAGTGGCAATGTGGTGAGTTACACCGGAGCTACGGCATCGGCGAACTTTGGATGGTCGGGCACTGCAACAATCAATTATGACGTAGCTGCAGCGACAGGAACCTTGGGTGTGTCACGCACGGCTAACACCGTTCGTTACACCGGAGGTGCCGAAACGGTTACATGGGGCAATAGCGCATCCAATACAACCTTGACCCTTAACGGTTTGTTAAACACGGGCACCGGCACCTTAACGATTGCCAAGGGAGGAACCGGCACGGGTACCGGCTTGGTTGTGGGATCAACGGGAACTTTGGCAATCAATGCAGCGAGTGCCGACATTACCGTCAGCGCCCCAATTTTGAACAACGCTTCTGCATCCTCTCTTGTCAAAGATGGTTCAGGAATCGTCACTCTTTCCGGCAGTGGCAATTTGAGTGGCAGTTTGTTTATCAATGCCGGTACACTGAGAGCAGCTCTGGGCAGAAACGTTGTTTCCCCCACGACGAGTTCGCTAGGGAATCCCATGGTGGCGCGCGACATTGTGGTGAACAATGGCGGCACCTTGCAGTTTACCTCAGGTGATGCCTTGGGTAGCGCAACTACAATACCCCAAGCAACTCTGATCATCAATGCCGGAGGCACCGTCAACAACAGTGGCACCGTATTCACCAGCCTTGGCCCGGTGACCTTAAACGGAGGAACGCTCACGACCTTGGGTGGCGCAGCTACAGGCTACCAATCGTTCAATCTGATGAGTTCGGTGACCGTTGGTGGCCTCAGCCCCTCGACCATCTCGGTGACTGGTGCCGGCAACGCCAACAACGGTTTCCACTTGCATACGAACACGTCATTCAACGTTGCGGATGTGACGTCGTCCGCAGCATCCGACCTCACGGTTTCCGCCCCGCTGATCAATCGGAATCAAACATTGGGCGGGAATGGCGGCTTCACCAAGTCCGGCACTGGCACCATGACGCTCACCGCTGCCAATACTTTTTCCGGCAATGCGGTGGTATCGGCCGGAACCCTGGTCCTGGGGGTCAATGGCGGCAACCCGCAGTTCGGCACCTTGGAAAACGCCGCGCTGCTAAGCATCGAAGCCGGCGCCGCGGTGCGAGTTTGGGGAGCAAACGCTTTCAAAGGCTGGAGTGGCGGCACGCAGGCGGTGACGATCAATGGCGGCGAATTGATCTTGGCTGATGGCGTTACAGAAAATGGCAATCATGGCTTGGCGGCACTCGTTCTGAATGGGGGCACGATATCAGGTGTAGGTAGTCCTGTTTGGGGCGGCTTCAATCTGAGCGGTGATGTTTCGGTCACGAATGACTCCACCATCAGTGCCACCAACACCAACACGGCAAACACGGCGCGTGTCGTTACCGTGGCGGAAGGCAAAACCTTGCAATGGACGGGTAACATCATCAACGGAAATACCAATGCATGGACGACAGCTCTGACATTTGCGGGTGCGGGAACCACCATCCTGAGCGGCAATAACACTCACTCGGGTGTGACAACCATCAGCGGTGGCACCTTGCGCGTGGGCAATGGCTCCACGACAGGCAGCTTGGGTTCGGGCGCAGTGGTGAACGATGCGGCATTGGTCTTCCATCGCAGCGATGACATCACCGTTGCACAATCGATCAGCGGCGCGGGTTCTGTCGAAAAGACAGGCGCCGGCACTTTAACCATCGCCAATCTCATGGCTTACAGCGGCGCCACAACGCTGAGTCAGGGCAAATTGATCGTTGATCCGACATCGG
>JBJOMZ010000110.1:0-7727 GCA_046052105.1 Verrucomicrobiota bacterium | reverse complement strand
TGACCCGGTTTCCGATTCATCTCGGTGTCATTCTTTCTGACGCAACGACTTCATTACACTCGTTTTCAGCCCAGTCCTCGGTGTCATTCTATTTGTCGCAATGCGTGCTTGATGGCCTTGTTCAAATTGTCCTCGCTATTGCTAGCGATCGGGAATAATCTGTGTCGCCGTTTCCTGGACGGTCGCAATGCGGCGCAAGTCGTGTTGAGGAAAGTCCGGACACCGCAGGGTAACGTGCCTCGTGAAAAGTGAGGACGGGGGGATCGCGAGAGAACCTTGATGGAAAGTGCCGCAGAAAATACACCGCCGATGGTCCCGCTTGCGGGAATCAGGTAAGGTTGAAATGGTGGAGTAAGAGCCCACCGCACCGAGGGTAACCGAGGTGGCAGGGCAAACCCCACGTGGTGCAAGACAGAACAGGGGAGAGCGACCCGCTCAATATCTCCGGGTAATAGTCGCACTTCACGCAAGTGAGGTCCCGCGCAAGCGGGAAGAGAAATGACCGTCCATGGTGACCGCGAGGTGACCGGGACAGAATCCGGCTTACAGGGAAACGGTCCCCCCATGGGAAATCGCACAAAAAAACAGGCGGCCTTGTGGGCCGCCTGCGAGATAAGACGATGAACGTTCGAGCTTACTGAGGAAGCAGAACACTTGGCTGCAGAGCATTCGCGCCCTGACCCCACACAGTGCCTTGACCCTGGCCAAACAAACTGTTGCCGCCGCCGATACGAACACGGTTGTCGGTTGCATTCAGGCGCTCGGAACGAGCCGATCCATCAACGCGCAGATACACGCCGCGGCTGTCATAGGGATCGGGTTTGAACACAGCGTCGTTTCCACCTGTTTCCACAGGAGCGCACAAAATGGGAATTCCGCCGTTGTCGGAAGTGCTGAGGCCACGTGGAGCACCGCTGCTGGTGGCGCCACCGGTGACGAGCACATAGGAAAATCCGCATTCACCCTGACTGAGGATCTGGGCAACTGGATTGATGACGTCGTCAGGCTTTTTATTGCCAGCGGGGTTACCGCCTTTGGCAAAGAAAATCTCCTCGGAGCGGGTGTATCCACCGGCAATCAACTGACCCAGCAGTTGGTTGGCGAAGTTACCCGTGAACTGCTGCAACTCTTGGCTCTGAGTGGCGGTGTTTTGATCGGGGAAATTCCCGAAGTCTTGATCGAAGTCCTGCAACACCAGATAGACTTGTTTGGAGTTGCTGATGGCTTGCGTCATGTCCATCTTTTTGCGCTGACGCAAAATGGCTGGAGTGGCGAGGGCTGCGAGCGCGACGATAATCGCGATCACGACGAGAAGTTCCACGAGCGTGAAACCTTTGCGGGTCCATTTGTTAGTTTTCATGGTATGTATGCGTTTGGTTTTTGTATATTGGAGCAACGCTCCGGGTTATAATAACTGATCAATCGATCAGCTTCATGTAGGATAAGATGCTTCCCAGTGAAAGCAAGAACAAAAATCGCTTTCGGAAAATCTTCCGAAAGAAATGTGTAATGATTCCGGCAGAGAAGTGGAGTATGTTTGCCTAGGATCCGCCGATTACATCTCCAGCAACATGCGCGTGGGATTTTCCAAGGAGTCCTTGATGCGGATGAGGAAAGTCACGGCCTCCTTGCCATCGACCAGGCGGTGATCGTAACTCATCGCCAAATACATCATCGGGCGAATCTCCACCTTGCCATCGACGGCAACGGGGCGTTGCTGGATGGTGTGCATACCGAGGATTCCGCTCTGGGGAGGATTGAGTATCGGAGTGCTGAGCAATGAGCCATACACGCCTCCGTTCGAGATCGTGAATACGCCACCCTGCAGGTCTTCCATGGCAATCTTGCCCTCGCGCGCCTTGGCGGCGTAGTCAAGGATGTCCTGTTCTACACGGGCAAAACTTTTCTGATCGCAATCACGCAGCACAGGAACGATCAGTCCTTTTTCCGTTCCGATCGCCACGCCGATGTCGTAGAAATGGTTTTCGATGATGTCGTTCCCATCGATCATCGCGTTGATCTGCGGCACATCCTTGAGGGCCTGCACCACGGCTTTGACGAAGAAGGACATGAAGCCCAGTTTGACACCGTGTTTTTTAAGGAAATCGTCCTGCACGGACTTGCGCAGGTTCATCACCGCGGTCATGTCCACCTCGTTGAACGTAGTAAGAATGGCAGCGGTCTGCTGAGCGTTCACCAGGTGATTGGCGATCTTGCGACGCAGCATGGACATTTTTTTCCGCGTAGTGCGGCCATCGTTCACAGGGAGAGCCACTGCCTCAGCAGCGGGAGCAGCTACCACGATGGGAGCAGGCGCGGAAACAGGAGCAAAACCTGCCGACGCTGCGGGTGCTGCTACTGGAGGGGCGGGAACAGGAGCCGGGGCCGCCACAGCAGCAGGGGCTACAACGGGAGCTGGAGTGGGTGCGGCAGCAGCAGGGGCCGCCACGGCACCCTCGGCGATGGAGGCAATGACAGCCCCGATCGATACTTCCGTGCCTTCGGGAACGATGATGGTGAGTGTGCCATCGGCGGGTGACTCGAGCTCGGAGGAAACCTTGTCGGTCTCGAACGTGACCAGTGTTTCGCCTTTGCGCACCGTGCTACCGGCCGCTTTATGCCAGCGGGCGACGTTGGCCGACGTGATGGATTCTCCAAAGGCAGGAACTTTGATATCGAAGGACATGGGAAGAGTGGGTAAAAGGGTGAAAGATCAGAGAGTGAAAGCGGCTTTGAGCAGTGCCTTGGTCTCGCGGTAGTGCATAGCCTTGGATCCAGCAGCGGGACTGGCGGCCTCATCGCGACCGGCATAGGCGAGATCCTTGCCCACTACCTTGCGGAGACGTGGTGCGATGTAACTCCACGCGCCCATATTTTCTGGTTCCTCCTGACACCAGACAAACTGGCGGGCGTTGCGGAATTCGCGAACAAACATGGCGGCGAGCTCGTGGTGGAAAGGATAGAGCTGCTCCACACGAATGAGTGCGGTATCAGTAATATTATGTTCCTTGCGGTAGGCATCGAGATCATAAAACACCTTGCCGGAGCAAAAGACAATGCGCTGGATCGCGGCAGGAGTTTGGTGGGCGATGGTATCGGGCAGCATCTCTTGGAAGCATGTGCCGGGAAGAAAATCCTCGATGGTCGATACAGCCTCGGCGCGAGTGAGCAGGCTCTTCGGCGTCATCAAAATCAGAGGCTTGCGGAAGTCGCGTCGCTTCTGACGGCGCAAGGCATGGAAATACTGGGCAGGCGTGGTGAAGTTGCCGACGATCATGTTATCATCGGCACAGAGTTGAAGGAAGCGCTCCAGACGGGCGCTGGAGTGCTCGGGACCTTGGCCTTCGTAGCCATGGGGCAGCAACAGGACGATGTCGGACGGAGTTTGCCACTTCGACTCAGCGGAGGCGATGAACTGATCGATGATCACCTGTGCGCCGTTCGAGAAATCGCCGAACTGAGCTTCCCACATGGTAAGCATGTTCGGTGCGCCCAGCGAGTAACCGTAGTCGAAACCAAGCACCGCGAATTCCGAAAGCAGTGAATTGTATACGCAAAAGCGGCTTTGATTGGGGCCGAGGTTTTGGAGTGGGATGTAACGCTCGCGGTTCTCGTAATCGTAAAACACCGCATGACGTTGGCTGAAGGTGCCGCGGCGGCAGTCCTGACCGGAGAGGCGCACGGCATTACCCTCTAACAAAAGGCTGCCCCACGCCATGGATTCAGCAAGCGCCCAATCGATGTTCTGGCCTTTTTCCATCGCCTCCTTGCGTCGCGGAATGAATCGTTTCTCCAGCGTAGGATGCAAATGAAATGTGTCCGGCACTGTCGTCAGGACTTGGCCAATGTGGCCGAGTGTGGCGGCCTCGACACCCGTCGCTACGGGTGCATGATGGTAGGGAATCTGCTCGATTGCGGTGGAACCACTGAACGCCGTGCGGTCGCCTTTTTCCTGGAGCTCCACCATTTTCTGATAGCCGGCTTCCAGTTTGTCCCAAATCGACTTCTCGATGGCTTCGGCTTCCTGTTCGGTGATGGTGCCGTTGGCGATGAGTTCCTTTTTGTAAAGATAATTGATCGGTTCGCGGGAGGCAATGGACTTCGCGATCAAAGGCGCGGTGAAGGCCGCTTGGTCGGTCTCATTGTGACCTTGGCGACGGTAGCAATACATATCAATCACCACGTCGCGGCTGAATTGCTGGCGGAAATCCAGGGCAAACTGGGCAGCCCACCACAATTCTTCCGGGCGCTCGCCGTTCACGTGAAGAATGGGAGCCTCGATCATCTTCGCGATGTCCGTGGCATAGGCGGAAGAACGGGCGTCCGCAGGCATGGTGGTGAAGCCAATCTGGTTGTTGACCACCAAATGGATAGTGCCACCCGTGCGATAGCCCGGAAGCTGGGAAAGATTGATCACCTCCGCCACGGATCCCTGACCGGCAAAAGCAGCATCGCCGTGAAGCAGAATGGGCAGCACACGCTTGCGATCGGTGATGTGGCCGTCATCGCCCAGCAGACGCTGGCGGGCGCGGGCCTTGCCCTCGACAACGGGATTGACAGCCTCAAGATGACTCGGATTGGCAGCGAGACTGACGCGAACCTTCTCACCGTTCACCTCGCGTTGACTTTCATAGCCGAGGTGGTATTTCACGTCGCCATCACCCGCCACAAGGTCGGGTTCATAATTCGGGGTGAATTCATACAAGATCGTGGTGAGCGTTTTTTGCACGAAGTTCGCCAAGACATTCAGGCGTCCGCGGTGGGCCATGCCCATCTCGATTTCCTGCACGCCCGAAGCCGGGCAAGACTCGAGAATGGCGTTAAGAACGATCATGGATCCCTCGCCACCCTCGAGTGAGAAGCGTTTTTCACCGATGAATTTTTTGCCGAGAAAAGTTTCGAAAATTTCCGCTTCCATCAACCAGCGCAGTGACTTGACCCGCTGATCGCGAGTCTCCGGCGCACGGCGCGGACGGTTTTCGATGCGCTCACGCACCCAATGCCGCACAGCGGTGTTGTGGATGTGCATGAATTCGAAACCGATGGAGCTGGCGTAGGTTTCCTCCATCACGTGAAAAAAGTCGCGCAATTTCATGCGCTCGCCGCTGCGGAAAAAGGCGGAGGCCGCTTCCTTGTCCATGTCGGCCTCGGTGAATCCGAGTGCGGCGGGTGTGAGGCGCGGATTGGTTTCCGGCTTGTCAGCCAGAGGATTGATGTGAGCTTGGGTATGACCGAGACGACGGTAGTTTTCCACCACGCTGGTGATCTTCGCGCGAAAGTCCGGCTCACCCTGCGGGGCAAGTTGATCGGAAGAAGAATTGGAAGTTAGAGTGCTTCGGCTTGGCGGTTGCGCCACACCTAAGGAAAAACCCTCGAAGAACACGGCCCATGTGGCATCAACAGAGTCGGGGTTCGCGCTCCAACGGGCATACATTTCGTCGAGCAAATCGGCATTCAGGCGCGCACTTATCGATGGTTTCATGATACAAATATCAGCTGACGCGCGCCCACCAAATTTCACACTTGGCGTTCAACGCGCGGGAGTTCATAGTCGCTGCGCGCTGCAACGTCAACAGCGCAAAGCGAAAAAATCAGATGATCGAAGTCCACCAACTCACCAAATCCTACGCCCGGCACCAAGCCGTGCGAGGAATATCGTTTCATGTCGATCGCGGCGAGATCGTCGGCTTCCTCGGCCCTAATGGCGCCGGCAAAACCACTACCCTGCGCATGCTTACCGGCTACCTTCCTCCCACCTCGGGCAGTGCCAGCATCGCCGGGTTCGATATTTTCCGCGAATCGATCGAGGCGCGACGCAAAATCGGCTACATGCCGGAGAACGTGCCGCTCTACGACGACATGCGGGTGCGAGAATACCTGACATTTCGCGCGCAACTCAAAGGTCTGGACAACCGCCGCACCCGCCAACGAGTCGGCGAAGTGCTTGATACCTGCGGACTGGAATCCGTGAAGAAAAAGATGATCAAGACCTTGTCGAAAGGCTATCGCCAGCGGGTCGGCCTCGCCGATGCCCTAGTTCACGAACCGGAGTTGCTCATTTTGGACGAGCCTACCAACGGTCTTGACCCCAACCAAATCCGCCAAATCCGCGAACTCATCAAACAGCTCGGCGAAAACCATACCATCCTCGTTTCTACCCACATCCTCCACGAAGTGGAAATCACCTGCAACCGCGTGATCATCATCGATACCGGAAAAATCCGCGCCGCCGATACACCCGCGAATCTCGTCAACCAGATGCGCGCCGCCGGTCGTGTGACGGTGGAACTGCAAGTAGACGGCGACGTCGGCGCAGCTACACTGGGACGACTTGATCACGTGAAAAAAGTACGCTGCGAAACTCTGGATCACGGCTGGCAACGTTTCCACCTCCTCAGCGATTCCGGCAGCGATGTGCGCGAGCCCATCGCCCAGCTCTCCGCTCAATACGGCTGGCCACTGCGCACCGTCTATCGCGATGAACCGACGCTGGAAGACGTCTTCGTCGAAATGACGCGCAAGGATTGATCATCGCGGCAACACGCCACCATTGAGTATCCAAAGAGTTCCGTTCAATACAGCTGCAAACGTCACCCACAGCAAATACGGCACCATCATCAGGCATGACAGTTTTTCGACGCGGCGGAAGGAAAACACCAGCCACAAGATCATCAGCCACAGGATCACGATGTCCACCATCGCCCAGTCGGCCCGCCCCAGTCCGAAAAACAGCCAGCTCCACAGCGCCTGGAAAATGAGGTGGATCAGATAAACAATCACCGCACCTCGCAAGCCCGCGAGCCTCCACACCCGCCACACCCGCCACACCGCCACCGCCATCAGGCCATACAGCACCGACCACACCGGTCCGAACAACCACCCTGGCGGCGACCAGGCTGGCTTGATCATCGTGGCATACATTTCCGTCGATGACATCGACGCCCTCGCGCCCACAAAAGCAGCAAAAAAAGTCGCCACTGCAAAGCCCAGAAGAGAGAAAACAGATGCGAAGCGAGCGGCGTAATGTGACATGGTCTAAGGATTCTGGTCGCCGCATCATCCGAGTCAAGGTCGTTTCCGTCGCGATGAACTCCCTTGCCAATCCACGCGAATCGTGATTCTTTGCCTGCCGCATTTATGAACGCCGCCGAGATCCGCCAGAGCTTCCTCGATTTTTTCCGCGAGAAACAGCACACCATCGTCCCCTCCGCCTCGCTGCTGCCGCAGTCGCCGGGATTGTTGTTCACCAATGCGGGTATGAACCCCTTTGTGCCGTATTTCCTCGGCGTGGAAAAGGCTCCCTACAATCCGCCGCGCGCCGCCGATACGCAGAAATGCATCCGCGCCGGGGGCAAGCACAACGACCTCGAGGATGTGGGCTACGATACCTATCACCACACGTTTTTCGAAATGCTCGGCAACTGGTCCTTTGGCAACTATTTCAAAAAGGAAGCGATCCAGTGGGCTTGGGAACTGGTGGTGGAGCGCTGGGGTCTGCCCGCCCATCGCTTGCATGCCTCGGTCTATGCGCCCAAGCCCGGTGATCCGGGGGAGTTCGATCAGGAAGCCTACGACATCTGGGCCGAGCTGTTCCGCTCGAAGGGCTGCGATCCCGCCGTGCAAATCGTCAATGGCAACGTCAAGGACAACTTCTGGATGATGGGCGAGACCGGTCCCTGCGGCCCTTGCTCGGAGCTTCACGTCAATCTCACGCCCGAAGGTGATCC
>JBJOMZ010000109.1:0-7809 GCA_046052105.1 Verrucomicrobiota bacterium | reverse complement strand
CCAACTGCCGCAGGTTCGATCACGGTGGCTGCTCCCACCAGTCAAACCACCATTCTCAATAAACTCAATGTTGGCAGTTCATTTTGGCGCATGAACAGCGGTTCTGCCACTCTGAATTTTGCCGGCGCGGCTCCTACGATTGATGTGGCTGATAATGGCACACTGCGCATGGAGGTGAGGGTGCAAAGCAGCGCCGGTATCACCAAAACGGGGAATGGACTGGTATTCAGCAATCTGCAATCCGCCTCCGCTGGTTTCACCGGACCGCTCACCATCGCCGCGGGCACATGGCAAGCGGGAAACAACTTCGCGTTGGGTGATCAGAAAACGGTCAACATCCAAAGTGGCGCCACGCTCAATATGAGTTCTCTCGCTTTGGGCGCAACTCTTAGCACAGGAACAGGCAGTGTTGCTCGAGGATACACGATGAACATCGCGGGTGACGGTTCGGGTAGCGGAGCCATCATCGGCAGTGCCAGCATTTTGAATGGCTTTTCTGGCATTCGCAATTTGACGCTCACGGCCAATGCTTCGATCGGCGGCACAGGCACTTACGATATTGGTTTCAACTCCGGCTCCATCAATGGGGGTGGCAATACGCTGACCAAGCTGGGCAGTGGAACGGTCTGGCTGGTAGCCGCCGCTTCCAATATCTCCTATCAAGTTAGTGCTGGCACCTTGGTGGCATCGGGCGATGCACAGGCGCTCGGTGGCAGCGGCGGCTCGGTCACAGTGGCATCCGGCGCGACCTTAGCGACGAGCGGCATTACTCAAATTGCCACACCGCTTACCCTGAATTCTGGGGCCAGTCTGCAAAATCTCAGCACTGGCAGCACGGTCACTTGGACCGGTTCTGTTGCGATTGGCAGCGGCGTTACTGGCACTACTTTTACCGGAGCTTCCACGGCAAACACGGTTATAAATGCGGTGATCAGCGGCACGAATGGGACCTTGGTCAAATCGGGGGCAAACACTCTCACGCTCAGCAAATCGAACACGTATACAGGCCTCACCAAGGTCACCCAAGGCACACTGGTTCTGGCCAGCACTGGTTCGATTTCCCAATCCTCGGGAATTGAAATATCCAGTGGCGCGGTTTTGAATGTTTCTGCGGTCAATCAGTTCACCGTCCAAAATGGCCAGACACTTTCGGGTGGCGGCACGATCACGGGCGATGTCCTGATCAACGGTGCGCACACTCCAGGATTCAGTCCCGGGTTGCAGACATTTTCCAACAATCTGAGTTATGGAACCGGGTCTTCGATTGTCTGGGAGTTGAATGCGAACACAGCATCCTTGTTGTCGCGCGGCACTTCCTACGATGGCATCAATGTAGCGGGCAATCTTTCCTTCAATGCACCGACCACATTGAATCTATCCTTCAACTTGTCTGGATCGTCGGTGAATTGGAATGATTCTTTATGGAGCAATCCTCTGTTAGGCACCTCAGGTTGGAAAATTTTCGATGTAGACGGGACCATGAGCGGATTCAACAATCTGAGCATTGCCTCCATCAACTGGCTTGACTCCAGCGGACAGAGCCTTTCCTCGGTGCGGCCCGGATACACGTTCGGACTTCACCAAGCCGCTGATGGCATCTACCTGAATTACACCGTGGTGCCCGAGTCCTCAACGACCCTGTTGTTGGCTTTCTTTGCCGGCGCTACTGCATGGCGCAGGAAGCGTAGCTCCTGACCTTTTCTTTTTTAGTGCGCGGCGAGCCAGTTTGGACCAGTGCCGGCCTCGACGAGGATGGGAACCTGATGCGGGAGAGGTAAAGCGTTTTGCATAAGGCCGAGGATTTGCGGTATCAAGCATTCTTGTTCTTCAAGATGGAGGTCGAAGACAAGTTCGTCGTGAACTTGCAAGAGCAGGCGGCTGCGGTAGGACGTATCCAGCAGGGCTGCCACGCGGATCATGGCGAGCTTGATCATGTCCGCCGCCGTGCCTTGAATGGGAGTATTGATGGCGGCGCGCTCGGCATTGCCGCGGATGTTCTGATTGGAGGAATGGATGTCCGGTAGGTAACGGCGACGGCCGGTGAGGGTCTCGATGTAACCTTGTTCGCGCGTGCGGGCGATGGTTGCATCCATGAAGGTTTTGATACCGGGGTATTCCTCGAAGTAGGTGTCGATGAGTTTTGCGGCATCGGCGCGTGGGATGCTGAGCCGCTGGCTCAGGCCGAAGGCGGAAATGCCGTAGATGATGCCGAAGTTCACCATCTTGGCATGGCTTCGCATTTCCCGTGTTACCTCCTCTAACGAAACAGCGTAGACCTTGGCGGCGGTGGCGGTGTGAACATCGAGGTTTTGTTCGAAGGCTGCGATCATGCCCGCATCGCCGGAGAGAGCGGCCATGATGCGCAGTTCGATTTGCGAGTAGTCGCAACTGAGCAGGGTGCAGCCGGCCGCGGGGATGAAGGCCTTGCGGATTTTTTTTCCGAGTTCGGAGCGCACAGGAATGTTCTGGATGTTCGGATCCGTGGAGGCGAGGCGACCAGTGGCCGCAACGAGCTGGTGGAAGGTCGTATGGATGCGGCCGGTCTTGGGCTGGATGTGTCCGGGTAGGGCATCGACGTAGGTGGACTTGAGTTTGCTGGCTTCGCGGTATTGCAGGATATCGGCGATGATGGGATGGGCTCCTTCTAACGAAAGCAGGGTGGTTTCATCGGTCTTGAACTGTCCCGTGGTGGTTTTTTTGGCTTTTTCCGCGAGTTGCAGACGGTTGAAAAGAATATCTCCGAGTTGTTTGGGCGAATTGATGTTGAATGCGCCGCCGGCGTGATGGTGGATGCTGTGGGTGAGTTGATCGATGGCGTTTTGGAGTTCCGCGCCGATCTCACGCAATCCCCTGGTATCGAGAGCGATGCCTTCTTGTTCCATGCGCGTGAGCACGGGCAGCAAGGGTGACTCGATGGTTTCGAACACGGCTTGTTGACCGGAACGGCTCAATTCCTCCCGCAGAAGGCTGGCGAGTTGCCAGGTGACATCAGCATCTTCGGCAGCGTATTCGCCCAGAATTTCCAGCGGAATATGGGCTACGGAAAGATTCTTTTTGTTCGTCGGTTGGCTTGCGGCAAAAGCGAAAAGATCATCGCTGGCGGCGGGCGCATCATCGGCTTTCGCGATGTCGGCGAACTTGATGGGCGTGTAGTGGAGATATGCCTCCGCCAGCCGATCCATGCCGTGGCGCTGGTCCGGGTGGAGCATGCTATGGGCCAGCATGGTATCGAAAAATGGCCCACGGCAGGCGATGCCTTGTTGCTGCAAAATGGCGAGATCATACTTCAGGTTGTGGCCGATTTTTTCGCTGTTGTTGGCGAAAATTTCGCTTAGCTCCGCGGGCCATGCGCGACCCGGTGTGAGCGGGAGATACCACGCCTCGTGAGCCCGCCAGCAGAAAGCAATGCCTAATAGATCGGCGGCGAAGGGATCGAGCGATGTCGTTTCGGTATCAAAACAGAAAGAGCTTTGTGTCGCGAGCGAGATGAAGAGTTCCTTTTGTTTTTCCGCAGTGTCGGCGATGTGATAGAGGTGCTCCACCTCGCGTATTGTGCGGTGTGCGGCGATGGGTGATTCCGTTAGATTTTCTTTGGGTTCGGAAGCTGAGACGGAGTCGGGAAAAAGGCGTTTCGCGAGAGTGCGGAACTCGAACTCGGCAAAGAGAGCCTTGATATCTACTTCGTTGTAGGTGGAGAGTTTCAAGTCATCCCAAGACGAGGGAATGGGAACATCGATCTGAATCGTGGCAAGTTCTTTCGAGAGCAGCGCTTGATCGGCGTAGGCAGTGAGATTCTCGCCCAGTTTGCCTTTGACTTGAGCGGCATGGGCTAACAGGTTTTCCATGGAGTCCCATTCACGGATCAGTTTTTTGGCGGTTTTTTCGCCCACGCCCGGAACGCCGGGAATGTTATCGGCGGCATCGCCCCAGAGACCGAGGATATCGATCACCTGATCGGGGCGGGTGATTTCCCATTGCTGCAAGATCGTGGCCACATCGAGAATTTCGTGATCGGTGCCCTTGCGCCCTGGACGCCAGATCGAGGTGGTGGGTGAGACCAGTTGGGAAAAGTCCTTGTCGGGCGTGACCATGTAGGTGTGGAAACCGCCGCAGGCATCGGCGCGGTGGGCAAGGGTGCCAATGATGTCATCGGCCTCATAACCATCGAGCTCGAGCACGGGGATTTGAAACGCGTGGCAGAGGCGTTTCACGTGAGGAATGGCGGCGAGTAATTCTTCAGGTGTGGCATCGCGTTGGGCCTTGTAAGCGGGGAATTTGATGTGACGCGCGGTGGGAGCATGAGTATCAAACGCCACGCCGAGGTGGGAGGGATTTTCCTTTTCGATGATCGTCAACAACGTGTTGGTGAAGCCATAAAGCGCGGAGGTGTTGACGCCTTTGGAGTTGCGAATGGGATTGGTGATGAACGCGAAGTGGGCACGGTAGATCAAGGCCATGCCATCGAGGAGAAACAAGCGCATGGCGGGATGATGACGAAGTTTTGTCGGTGGGGGAAGTGTGAATTAGAGGGAGAGCGGGGGACAAGGGGACAAGGGGACAAGGGGACAAGGAGACAAGGGGACAAGGGGACAAGGAGACAAGGAGACAAGGAGACAAGGAGACAAGGAGACAAGGAGACAAGGAGACAAGGAGACAAGGAGACAAGGAGACAAAGATGAATTCGCGTGGGAAATGTCAGATGATCTTCCGCGCCAGGCGATTGCGGTGGGACAGCAATGGGCCGATGGAACCGTGAAGACTGGTGTGGCGATGAAAGCGGCGGTGGTGGCTCATGCTGCCGCGCGTGAGGCTGCATTTCCCGAATGGACTTTTGTGGCGCGGGCTGCGGGACACGCGGTCGCAACGGCGCATGCGGCGGATCACAGCATGGGGGCGATGATTTATGCCATTAAGGCCTGGCACGTGCGAGGTGAAGATCCCCGACCTTTTTGGAATCGGCATCGATCATCCATACCAAAGGAATGGCGCGTCCTCATGGTGGAAGGAATTCTGGCACGCTTGCCCCGGCGTTTGTTGTTGCTGCTGGATTGAGAAACAAAAATCCCGCCTGGAGGGGATGACTCCAGACGGGCATGGGATGCCGTGAGTTGCGAAAGGCTCTACTTATGGCTGGGCGGGAATGTAGAGTTCGGAGTCCACGGCGAGAAGGGTCTGCGGGCTGAAACTCCATCCGTTGAGGGCATTGATTTTATCCGTGGTGGTGTTGTTTTCTTTGGCTACTTCTGCCAGTGTCAGCTCGCGTGTGGTTTTGATCAAACGATAGGTGGCGGCTGCAGGTTGACTTGCGGCTTCCACTGGCGTGTTATTGACTGTTAGCGTGGAGGTCTCATTCGAAGCTGGCGCCGGGGTCTCTTTGGGCGTAGATGCAGGTGCACTTTCCTGTGCCGCATTCTGGATTTCCGCGACTGAAGTCTTTTCTTGCGCGGCCGGAGCGGGTTGCGGAACGGGATCTGGGCTGCGCTCCTCCAGTGCGGTTTGTTTCACGGGAGCCGGTGCGGGAGCGGCAGTATCCGCGATTTGGGCGTTATCAGCGGCTGGGCGGGGAGCAGCTCCAGGGATCTGGATTTTCTGCCCGATTTGCATTTTGTTCGGGTTCAAATTCGGATTCGCCTTTTGCAGCGCTAACGCCGTAGTTCCTATTTCACGGGCGATTTTGCTCAGGTTATCCCCCTTCTTGACTTCGTAAACGCCCTCGCTCGCCACCGCGACCGGAGTAGTATCTGAAGACGGAATCGTTTCTGCAGCAGGAGATGGCGCAGGAGACAGGGAATCTTTTGGGCTGGGAACAACCAGCTTCGCCCCGATGCGCAGTGAATTGGCGCTCACATTGGGATTGGCTTGCTCCAATTGCGTTACGGTGACTCCGTAATTCTTCGCGATACGGTGCAGAGTTTCACCTGATTTGATCACATGAGTAGCAGCTCCGGCGATGGATGCCATGCATGGGATAACGACAGCGAAGAACAGAATGCGAATCTTCATAAACAGAAACGTATCAATTTTTTGGTGTTCATCAAGAAAAAACTTAACTTCTCCTGATAATTTTTTGAATCGCTCATCAATGATGGGCTAAAGATCAGGATTGAGGCGCGGGGGATGGATCATTTTTTCCCGCCGACGTATCGAGCACAGGAGAGATGATCTCGACTTTTGCGCCATCAACCGCGTAGGTTAATGAGGATGTCGAGAGTTTTTCTCCGCTCACCAATCCTTCCTTTACGACGATTTCATCGGCTGTGGACCAGCTTGGCAGGATGTTTTTGCGCTTCAATACGGGTGGTTCTTGCTCGACCATGTATACGCGATTCACGCCGCGTAGGGCGTTGCGAGGAATGACAAAGACCTGCGGCAGCAGAATCCCTTGGATTTGAGCGCGCAGAGGTTGGCCAATGCGCAGCGGCGGCGATTTTTTCAATCTGCCGAATGGATCATGGATGCGGGCGATGGCAAACAATTCTCGCGTGGTCTCGTCGAGCGTGCCTTCCGTGCGCAGGATTTCCGCTTGCCATTGATGCTCATTGGTCACACCGCTGGCGTCGGTGAGGCGCACGGCTACGGGAGGATCGGATTCTTCGGCGGGAAGTCGGACGAAATTCAGCTGGGATGGAGAAATCGGCAAACGGATTTCCGCAAAATCCGAGGCAAAGACTTCGCCGAGCGCGGCATTGCTGCCGACCGCCTGGCCGAGCCCTACGTTGCGAACTTTGACGCGGCCGGCAAAGGGCGCGCGGATCTTGGTGCGTTCGAGATTGCGTTTGGCTTGATCGACATCCGCTGCCGCGGCTTTGACGGATGCTTGGGCCTCCTTGAGTTGGGGAACGCGCAGCACGAGGTCCGAAGGAGCATCGTCATAGCCGATGTCCTCCCAGTTCAGCCGCGCTTGTTTGGCACGGGCTTGTTCCTGTTGCAGAGCGGCCTCCGTGCGCGCCAGACGGGCTTCTGCGGCAGCCAGACTTGCTTGGAAATCCGCTGGATCCAGTTCGGCCAGAACCTGATCCTTTTCGAAAAAAGCCCCATCTTCAAAACAAGGGTGCAGCACCGCGATCGTGCCATTCACCAGCGGTGTGATGGTCGTCACGTAGTGGGCGCGGACGGATCCCTGGCTATCGATCCATACCTGATAATCCCGTGGCCTGAGCTCCAGCACTTCGGTTTTGATGCATTGCTCCGGCAGCGCCACCGGCTTCGGTTTTTCCACCGGTTGGCCCAAGTAATACCATGCCCCCACGCCGCCAGCGAGGATCAACAGGGGCAGGATGACGCGGGGGAGTAACATGATGGTTTTACGGATGGGAGCGACGCAAACTAGCGCAAAATTCTTGAATTGCATGCGTTTTTTGGTTTTCGCAGCCGCCAAGGTGATATTTCTGGAATCCGTAATAAAAAATTTTTAGAAAAAGTGCGATTTTTATTGTTTTTTAAAACTGTTAGACAACAATTGCCGTCGATTCTGTAAACCCACACCCCAACCCAATTTTTTTATGAAAGCCAAATACAGCTTGGTGCAAGTCCGCACATCACGTCGTTTTTTACTTCCAGGCATCATGGCCGCAGCGCTGGCATTTGCGCTAGGAGTCACGCCTGCCCAAGCGCAAACCAGAACATGGGCGGGAGCCACCGCGAACGTTGTCAGCGGCGCGTGGGGAACTACCACCAACTGGTCGGGCAGTGACATTCCTGATACCGATCTTGAGATCGCTTCGTTTTCGGCAGACTTTACAGGGACCGCACCTACTTTTGCTCTTGGTGCGAACCGAACGGTCAACGGAGTGATTTACAATGATACTG
>JBJOMZ010000108.1:0-7814 GCA_046052105.1 Verrucomicrobiota bacterium | reverse complement strand
GACGTTGCTCCACAATCCACCCGCCACTTTTTTGCGCTCGTTGTAAGCTGGCTCTCCGAGAATGCGACTGACCCATTGGGCACGCAACACCTGGTTGTATGCATCAGCGTGGGCGCGAGCCTGGGTCTCGAGGAGAAACTGCGTGCCACTCATCGACACCTCCTCCTTGTCCCACCAACTGGCGTGGAACCCAGCGCCGAGATTCACCACCCAACCCTTGGGAGTCCAGTGACTCAGAGCAGCGTGCGCCTTTTGTGTCACGCCCCACGTCGGAATGCCGAAACTTTTCAAAATAAAGCGACCGAAAAACGCCCGACGTCCGCATACACCGCCGTTTTTGATGATGTTCTGATACTTGTGCTGGGAAGGAATATCAAACTGCACGTTTTGTGAGCCGTAGGGAACCTCCGTTTTCACGGATGAAACATAACGCCAGCCATAATCGTTCGCTTCGATGTGATCGGGGCGGTAATTGCGCAGCATGGTGCGACCCCATTGCAGGATCTCATCCGGAGCATCGCAATCCACCACCATACGATATTCCCAAACCGTCAAGTTTTTGAATGCAGGATCCAACTCTCCGTCAAGGTATGCCTTTTCATAGTGCAGGTAACGCTTCACGGGATCGATAAACTCCGCGCCATCCTTAACGGTATCCGAATGCGACTGTTCGATCGGTTTTGCATGTTCCAGCGCCGTGGCGAGCGCCAGACGTTGCAAATTACCTTCTTTGGATCGAGGACTCGCTTTTTGGATGGCGGTGAAAATTTCCATCGCCTTGCCGTAGTGGCCAAATCGTGCTCCGCCAGAGACCAGCATCGCCTTCATCATTTCAGGACTTTTCAGGAGGCTTTCGACCGCATCAGCCTGGGAAGATCCCTGAGCGGCATAGGCGGCAAGGCCCTCGGGTGTGGCGTGGAGCAGGACCACACACTTGACCAGACTCGCATCGAACTTGTCGGACGCCAACACCGGAGCCATCTGGTCCATCAATACCTTGGCCGCCTGAGCTTCGGCCGCCTTTGCCTTTATCAACGCAGCGTTGGCTTCATCGAAAGCTTTTTTGTTCGCTACATCGGTCTTGAGTGCCTGATCTAGCAGTGCCTGCCGTTCAGCGAGAGCTTTGAGTCCGTCCTGCTTGTTCGCTTCCCACTTGGCCAATTCCTTTTCCGCGGCCGAACGCGCGTCCGCGTCCTTGGCTTTGGCGAGTGCATCCTTGGCTGCCGCTATGCCTTTTTCCGCACCACCGATCCATTTGCCCTTGGCATGATCGACGAGGGCCTTCGCCTGACCCACTGCGCTCGCATTTTTCTGTGCCGCTTCTACATCCGCCATTGCCTTGTGTGTATCTTCGCCGGCTTTCTTGAGAGCGTTCACCTTGCGCTCATCGAGCACAGGGAGGACCTTGATCGTCTGCTGCTTCAACTCTTCCAGCATGGCGGTATACTTCCTCTTCAAGGACTCACCCTGTTGACTCAAGGCGACCGACTGTGCCGGTGCGGGTTTCGCGGGCAAGGTCGAAACAAACATTCCGGATGACAGTGCAAGACCGCAAACGGCAATTCGGGTGAGATGTGGTATCTTCATGCTGCTACTGCTACGGTGTCGTAAGCTCTCTTCTATCTAGCATTTGCGCATCTCGACCCAAGATAGTGGACAACAAATCATCGCAATCATCGACAAAATCAACTCGTTGGAACGCAGTAATTTCCTCAAAAAGCAAAAACATCGGTTTAGGGCTCATCTTTCCGACCCGTTGAGGCATCGCATTTATCAACCAAAGATGGCACGAAAACTGCTTGTTAAACTTGGTCTTTGCGGTAAGATTAGAGCATCACATGGCTGATGCCTCGCTTCATCACTCGCTGACCCAGCAGCAAACTCTCACTCCGCAGATGCGGAGAAGCTTGGAAATTTTGCAATCGAGCAGCCTGGAGCTGAGCCAAATGATTCAGCAGGCCATGGCAACGAACCCTACTCTGGAGCAGATCGATGAGGAGTGGGAAGATGTTCATGCAGAAGCGGAATCAGCGCTTGGGGAGAGCGGCATGCATGAAACCCATGATGACTTGCGCGAGAGGGATATCACACGGAACGCCGGCCAATCCTACAACTCCGATGATGAGGAAAGACGCCAGCATCTTTATGACTCGATTGTGGCCCCGGAAACCCTGCAACAACATCTGGCACTGCAGGTGCAGCAATCGATGACGCGGATGGAGATCAAAGAAGTCGTGATGGCATTGATCGGCAATTTGAACGATCGCGGATTTCTCGATATGCCGGCGAACCAACTGGCCGAGCGTCTTTCGATCAAACCAGCACTCATGACGGAAGCGCTGGCGGTTCTCCAGTCATTCGAGCCTGCGGGCATCGGAGCAGCAGACCTGCGCGAGTGCTTGTTGCTTCAATTGCGCCGTCTTCAACGAGAGGACACCTTGGAATACAAAATTTGCGACTCTTATCTGCATGATTTGGCGCGAAGACACCTCCAGCAAATCGCGCGTGCACTGGGCACCACCACCGATCGCATTGCCGATGCCACCGAGGCGATCGCCCAGCTCAACCCGGATCCCGGCGGATCCTTCAACCCGACCTCCAATCCCCATATCACACCGGACGTGATCATCCGTCGCAACATCGACGGCGAGTTCGAGGCCGAGCTCACCAATCACTACATTCCCCGCTTGCGAATCAGTGATTTCTACAAAGACCTGCTCGGAAAAATGGGCAGCGACAAGAAGGCTATCGAATACATTCGCGAGAACATTCGCGACGGCAGATCGATCATGAGTTCGATCTCCCTGCGTCAGGAAACCATCTTTCGGATCGCCGAGCGGATCATTGCGCGGCAACAACCGTTTCTCATTTATGGTCACGCCAAACTTCGTCCCATGACAATGGCGGATATCGGCGAAGATCTCGGCATGCACGCCACCACCATCTCCCGCGCCGTCGCAGGGAAATACATCATGACCCCCCACGGGATGATGGATATGCGCGCATTCTTTGCCACCGGCTATCAGACATCGAGCGGTGCGGAATTATCGAACGCTGCCGTCCGCGATGCGATTCAAACCCTGATCCAGCAGGAAAATCCTTCGAAACCTTTGTCGGATGATGCTTTGACCAAACTGCTGAACAAATCCGGCATCGAAATCAAGAGGCGCACGGTGGCCAAATATCGTGAACAACTCCACATCCTGCCATCCCATTTGCGCAAACGCTGAAGTCAGAAGGTAACTTCAAACCACACACCCCCCAGCACGGCATCGTCTGCTCTGTTGTCCAATGCTGAAACGCTACCGATGAACGGCGTGAGGGACACATTGGATAGGAGAAGATACGTGTAGGAGGCACGCAAATCGATGGAATGCAAGCCCTCGCTGCCGTAGTAATCTTCCACGTGACTGACTCCGCCGACCACAGAAACAAAGGACTTTTCGCTCAACGAACGACTCCATGATAAGCGAACCGCGCCATAAAATGATTCTCCTCCTTGATCGTAGAGATACTCTGCCCTGAGATCCAAATCCTCATTGAACCGATACGTGAGGAAAGGACCGCTCTCCCATCCATCGCGGAAAAATGTGGCGGTAAAATCGCGAAATCCTGCCATCCATCCCGCGCTCCAGTTTGCGGCATCATAGCGGAATTCCGCTAATGCGGACGATTCGGAATAATCATTCCCCTTTCCTGAACCCGTTGCGTAAAGCGCCGTGAAGTTGAAACTCCAGTCGTTCGAAATGGCGATTTCCGTTTCCAGTTGATAATCATTCACATCATCGGCCAACGAAAATCCACGATGCACCATTTTGCTTCGATATCCGGTCACAGCCTCGATCCCCCATGGGATTTCCGATTCCACTTCCGCCTGCGCCACCGCAGTGGCGAGAATGCCCAAGCATACCAACATTTTCATCAGCGAGATCATACGCTTCACACGGCAAAATAAAAGCATTTCCTCGCAACGCATTCTCGAGTAGGGTTTTCGTCAGTGACTTTAGAAGATTTGGGATGGAACTCCTTTTTTGCCGAAGCGTTCGCCGCGTTGCCAGCGAATGACTGGGTGCCCGCTCGATTGATACGCGAGAGCCCCATCAATTACGGCGCGTTTCTCAGCGATGGGGAGGAGATCGACGTCGTGCTCTCGGGCAAGGTATGGCATGATGCCGCGAACGATGCCGATCTACCCGCAGTGGGTGATTGGGTGGCCGTCAAGTTGGGCGGAGACAACGAGGAGAACGTGATCCGCGCACGCTTGCCACGCCAGTCTTGCTTCTCACGCAAAATGCCCGGCAAAAGCACCGAGGAGCAAGTGATCGGCACCAACATCGACATCGTAGCCGTCGTAACCGATGCAGGGGATGACTTCAATCCTCGACGCATGGAACGGTATTTCACCCTGATCCAACGCTCGGGTGCGAAGGCTGTGGTATTACTCAACAAGGCGGATCTCTATCCCAAAAAACAAAACCAAGAAGCTGTGGAATTGCTGCAAGCACTCTGCCCCGATGCCTCGATCCATATTACCAGTGCCTTGCACAATACCGGACTCAAGGTGCTACTGAGTCATTTGAAGCGTGGAACGACCATGTGCATCGTCGGTTCCAGCGGCGTGGGAAAATCGACACTGGTGAATCAACTGTATGGCGAAGAGTGGCAGTGGACCGATGAAGTCAACGAAGTAACGGGCAAAGGACGGCACACCACAACAGCCCGCGAACTGGTGCCCCTGCCCAAGCGCGGGTTGATCATCGACAACCCCGGGATGCGAGAAATCCAAATGTGGACGGATGAGCAGACTCTCCGAGAGAGCTTCTCGGATGTCGATCAGATCGCCCTGCAGTGTCGTTTTCAGGACTGCAGGCACCAGAATGACAAAGGCTGTGCCATTCGCGACGCTGTAAAAATTGGACAACTCGACGAAGAACGCCTGCTCAGTTACCTGCGACTCGACGAGGAAATTGAAAAATTGCGACGTCGCCAAAAGAAACGTCAGATCAACACCGAACGACGGGCCAAGCGCGATCACCGCGTCAAGGCACGCAACTTGAACGATCGCATCCAACTGGAAGCCGACGAGATCGGGTTGATTCGGCACGGTGATGATAAAGATCACAACGATGAGCTAAATGGACAATGAAAGTGATGGCCGTGCGAAAAAAACCTCGTCACCGTACTCTGATCGTTGACATCAAGGAAATTTGATCGCATAAAGCGCTTCCGATGTCCTCCATACTTCCACCCAGACCCCGTCACTTGGGATCGAAAGTGCGCATTTGCATTGTCGCCTCCAAATACAACGAGCAATTTACGGATGCTCTGGTGGAAAACGCCATCGACGAACTCAGCGAACTGATGCCGCAGTCGCGCGTCGACCTCGTTCGCGTTCCCGGCGCGTTCGAAATTCCCGTTACCATCGCCAACGTATTGGAGCGCGACAAGCCTGTGTGTGTGATCGCCCTCGGATTGATCATTCGCGGCGCGACGGCCCATGCGGATCTTGTAGCCGAGACGGTGACAGCCTCACTGCAGCAACTCGCCATTTCCCACTGCATTCCTATCATTCACGAGGTCTTGCTGGTGGACGATGAGAAACAAGCGTATGCCCGATGCATCGGCGCGAATATCAATCGTGGTCGTGAAGCCGCCCGTGCCGCCACATCGATGATCGATATTTTCCAAGAACTGGACCGCTCGATTCCGCGAACCAACCCACGCTCCAATGCCTAGTCGACGCCAAATCCGCGAGGCCGCCGTTCAGTTTCTCTACAGTGCCGATTTGGAAGGAGGCGCTCCCGCCGAGGAGTATCGCAACACCTTCTGGGAACTGCTCACCGAACCGGACCGCCGCCGCCTGCTGATCAATACTTTCCGTGCGTTGGATCACATCAGTCAGGGAAGACATGACCGCTTGCTCGAATTGTCAGAACGCTGCCCCACCGCATTGGCACGACTAGTCGCTTCTCAGGATTCATCCGATCTCAAAAAAGAACTGCAGGACATCCTGCGTTACGAATCACTCTGGACGATGCAATGGGAGCAAATCAACAAGCTGCCGCTGCATGACATCGATAATGACCAGGTCGTCGGCCAGATCGAAGTGGCTCTCAACAAACTCTACGGTATCAACCGCGAGCTAACATCCGCGCGCACCCGTTTTCAGCATGGCTTGGAAGATCACCCTGCAATGCGTCCGCTGATGGAGCCGGTGACCGCCTCGCTGCGTCGCCTCCAGCGCATTTCGGATCGGGTGCAGATGCTGGAGGATCCCCAACAGTTTCCCGAACAGTCGGATTTGAAGCACTTGTGTGCCTCGCATGCCGATCTGCAACAATTGCGCCGCGAGGCCGATCTGATGGTCGATGCCGTGCTCCAACACAAATCCACCATCGATCAAAAGCTGGCGGAGATCATTGAAAACTTCGCCCCCGAGCGCATCGACCCGGTGGATCGTGCGGTACTGCGTTTGTCCGCCTCCGAATTGATCCATCGCCCGGATCTCAGTGCGAACATCGTCATCAACGAAGCCATCGATCTGGCGAAAAAATTCGGCTCCAACGACTCCGGTCGCTTCGTCAACGGCGTACTCGATCAGCTCGCGAAACAACGCGCGTGAGGAGCGTCATGACTGGCTCCGCTGTTTCGTCGAACAGGTGACGCCGCCAGATTTAGCAACGATGACGATCCCCTGATACGACTTTTCTATCGGTTTTCCGCAGGACGGAGCTCCTTACGGATTTCCGCTGGAATCAGATCGACGTCCGGTGAGCTGCCTTGGGTTATGACTTTCCAGCCATCGCTGCTGCGACTCATGATCACAGCGCCGCCATCCGATCCGGGACCAAGCGCGAACTCACCCCATGCCCACCAGGATCCTTTGGAGTCCCGGGCGATACGGATGGAAGAAACGGAGCGCACTCTCTCAGCGGGATCAAGTTTGGTGAAATATGAGCGGATCGCAGTGGCGACCTCAACATCGGTTGGGGCACCGCCGCAGGCCACGGGATGGGCGGCAACGTTCGCTGCCTGTGCAGACGGCGGATTCGAGCAACTCACCCCCGTTAGTGCGAATAGAGTGGCTGCTGTCAGGATCGATTGTATTACGATACGGTTCATCGTGATTGTTGTGACGGAGTGACTTAGGTTGGTTTGATGACAATCGAGCTCTACCGATACTGACCGGGGCAAGGGTGAATGTCGATCACGGAGTCAAAAGTTGCATTACAGAAAACATCTCAAACAAAGCGGTGGGTAGTGGTTGCGCGAAGCGCCTCGTCGAGCATATTGATATATTTTACGAGTGATACCAAATTTCGGATGCCTCCTGTCATGCCACTTTACTACCATGAATACGGTATCATCATGCATATCATACAGAAGACGATAGGGAAACCGATTCATGTTCGCCCGCCCGATCGTTCAGGATCCTTTCGGTGTGCTCGATTTATGAGGCAACAGGATGGCTATGGCATCGGCGAGATGGAAGTTCGAATTTAAGAAATGGAGCGCTCGTCGATGATTTCGCTTTTTTGGTTCAATACTCACAGGGCGTGCTTCTTATCGCCGAGATCGAGACCGATGTATCCTCCACAGCCTCTGGCAGCTGAGAAGGGTGATGGATGGAATTTGTGTTTTCATGGCAGTGAGGATTGTATCACAGCGCTCACGCACTGCCAGTCACTGCCTTCTCATCTAATCTTGTTGGGCTGTCTTCATTATTCGGTGCAGGGAAAGACCTTCGCGAATATACCGATTACGCTTCGATACCGAAGGCATCAATTTAAGAATGAACCACAAAACGCGACTTG
>JBJOMZ010000107.1:0-7825 GCA_046052105.1 Verrucomicrobiota bacterium | reverse complement strand
GGGCCAGCGGAGCAATTCCATCACGATGAAGTTGCGCCTCTTGAATGGGCTGATCGAGTGTGAGTTTCCACGTCACCTGAGTGCCCTCGGGAACGGTCAGTGTCATGGCCTCTACGGTCTCTTCGGGGCGTTTTTGATAGTCGGGATAACGCAGAAGCAGCTCGGCGCGGGCGATGCGTGGCGCAGGGATCACTCGCACCTGGTTCCAGTCGCTGCGGGCGTCACCGGCTTTGATGCGGTAGCGGAAATCGCGTGCGGCAGAGGCGATCGAATAGACAGCCTTGTCATCACGCACTTCCAGCGTGATGTCCTTGGGTTTGCCTTGTCCGGTGACGAGTTCGAGTTCCGCGCGGTCGGGCACGCTGCCAGAGATTACCACCTCGATTTTTGCCGCATCGCCTTCCTTGAGAATGAGCGCGCGATCCTTGATTTCGATGCGCGTTTTCGTCGGATACGCCACAGTGGACCACGGATTGAAAATCCGTGTGAAACCGGCGGCAAGGAAAGGTCCGTTGATGGTGGCAAGGGCGGCGATGATCAGCGATAGCGCGGCAGCGATCTGCAACGGCCGCTTCAATGGTGCGAAGCTGATGACGTGTGCCGCGTTTAGGTCTCGCACCGCCTCGTCGGCTTTGCGCAGCGATGCCTCCCATAGCGATGCGGATGTGCCGGGCGTGGCCCCACTCTTGCGGAACTGCACCGCGGTGCTGAGCAGGCTGTCGAGTTCGATTTTTGTGCTTTCAATCTGTTGCGCGCTGCGCATGGCATCGAATCTGCGCAACCATTGGGCGCCTTGTTTCCACGCCTGATGGAGAGAAGCGCCCAGTAAGCCGAAAAGAATTACTGCGCGACCCCACGGGTGCAAGTAGGCGATGCGATCGACGAGAATACCTAACAGGAAAATCGGAATCGCCCGGGCGGTAAATGCCAATGCTGCCGAGCAGAGGTGTTTGGTTTGTGTGCGCTTCCAGACGCTGCGCAAACTGTCGTTGAGAGATGAGACGGAAGTTTCCATGGTCAGGGAAGATCGTTGATGCGACGCAGAAGCCACTCAGAGCCCAGCAGGCCAATGAGCAGTAACAGAATGATGGCGTGATCCCACAGAGCTCGTTCCGATCGCACAGTGGTGACGATCGGTTCACGATTGATGAGGGTGTTCAGCTTAGGAAGATCCTTGAGGGACAAACAAGTGCCTCCGGTGCGTTCGGCGATGTGTTCCATATGGGCGCGCCGCGAATTGGTATCGAGCAGTTCGGTTTTTTCCTCAATCACCCGGAATTCGGTGGTGTTGGATACGGCCTGGTCATTTTCATTCGCCTCGAGTCGGTAGCGTCCTGTGGCGGTGGGAGAGAAAAACCCTTCGTAAAGTCCCGGTTGCGTGCGGTCAGGACGCAGGCTGATACGCTCCTTGCGCTCACCGGCATCCAGAGCAACCACGTTCACCTCGAAACCTGTTTGCACGATCGGTTCGAACTGGTCATCGAGCACATGGGCGTAGACGCGCGTCTGGCCATGAAGTGGATACGAGGCGCGATCGGTTTCCAGTCGGATGCGCTTGTGTTCTCCCATCAGACGCGATAAGGTGAGGAATTGAATGCTCTGAGACCAGATGCGCCAGTGGTATTTGTCGCCGGTATTGAAGCGCAGACGCCAGAGGCGATCCGTTGCGATGGAAAGACACTTTCCTGTGCCATAGCGTTGCCATGCGACCAGCGGGTAACGCTGCGAACCTGCCCCAGCATCCGATAGCGTGGCAAGCACGGTGGCTCCTGGCTTGGCGCCAAGTAGCGGCGGCAGGTGATCCATGGGCGCGACGCGACTCCATACGCGGTCGTTGTCCTCGGTCTTCTCCTCCATGGTCATCACCATACTGCTGCGGCCTTCGGAAGTGAGGACCGGATAGACGGACTCGGAGACCTTGTCCCATTTTCCATCGGAATCGAAGCGGATCGGCAACATGTTTTCCACCGGCGTTCCGGAGTAGGAGAGAGGCGCGTGCATGGGGCCGCATAACATCAGCAGCGAGGCACCGCGATCTCGCACGAGTTCCTCCAACAACTCAAGCTCTTCTTGGGTGAAGAACTTCGCGTCCGTGTCACCAAGGATGACGAGATCGTATTGGAAAGCATCCTCCCGTTTGCTGGGAAAACGCTCGATGTGATCTGGAGAATTGCGCGCGATTTCAGGACCCACGCTCGATGCGATGAAGGTCACGTCCATGCGCGGATCGCGCTTGAGGATGGCCGTGAGGTAGCGGAACTCCCAGCGAGCGTTGCCCTCGATGTAGAGGACTTTCACTTTTTCATTCACCACACGGATGCTGCGGTCAATGCGGTTGTTGCTGGCGGAAATCTCGTCGCTGAACGGTTCGATGAGCACGGCGATGCGCGCGGCAGCCTTGTCGTAGAGGTCGATGCGGAAATCGATATCCTCAAACTGCATGCCGCCCTCGAGAAGCACATCCTTTTGCGAGACAGTGCGGTCGTCGATCAGCACCGAAAGCTTCGCGCTGCGTTTTTCGTAGCCGCTGGATTGGATTTGCACACGCACCGGCACACGATCGCCGGAAAAGGCGACTTCCTGCATGACGATATTCCGGATGGCAAGGTCATCGGGATCGGCGAGACCCACAGGCACGGTGAAAACAGGAATGCCGCGCGAGCCGAGATCGCGCAACACCGCTTCTGACCGCAGTGAGGAATCCTGGTCCACACCATCGGAAAACAACACGATGCCCGCGGGAGCGCTGCCGCTGGCATTTGCGGCGATGTCCAGCGATTCGCTGATCGATGTTCCCGGTTCATTTGCCTCGAGCGCGGCGACATCGTTCGTTTGCAAGGTGGCGCTATCTCGGATCAATCGCTGGGATTTACCAAACGCATGATAGGAAAGGTCAAGGTTCTTGCCGAGCTCCTGAAATACCGAGGCAGAGGTTTGGGTGAGCGCGGACTTCGTGAGATCAAGGCGACTGGCATTCGCGATCGACTGGCGCTGTGCGGCGTCTAGGGTCTGTATCGCACGCTCTGCATCGGCATTTTCTCCCGGGCTAAGATGGCCGAGCGCTGTCGCGGCTTCGAGTAAATCGCTCGGCCTCTTGCGCTGGTCCTTCATCGCCATGCTCTCGGAAACATCGATCATGACCGGCAACTCGCGCGGACGTGTTTGCGTTTCCAGCACCACCGCCGTTGGTTCCAGCAAGGCTGCGACAATCAGGGCGAGAACGAGTGCGCGCGCCGCCGCAAGGAAGAAGCGGGTCACGGGCCGCAATCCCCAGGAACGACGATACAAAAACACGCTCAAACCAATGATTCCGATGCACGCTGCCACGATCCCCATCGTGCCGACGGGGCGGGCGAAAAAGATGTCATCGATTCCGGTGAAGTGGGAAATTCCTTCAAGCATGATGTTTTTCGAAGTCGCCCGATGGCGAGGTTGGTGATTCCGATTCGGCCACGTTCTGGCGCCGCATCAGGCGGTCCGCGAGGAGGCATTCGATCAAGAGAAACGCCAGCGCGGCAATGAGAAAGGTGCGCCAGGAACTGCGTCCCGTGCGGGTGGTGTCAATGGTTGCTGCAAGAGCGGCCTCGTCTGCTGCAATCGTGATGCCATTGCTCTTGCACATCTCAGAAATTTCCGCCGCCGTCATGCAGGCCACATCGGATTCGAGCGTATCGACATTCACCGCCACAGGCACGGCCGCCGATTGCACGCTGACCCGCGCCAGATAGAAACCCGCTTCATCGGCATTCTCCATCAGCGCAACGAATTGATCACGGTATGCACGCACGGGAACAGTGAGCGTTTTTCCGGAAGGAGAATCAAACACCGCGTCGCTGGCATCTGGTTGTTCAACAAAAGATAGAGTAAGAGTATCGCCCACAGTCTGCGGCCGCTCAAACTCACGCGCGGCGAGGTAGCTGACCATCTGCTGCATCAGCATCGGAAATACCGGCGTGAGTGCCATGTTGTTCCATGTCGCCTGAGCAGTGGTGGAAAACTGGAACACCTGTCCGCGACCGAGTGATTTTTCTAACAAAATCGGGGTATTGCCGCCGGCCAGTTGCAGCACGGTGAAACTGGAAGCCGATGGTTTCAAGTCCAAGCATTTGAGAAAGCGGGTTTCGATGAGGAGATCACCCGCCAACGACTGCAGCGGGTGGCATACGCTGTGATCAGGCATATCAGGATCGATCGGAATTCCCGCGCCAAGGGCGTCACTGGTGGTTTTCCCTTGGCCCAGCGCCGCGGGCAACAGCGCGCCTTGACCCTGAGCGGCGCGCTCGTTCCAAGAGGCGACCTTCACATCATCTCCGGCGAACCAGATGAGGCCGTTGCCCTCACGCACAAAGCGTGTGAGTTGCGCTACCTGATCCAGAGTGAGCTCAGGCACATCCGCGAGTATGATCACATCGGCTTTCGATAAGTCTTCCGCCGGAAATGCCAACCACGGAATGGATCTGATGACAGCTTCTTCGGCCGAGCCCGCATTACCACGCGCCATCAGTGCGGCGGTGATGAGTCGCCCGGCATCTCCACCTGAGCCATCGACACAGAGAACGGAAACCTGTTCCCTCACCAGCGCCACCGTGCGGCGGATGTTATCAGATGCTAGCAAATCGCCGGCAATTTCAGCCGTAATCCGTGTGGCGCCCGCATTGTGAAACGGCACGAACAGCGACACCGTTTCCGACGCTCCGGGCGCGATCAGGGGAATTGTTTTGCTGTCGATCTGTGTTCCTTCGACACGACAACGCACATCCACGTTCGCAGCCGGTGCAGAGCCGCAGTTGCGGATGGTTGCCTGGTATCGCGCGATCCCGCCCTTGCGCAGGGTTCCGGACACGAGCTCCATACCGGTTACCGCCAGGTTCGTGGGTTCGCCAGGCAATGGCACCAGAACCACGGTTGCCGATGCATCGAGTTGTTTGAGTGAGGCGTGAAATTCGACGGAACGGTTTTTCCAGTCGCGCTGTTGGGTGTCGGTCACAAGATAGATTTCCTTGTCTGCGGCGTCCATGCCATCGGCGAGTTGCTGGAGCCGCTTTGGCACGCCTTCCCAATCGATGGTAGACGGTGTGGCTTTGACTTCCTGCATCAAGGCATCCCACCGTTCGTTGTCGAAGACCATGTTGTGGGCGACGAGCCTTTCCCTGCCGCCGAGTAGCAGCAGTGTGACAGGATCGCCGGGTTGGATTTTTTCGCGGATCACTGCCAACTGCCTAAGGGCGCGATCGAAGCGCGATTGTCCTTGCGGGCCATGCTGCATGCTGAACGAGGCGTCCAGCGCGATGATGACACCGGCACGTTTCTCACCGGGAATCCAAGATGCGGCACCGCCGTGCCACGCGGGACGAGCCAGGGCAATAACCAGCAGCAACAAAGCCAGACAGCGGAGAATCAAGAGCAGGATATCGCGCAGTTTGAGCTGACGCGAGCGAACCCGCACGGATCGATCGAGGAAGCGCATCGCCGCCCAATCAGTGCGCTGCACCTGAAAGCGGTTGAGCAAGTGGGCGAGAATGGGCAGGGCGACACCGAGACCTGCAAGAAGAAACCATGGATGGAGGAAACTCATGAGCGGGATGGGGCTGCGACACCCCCGGGATTTTCACGTTTGAGAATGATATCACGAAGCAAATCGTCGAGCGGACGCCGAGTGTTCGTCAGGGTGTAGTCGATGTGGCTACCCATACAGCGGTTGTTGATCTCATCGAGAAACCTGTTGAGCCCGGCGAGGTAGGATTCCTTTAGCCGTTCAGCCTCGGAAGTCAGCGGCTCTTCGCCTTCTAGGCCCTCAAAACGCCAAGTCCCCTTGAACGGGAACTCAAGCTCATAGGCATCCAGCGGTTGCACAACAATGACATTGTGACCGGCGAACTTGAGGTGATCGAGACCAGTCATGATATCATCCACTTCGGCGAAGAGATCGGATATCAGCACCACGAAGGAACGACGCTTGAGAATCATCGCGATGTCGTGGAGTTGTTTGGCGATCGCCGTTTTAGGCCGCGGCTCGGCGATGCGAAGCATGCGGTCGATCTCAAGAATCACATTCATCGACGAACGCGGCGGCAAGGAGCCTCGCACCTCGGAATCGAAAACGGTTAGACCGACCGAATCTCGCTGTTTCAGAACCATATAGGCGATGGAAGCGGCGAGAAATTTCGCATATTCGAGCTTCGAGACTTTTCCCGACGCATAAGCCATCGAGGAACTGGCATCGATGAGAATGTGGCAGTCGAAGTTGGTTTCCGCCTCGTAAAGTTTGGTGAAGTAGCGTTCCGTACGACCGAAAACGCGCCAGTCGATCGAGCGAATCGGATCACCTGGTGAATACTGACGGTGGTGCGCAAACTCCGTGCTGAAGCCCCGCAAGTTACTGCGATGGCTTCCTGCCCGCAGTCCCTGCACGACCTCGCGCGCGATCAACTCCAGGTCGCCGATTTTCTGCAACACCTCGGGATCGAGATACTGCGTTTCTGGTAGATGAACTGACATGGTTCAGCGGTCATTTGCCATTCGACGGAATTGTTTCTAACAACTTCGACACCAGCGTGTCCGAGGTCATGCCCTCGGAGCGCGCGGCGAAGTTGGGAATAATGCGGTGGCGCAGGATCGGCAGACAGACCTCGCGGATGTCTTCGATGGACACATGGCAACGACCTCGCAGGGCGGCTCGGGCTTTTCCGGCGATGATCAGGTTGAGCGAGGCACGTGGACCCGCGCCCCAGGACATGAGTTTGTTGACGAAATCCGGCGCATCTGGTTGGCCAGGGCGCGTGGCACGAACAAGCGCGGCTGCATACTCGAACACATTGTCCGCCACCGGAATGCGGCGCACGAGGTGTTGGAATTCCAGGATCGTCGGCCCATCAACGACCTGATTCGTGACGGGTTCCTCATCGGTTGTCACGCTGCGCATGATGTCCAGTTCCTCCGCCGCGCTGGGGTATTTCACGAGAATGTTGAAGAGGAAACGGTCGAGCTGTGCTTCCGGTAGGGGATAGGTGCCTTCCTGTTCAATCGGGTTTTGTGTGGCAAGCACAAAGAACGGCGCATCCAGTTTGTAGTCTTCACCACCGGACGAAACGCGCTTTTCCTGCATCGCTTCGAGCAACGCGGCCTGGGTTTTTGGCGGCGTGCGGTTGATCTCGTCAGCCAGCAAAAGGTTGGTGAAGACCGGACCTTTCTGAAACTTGAAGCTACGGCGATGCGTCTCTGGATCTTCTTGGAGCAGTTCCGTACCCGTGATGTCCGATGGCATCAGGTCCGGTGTGAACTGGATGCGCTTGAAACCGAGCGACATCGTCTTCGCCAGCGAACTCACCAGCAGCGTTTTGGCCAATCCTGGCACGCCCACGAGCAAACAATGACCGCGGGCGAAAATGGCGATCATCATCTCATCGATGACATCCTCCATACCCTTGATTGTTTTTCGCAATTCTTGTACGATCGCGTCTCTTGTTTCACCGAGTTTTTCCACGGCTTGCATGTCATCGTTTGGCTGGCTCATTGTTTCGTTAGGTTAGGCAAAGTGGTGGGGTGACAAGCGCCTCATACACCTAGTAAGAAATGATTCTTTCAAAAATCGTTCTTCTTTGTTCTGCTGAACATTTGCTGCAGATGCTTTGGTCGCTATTTCCTTGACTGCGACGCCCGCATCATTTTTTGTGTTAGCAAGTATTACTTGCTACTCTCTCTATGAAAATCATGTCCTTCCGCGTTGATCCGTCGATCGCCCTGATTTTCTCCGCGGCATGGCTCACGAGCTCCGCCCTTGCTCAGGTTCCGGCTACAGAACCATCATTGCCACAGCAGGCGGATG
>JBJOMZ010000106.1:0-7912 GCA_046052105.1 Verrucomicrobiota bacterium | reverse complement strand
AACTCCGCCGCCTTTGAAAAAGCCGCTGCTGCTGAGAACCTCTACGCCCGCTCGTTCAATGGCGATGCCTTTTCTAACGAAATGAAGGCAGAAGTTTGCGCCGCTATCAAGGCCGACTGGGGTCAGATCGATTGCATCGTATACAGCCTCGCCTCGCCTCGCCGCACCGATCCAAATACGGGTGAGGTCTACAAGTCCGTGCTCAAATCCATCGGCGAGCCCTACACCAACAAAAACCTCAATACTACCAGTGGGGTGGTCGACGAGGTGACCATCACTCCCGCAGAGGGCGATGATATCAAAAACACCGTAGCCGTCATGGGTGGTGAGGACTGGGAAATGTGGATCGATGCATTGCTCGCCGAAAACCTCATTGCGCCAGGCACGCAGACCGTGGCCTACTCCTACATCGGACCCGAACTGACCTGGCCTATCTACAAAAACGGCACCATCGGCGCGGCGAAAGAAGACGTCGAGCGCGCCCAACGCTCCCTCGATGAAAAACTCGCATCGCTCGGCGGCAAGGCCTGGGTTTCCGTGAACAAAGCTCTCGTCACGCAAGCCAGCTCCGCCATTCCCGTGGTGCCGCTCTACATTTCCCTGCTCTACAAGGTCATGAAAAACGAGGGCACGCACGAGGATACCATCGAACAAATGGACCGCCTCTTTCGCGATCGCATGTTCAATGGTAACCCACAGCCCGATGAAGCCGGCCGCATCCGCGTGGACGACTGGGAAATGGCCCCCGCTGTGCAAGCCCTGGTGGCCGAGCGCTGGAAGACCGTCTCCACTGAGAACCTCGCCGAGCTCGCCGACTTCGAGGGCTACCAAACCAGCTTCCTCCGCCTCTTCGGCTTCGGCCTCGCCGGCGTCAACTACGATGCCGACACCGACCCGAACGTCGCCGTGCCGTCGTTGCAACACTGATCAACTGGTGTCACCCATCTCAAAGAAGCACCGCACCGCAAGGAACGGTGCTTTTTTGTGCGATTTGAGTAACGCATCAATGAATCGAACTGGATCACTGTTAAGCAATTCCCACAGAATTCTGGTAAATTCATAAGTAGACAAACAGATGGTGGGCTACAGCGGAGAGACTGGAAGAAGTGTATGCATGGCTCGCCCAGATCGATGGCATCAGCAAAGAGATACGTGATGCGTTATCGATCATGGAAACATTCAACTAACTTCGCCTCGAGGCTTCCATAAAACCATAGCTAGATACTCTAACGACTCCATCCATCCCCTCCCCGATCTGCGAAGATGGAGGGGATGTTGTTTGTGAAGTGTAATGATCAGGCGAAGACTTGGTCGACCGGGACACCTTTGTCGGCGATCTTGAAGGGGCGCTTGGAGGGGGACATGATGACTAGGTCGTGGGGTAGTCCGAGGGCCTTGGCGATGGTGGCGTTGAAGTCCTGCACTGTGACGGGATCGGCCTTGACTTTGCCGCCGCTGGCATCGGTCTCACCGTGCTTGTAGCCGCCCTTGATACCGCCGCCGGCGAGGAGGCAGGTGTAGGCACTGGGGTGGTGGTCGCGGCCGTCCTTGTGCTCGGCCTTGATCTCAGGCGTGCGGCCGAATTCCGTGGCCACCACAACGAGCGTGTCCTTGAGTTTTCCGCGTTTGTCGAGGTCGGTGATGAGCGCGGCATAGGCCTGATCGAACTCCTTGCAGCGGCCTTCCACAGCGGTGAAGTTATCGTAGTGGGTGTCCCAACCACCGAGCTGCACCTCCACAAAGCGCACGCCGTGTTCTACCAAGCGACGAGCCAGGAGGCAGCCTTGGGCGAAACGGCTGGTGCCGTAGAGTTTTTTCGTGGCCTCGGATTCCTCGCTGAGGTTGAAGGCCTTGAGATCCTTCGAGTTCATGAGGCGGATTGCTTCCTGATAGAGATCCTGATAGGCTTGGACATCGGCATTGGCGTATCGGCCATGGAATTGCTTGTTGAGTTTATCGGCGAGAGTCAGGCGTCGATCGAAATTTTCTTTCGAGACATCGGTCACGCGGCGGGAATCCTGCAGTCCCTCTTGCGGGCTACCGATGGGAGCGGCGGCGAATTTGGCGCCGAAAAATCCGCCACCGGAATGGTCGGCCGGGGTATCGATGGACACAAATCCGGGGATTTCCTGATTGATGCGTCCGCCCAGTTTCATCACCCACGAGCCTAACGACGGATGCTTGATGGTGCCGCGCAGATTGTAGCTGGTGTGCATCACGTAGGCTCCTTGTTCGTGGGCACCTTGGATGGAAGTCATCGAATTGATCACGGCAACCTTGTCCATGACCTTGGCAGTCTCGGGAAGATAGTGACCGACCATGATGCCGTCCGCGGCGCTCGCGATGGTGTTGGTGGGACCCATCACCTCCTTTTTCTTAGGCTTGGGATCGAAGGTGTCAACGTGGCTCATGCCACCGGACATGAAAAGATAGATGACGTGTTTCGCCTTGGCGATATCGGCGGCGGAGGCGGGAGCCGCTTCAGCGATGCTGGCACCCATCATCGGGAACAAATGGACACCGAGGTAGGTGCGGGCGGCGTTCGACAGGAACTGCCGGCGGGTGAATTCATCGGGTTTTTGGAACGGGTTCATGGTCGTTAAAAATTCAAATCTTATGTTTTATGTCTGTGAATCTCATGCCTTCTTATCACTGCAGGAACAAAAATTCCGAGGACATCACCAGGGCTGAGACGATGTTGCGGATGCCGTTTTCTCCGGATGCGGTGATTTCTTCTTTCATCCAGCCCATTTCCTCCTTGGTGGGAGGACGATTGAGAACGGCCACGTAGATGCGGCGAATTTTTTCTTCATCGGTCTTCGCGCCTTTCAGACCTTTGTAAAGGTGCGAATCGGGATTGTTGACGAGTTGCCGTTGCACGAAACCGTTCATCAGTGAAAGCACCTGTCCCACGTTGGGATCGCGGCTGGCGCCTTCGACCACATCGCGTTCGGATTGTCCGAACAGATAGAGGAAATGCGAACGCGGAGCGGGTGATGGGAGTTCCGAGGCGCGCACCTGGGCATCGTTGCTGTAGCGTTGCACGGCGTTCATGCCCATCATCGCGTCGCCGCCCTGGCCACCGCCGCCGCCACTCTTGATCTCGGACATGAATTCAGCGAAGTATTCGCGCACTTCTTTTTCCGATTTCAGTGCCAGCACCTCCTTGGAAAGCTGGGGCATGTTTTTTTTGCCGACCAAAACGGGGCGACCGTTGAGATAGATACGATCATCCAGAGTGCGGATCGGCTTTTGATCTGGATCTCCACCCGCCAGAGTGATCAGCGAGTCCCAGATCTGCTCGGCAGTGAGGCGTTCGATCTTGCGACCGTGGAAGTCATCGCCGGTTTCGACCGTGGAAGGATTCGGATTGGTGGCGAACTGGAAGGTTTTTGTCAGCATGAGAACGTGCTGGAAATCGCGCAGGTCATACTTGAGATCCATCATGGTTTGCACCAGGTGCATCATCAACTCGGGAGCCTGAGTATCTTTCGCGGGGATGAATTCATCCACAGGTTCATAGAATCCCTTGCCCATGATGCGTTTCCACATGCGGTTGGCGATCACGGAGGGAAACTGCTCGCCGTTCTTTGTGGTGACCCACTCGGCCATTTGCTTGCGGCCGTCGTTTTCATCTTTTTTCTCGGACATTCTCACACCTTTGCCGAAGGGTGTTTTGGCACCAACCATCTGCCCTGGCTGGGCATCTCGGTATTGGTAGTCAGATGGTAGACTGATGCGACCGGAGCCGCCTCCGGACAAGCTCATGCCGTATACCTTGTCCCACATGATCTGGGCGATGTTGTATTCCTGCCCCATGGCGCGGCGATCATCGCGCAATTCGTTCCACAGCGGCGACATAAAGCGCTGGTTGAGCGTGTCCTGACCATGGGTGAACGCTGCGAGCTCATAGAAATCATGCCGCTCGGTTTTGCCGAAGGGATCATCGTGGCACTGGGCGCATTCCATGCGCGAGCCTAGGAAAATCCGCATCGAATTCGCCAAGTTATCGAGGGGCATCCCGCGGTCACGGGTGTAATAGCCCACCGCCGCGGTCTTTTGATCCCAGCCGTCGCCCTCGGCGGAAAGCAACTGGTAAACGAACTGATCCCACGGCATATGATTTGTGATCGCAGTGCGAACCCAGTGACGGTATGGCTCGTTGCTCGCGGTGGTGCCCATGCGGCCGTCGGCGAGACGCAACAGATCGAAGGCCCAGTTGGTCATGTGGCTAGAGTAGCCTTTAGAACCGAGGAGGTAATGCACCAATGCCTCGCGCTTGGTGGGGTCTTCGATTTCCAGAAAGGCTCTCGCTTCTTCGATGGTGGGGATTCTGCCGACGCTAACAAGAAAGGCTCGGCGCAGGAAAGTGGCATCGTCGGTCACCTGAGGCACAGGGAGTTTTTTGAGCCGGTAGAAATTCGCGACCGCTTGGTCGATTTTCAGGGCCGCCTTTTTGAATTCCGCCAGTTCCTGTTGTTGTCCGGGAGATTCCGCCGCCGTTAACAGACATGGAACGAGAGCGAGAACGAGGGTTAAGCGTTTCATAGGTTACATGTATTAATAACGCGCGCTGCAAGCGTCAATCTCCATTTTTGGCATCTTTCGTTTTCTGAGCAACCAAGTCGGAGACCGCCAAATCCTATTCCACGGCCTTGTAAGGCATGATTTTCCCTGGCTTGATCGCGCCGCTTTGGCCGGCGGCATTGCGTGATTGACCCGATGGATTCATCTGCCTATGGTTTCTCCATCCCGATGAGCGCGCACCGCATCATTTCCGCCACCTTGCCGCTGATCTGCCATTGGGCATTGACCGGAGCAAGTCCGACCATGGCTCAGGAGGCCGCTGGGGCGGCAGACGGCGCAACCAATGATGCATCGATCAAAGGGCTGAAAAATGCCCGCGTGATCAGCTTGGCCATTCCCGCGCCGCGGGGACAGATCCTCGATCGCGAGGGCGAACCACTGGCGCAAAACCGCGTCACCTACCAATTGGCATTGCAATTCCCCCAATTCGAAAATGCCACCCAAGAATATGTCGTGGCCTGGGCGCGCAAACGCATCAGCGACCTAAAAATGCTCATGCCGAAATGCGCGGACAAGTCGGATGCCGAACTTTGGGCACATTACAAGGACCGTCGCTGGCTGCCGCTTTACATGAGCGGTTTTCTTACTACCAACACGGCGGCGGAATTATCGAAGCAAATCGGCAAACGCGATGATCTGGTATTGGTGCCCGTGTATTCGCGCTATTATCCCGGCGGCTCCTTGGCATCCCATCTGATCGGCTATACCGGCAGTGCTGGCAAGCTGCCCACCGGGCCGATCAACTTCAATGACCCGTTATGGGAGCCCACCGAGGGCAAGGCGGGACTGGAGATGCTGTATGAAAAACAGCTCGCGGGTACGCCGGGCATGAAGCGCATACTCTACAACAACGACGGCGTGAAGCTGCAGGAAGAAACGCTGCGCCGTCCCATCTCCGGAGGCAATGTGGTCACCACTCTCAACAAACGCTGGCAGAGTCGCGCGGAAACAGTTCTCAAGGAGGGCTGCCAACGCGGTGCGATGGTAGTGCTGGATGTCACGACCGGAGAAGTTCTGGTAATGGCATCGCGGCCAGGCTTTGATCTGATGGAATTTGTGGGTGGCATTAGCACGACTCGTTTCAAGGAGCTGAACGAGGATCCCTCCGCACCCCTGTTCGCCCGAGCTTTCGCCGCCCAATACCCGCCCGCTTCGACCTTCAAGGCGGTGGTTGGATTGGCGGCTATGCAGGCCGGAACCATCAATGAGGAAACCGCCATCTACGCCCCTGCATTCCTGGAATTTCCCGGTCACAAGGTGCGCAATGCCTCGGGACGCGAGGAAGGAAGCATCGCCATCAAGTATGCCATGGCGCGTTCTTGCAATACGTGGTTTGCCCAAGTGGGCATCGACACCGGGCCCCATGCATTTCTGACCATGGCGCGAAAGCTGGGCTACGGAGAAAAAACCGGCTTGCCACTGGTCGGCGAGGCTCCGGGACTGATCCCCACCAATGAATGGATGCTGTCCCATCACAAACGGCGCTTCATGAACGGAGACACGGCCAACATGTCCATCGGACAAGGCGTGTTGCTGGCGACACCGTTGCAGGTAGCGCAGGGCATGGCGGGTATCGCAAACGGTCAGGCTTTGCCGAAATTGCAACTGATCCGTCAGGTGCAGGATGGTAAGGGCCGGGTGGTCTCACAATCGCTGCCCGAAGTTAGAACCAACCTTGGTCTCAGTGAGGAGGCCATTCTCGCGGTGCACAAGGGCATGCACGATGTGGTCAATTCCGGCTATGGCACGGGGCGTGCCGCAGGATTGAGTTGGACTACCATGTGCGGGAAAACCGGTACTGCGCAATGGGGCCCACCCTCGAAAAATCAACGCCTCGCCTGGTTCGCGGGATTTTTTCCTCTCGACAACCCACGTTTCGCCTACGCCGTGGTGTATGAGGGCCGCCCGAACCAAACCGTGAGCGGCGGTCGCATGGCGGCACCCATGGTGCAGGCGTTTTTCAATCCTCTGCGCAAGGAAATCGAGGAAATCATTACGCCTCCGAAAAAAGCCCTGGTGGTCGAAGATGTGATCTCACCCGCCGTGTTGCAAGGTGGTTCGATCCGTGCGATTCCTGTAGATCCCGATGAAGATAGCCTCGGGGTGCCCAAGGCGATTCCCGTTCCCATGGAAAACAATCCCACGGCTGAAGCTCCCCCAGCGACCCCCGTGGTGGAAGGAAATGACCATATCCCGGCGGCGATGGAAAAGAACACTCCGCCTGACGATGAACAACCGGAAGGGGAAATCCGCCGCGCCATTCCCGTCGATGAAAACGCGGAAGAAACCGGTGATGAAATCGAATACACACCGGAGTGATCCATCGTTTTTTCTTGATCATCACATTGATTAAACGTATTGTTTTTGTATGCATCGTATTTTTGTTGGTTGGGATCGTCCCGTGGTCGAATCGGCAGCGGAATGGCTGTGGGCGCGGCGTGATCGGATCGGCACGATGTGTGTGGTGACGCCGACGGCGCAAGCTGGCCGACGTTTGCAGGATGCGTTGGCGGCTTGTGCGCAACGCGACGAAACAGCGGTATTGGGTCTACGCACGGTCACGCCGGCTTTTTTTATCAAAGTGCAGGAACCGGACATGGCCGATGATGCGGTCGAACTGCTCGCCTGGATGGAAGTATTGGAGGCGATCGATGACTGGTCACCCTACGTCGCGGCGTTTCCTCATGAATGGGATGTCGATGAAGGAAAGGGTTGGTCGCGCGCGTTGGCGCAGTCCCTGATGGAACTGCGTTATCATTTGCAGGAAGCGGGCTGCACGATTCACGATGCCTCACAGCGGATGGCTTCGCATGCCGATGCTCCTCGTTGGCAGGCTCTGGCCATGCTGGAAAAAGAGGTGGAGGCGCTCTTGCGGCGTTGGTCGCTGCGCAGCCGCAGCACCTGCCTGCAGGATCGGTCCGCAACGGATAGCACGCCCCTCTTACCCAACGATTGCTCGCAATTGGTTCTGGTTGGTGTGACCGAGACAACGCCGATGGTAGCGCGGCTATGGCAACGGATGCCGACGGCAATCGCCTTGGTCGCGGCACCGCAGGAAGAAGCCGAAAGGTTCGATGCTCTGGGATTCCCGGATTTGTCATGGTGCCAGAGCAAACAGGAGTTTCCCGGCCGAAACGACATCGAGGGGCAGGTCCACGTCGTGTCGGATCTTCGTCAGCTTGCGGAAAAAACCGTGGAGTGCATCGCCGCGCGCGGGCATTCCTCCGATCAGGTGATGCTTGCGACCTGCGATCCTTCCCTCGGTAGGCCGATCGCGGGCGCCTTGGAGCGGGCGGGTTGGTCGGTATTTGATCCGGCCGCCTCC
>JBJOMZ010000105.1:0-7949 GCA_046052105.1 Verrucomicrobiota bacterium | reverse complement strand
ATGCGAAAAAGTCGTGCCGCGCATCGGCAAAGAGAAAAAAAAGTAATCTTCCTTTTGTAGCCATCCGATGCGTTTGTTTCTCGTCTTTCTTGTATGCTTTAGGTCCGTGCTGAGCGCTCTGGAGCTACAGCTCCCCACGGAAAACCATCATCTTTTTTCCGGACATCCGGAAAAATTCTACATGTATGTGGATCGCTACTTTGAGGGCGGTCACACCCAACCGTGGGAAGGTGGAGCCTACGGCTATGTGCGAACGAGCGAGCGTGTGGAAGGAAAAATTCTGCAAACCAAATTTCACGAGGGCATCGATATCGCCCCCATGAAACGCGATAAGGCGGGAAACCCTCTGGATCTGGTTTCGGCGATTGCAGAAGGCAAGGTCGTGTATGTGAACCAAATCTCCGGCCGCAGCAATTATGGTAAGTATGCCGTGGTGGAGCACAATTGGAACAACAGCCCGGTTCTCAGTCTTTACGCACACCTGGCAGAAATCACATGCAAGGCGGGAGACAACCTGAAAAAGGGAGCATTGATCGGACGCATGGGATACACGGGCGAAGGCATCACGCGGGTGAGGGCGCATGTTCATCTGGAAATCGCTCTGATGCTCAGCGCGCGTTATCCCGAATGGGCCCCAAAAACCATCAACTACCACGGTCTCTACAACGGTATGAATCTCGCCGGCATGGATGTTGCCGCTTTTCTGTTGGCACACAAGTCGAAGCCGGAGATCACAGTAGCCGACTTTCTTGCGCAGTATCCTCCTTATTATCGAATAACCATACCTAACAAAGGTCTTTTGGAAATGACAACGCGCTACCCATGGCTTTTGAAATCACCCGCTACCCTACAGAGCGCGTCATGGGAAATTGCGTTTTCCGATACCGGCATGCCTTTGTCGGTCTGCGCCAGCGATCGACCTGTCAGCAAAGCTGTCGTGACATGGGTGAAGAAATCCGATGTGCCACACCGCTACAAAACCCGCGATCTGCTCAGCGGTGAAGGTGATCGCGCCAGTCTTGCCCGCGACGGCCAAAACCTTGTGGACCTGTTATCGGGAAATTTCCCGACAATACCCGCCGCCAAACCTACCGCTTCCCCACGCTAACAAATCCTTTATGAAACCTACCGAAAAAATCGCATCGCTCGGTCTTGCCCTGCCGAACGTACCAACTCCTGTTGCCGCTTACGTGAACTGCGTTCGCAGCGGCAACCTGCTATTTCTCTCAGGCGGACTGCCCATCGATGGAGACAAGAAAATCATCGGACAAGTGCCGCGCGATGTTTCCATAGAGCAAGCCAGAGAAGCGGCCCGCATGATCGTGCTCAATCGTCTCGCAGTGATTCAGTCGGAAATCGGCAGCATCGATCGTGTGAGCCGGATTGTGAGCCTTAGTGGCTTTGTTAGTTCCGCGCCGGATTTCTACGATCATCCGCAAGTCATCAATGGTGCCTCCGAATTGCTGCTGGAAATTTTCGGCGACAAAGGGAAACACTCACGCACGGCACTTGGCGTGGCGTCTCTGCCGTTGAATGTTGCGGTGGAAATCAATCTCATCGTCGAGGTGGAATGATGTCCCGCGCGGCGCACCGGAAATCGCCATGAGATTGGTGGACGCCCACAATCACTTGCAGGATTGTCGTTTTGGCGATGATCTTCCCCATGTGCTGTGTGAAATGCGCAACGAGGGCATACGCCACGCGGTGGTGAACGGCACGAGGCAAAGCGATTGGTCATCCGTGGTGAGCTTGTGCGTGGATTGCCAGAATTTTCTGACTCCTGCGCTGGGTTTGCACCCATGGTATGTGTCATCGCGCAGCTCTTCATGGATGGAGGAATTGCGCCACGATCTGGCACGAGCGGACCACAGCACGATCGGCGAATGCGGTCTGGATTTGTGGAGAGAACAGTCCGATCTCCATGACCAAACGCAGGTTTTGCATATGCATCTGCAGTTGGCACGCGAACTTGACAAGCCGCTCACCCTGCACTGCCTCAAGGCATGGCAACCACTGATGGCTTTGCTAAAAAGCACCGCTCCACTGCCACCATTTCTGCTTCACAGTTTCAGCGGACCGCAAGCCATGATTCCCGCTCTGGTGAAGTTGGGAGCCTATTTTTCCCTGTCCGGATATTTTCTAACGGAACGGAAAGCCAAGGCGCTAGGGGTATTTGCCCAGATTCCCATGGATCGGCTTCTGGTCGAATCCGACGCTCCCGATATGGCGCCGCCGAGGGAATACCGGGGACCCTATTATCGCGAGCAGTATCATCATCCCGCGGATTTGGTTTCCTGCGTCAACGCGCTGGCAGCCCTGAAGGAAATTCCTGCCGACGTGTGTGCGGAGATTTGCTGGCAAAACACCCAGCAGTGGTTGCGACGAAAGCTCGACTGAACGTCAGACCTCCAGGGCGTTGAAATGCATTGCTTATTGCAACCCACTGATTCACTATCGTGCATGGCATCATTGGGAGAACGTGTGACACTGAGGATTGTCAAAGCGCGAAGTTCGGGACTGTATCTCGATGCCGGTGAATTGGGTGAAGTGTTGCTTCCCGGTTCGGAAGTTGCTGCCGATTTGCACGTGGGTGCGGATGTGGAGGTTTTTTTGTATCTTGATTCGTCCGACCGTCCTGTCGCGACGAGACGCAAGCCTCTCGCCATGCCCGGCACCATCGCCCTGCTGACCTGCACGGCCTCAAACGAAACCGGCGCTTTTCTCGACTGGGGCCTGCCCAAGGAATTGTTGGTCCCCTATCGGGAACAGTCCAAGGCCATGATTCCGGGGCGTCACTACGTAGTAAAAATACTACTCGATCAAAAAAGTGGACGTTTCATCGGCAGTCAGCGCATTGCCCGCCATCTTCAAAGCGCGGCTGCCCGCTATCGTGACGGTGACGCGGTCACGGGATTGTTGTGGGGAAAAACCGATATGGGCTACAAGGTTGCAGTGGATGGACAATACAACGGACTGCTCTACGCCAATGAAGTGTATCAACCCCTCAGTTATGGTCAATCCATCACGGCATTCGTGCGCGAGACCCGCAAGGACGGCAAACTTGACTTGAGCCTGACGCCGGAAGGGCGCAAAAAAATTTCACCCAAAGCTCAGGAATTGATGGCAAAACTGCAACTCTCCGGAGAAATCATGCTGCACGACGGCAGTCCTGCGGAGGATATCCACGAACAATTGCAGATGAGCAAAAAAACCTTCAAGCAGGTGATCGGTCAGCTCTACAAACAGCAAAAAATCGTCATCTTGCCTGATCGAATCCGTCTGCGGCCTTCCTGAAAAGCGGATGCAAAACACAAGGGAGGGATTTTCAACTTTGCCATAAGATGATTCGATGATACCTTCCCCGCATGCGACATACCCGAGCATGGATGATCATGGCGCTGTGTGCGTGCACGCTAGTGTTCGGGCAGAACCAAGTGACTCCGGCACCCAACTCAGCACCCGCGATTCCCTCATCACCGGCGACTACTCAAACGAGCTTGCCCGATGATGGGGTGCGTGTGTCAGTTCTGGGATATCACGATTTTTCCAGTGAGCTGAAGGAAACGGAAATGCGGATCAACACGCAAAAATTTCGCGCGCAGATGCAGTTGATCAAGGATCAGGGTCTCAGTGTCATCAGCATGAGTGATTTTTCTGCTTGGAAGCAGGGGAAAAAAGCGATTCCTCCACGCTCCGTTGTGATCACCATCGACGATGGCTGGAGTTCTGTCTACACCGACGCTTACCCCATTTTGAAAGAATTTCGCTATCCTTTCACGGTGTTTCTCTACACCAAATACATCGACGTGCAGGGGCGATCGATGTCGTTGTCGATGATCAAGGAAATGCAAAAAAACGGAGCGACCATAGGCAACCACAGCATGAGTCACCCCTACCCTGCCACGGTCAAAAGCCAATTGAAGAAGGGTCCGAAATCATTCACCGCTTATTTGGAACGCGAGATGGGCGAATCAAAGTTGCATTTGGAAAAAGCTTTCCATCAGAAAGTCACGACCTATTGCTATCCCGGTGGTTTCCATACCGAAGAAATGTTTGCGATGGGGCAAAAATATCAATACGACCACATGTTCACCGTATTGCCGGGAAAGATCAAACGGAATACCGATGACAGGGCCTTACCTCGTTATGTGATTTTGGGAACCTACGACCGCATCTTTGAATTGGCCACCGAATTCCCGGACGCGGCTCCGGCCCTTTCAAGCACGGCTCCCAAGCCTACTACCCCATATCCTGTTACACCAGAGGCCGGAGCTATGATCAACTCACGCCTTCCTGTGATCTCGATTGATCTGAGCACTGTACCGGACATGGATCCTGGAACTCTGATCATGCGCGTAGCGGGTTTTGGGGATGTTCCCGCTGTGCTCGATGCCGATACCCGACAATACCGGTGGCAAGTCAACCGCCGACTGCGCGATACGGTGTGCCAAGTCTCGGTAAGTTGGAAAAAACTCAACGGAAAGTCGTTTGAAACACCCGTTCGCTGGAATTTCAGCATCGACAAAGAGGCTGCCTACCAGCCTAACGGCGACTGAAAAACTACCGTTCCGGAGGATTTGACTTTGTGCAGGCGGGCGGCTAAAATCACCACCATGTACGAGGCCAAAGGCAACATCAAATGGATCGGTGAGACCCAGTCATTTCCCAGTGGATTCAGCAAACGCGAATTCGTGGTAACCACACAGCATGACAAGTATCCTCAGGATCTTAAATTCGAAGTGGTGAAGGACAAATGCCCCATGCTTGATTCCTACGAGGTAGGTAACGCAGTAACTGTTTCCTTCGATATTCGTGGCAATGAATACAACGGTAAGTATTTCGTCAATCTCTCATGCTGGAAACTGCAAGGCGAAGGCGCGAATGATATGGCACCCAAGGGTGAGCGCCGCGGACAGCAAGCCGGAACAAGGCCGAACAATCGTGCGGCGATGGTGGAACCTACCGCCGATGAGCTGCGCAACGAATCGAACTTTGACGACGACGATATTCCCTTTTGATGGAACGTTGCATAGCCGGAGCGATACCGCTCCACAATCGCGAACCGTTGAATCGAATACGGATTAGGCGCCCACCTCGGGATCGAAATCCTTGGGAGCCCTCACGATTCTCTCCACGGCGTGTTTGGTGACCACGTTACCGCCACTTGCCCGGCCCTTCACGGCGACTTCGGCAAAATGGAATGGTCTGCTTACGTTGCGAAGGCGCAACTGAGGCTTGAGATGAACGATCAACATCTGAGCCGCGCTTTCGGCTTCGGTTTTGTGCACAGCAAAATACAATATGCGAGTGCCGGCTTTGCCTTTCGCGAGATCATATTCTTTGTCCCGCGTCACACCACCCACCTGGAACCGTTTGGCATATACGGCACCGTCTTTGCCATCCCGATAGATGATGGAATAAAACAAAGGATCATCCTTGCGGAATACGGTAACGTGAATGGGCTTCTGGCCGATAAACACTTTTTCGGCGATCTTCATCACTTTCATTTTGCCATCCTGAGTGAAGGCGATGATGTCATCGATGGTGGAGCATTTTTCTAGGGCTTCGTCTTTCTTCAATCCGTATCCGGCGAAACCATTTTTCCAATCCACATACAAGGTTTCCGTAGCGGCCACCACCTGGGTGCGATCCACACGATCGAAGGCGGCAATTTCGGTTCGGCGTTCACGACCCGTTGCGTATTTTTTCTTCAACTCCTCAAACCACTTGATGGTGTATTTGTTCAACTGCCTGAGGTTCTTCTCCGTAAGGTCAATTTCTTTCTCAAGACCACGGATTTCCTCATCGGCTTTGAATGAGTCGTATCGGGAGATACGCTTGATTTTGATTTCTGTTAGACGGACGATATCGTCTTGAGTCACAGCGCGCTTGAGCAATTTCTTGAACGGCTCAAGTCCCTTGTCGATCGCTTCAATGACAGCCTCCCATGTCTCACACTCCTCGATATCACGATAAATGCGGTTTTCGATGAAAATTTTCTCGAGGGAACTGAAATGCCACTTTTCCGCCAGTTCCGACAATTTGATCTGCAGCTCCATGCCGAGAAGGTCTTTGGTCTGCTGGGTATTTCTGCGCAGAATTTCGGAAACACCGAGAAATTGCGGTTTACCGTCCAGAATGACACAGGCATTCGGAGAAATCGACAACTCGCAATCGGTAAAAGCGTAAAGTGCGTCGCGTGTGGTTTCCGCATCCGCACCCGCGGGCAAATGAACGAGAATATCGACGTTTTCTGCGGTATTATCCTCGATCTTCTGAATCTTGATTTTTCCTTTATCTGCAGCCGCCACGATGGATTCCATCAGATTGCCCGTGGTGGTGCCGAAGGGAATTTCCGTAATGCGGAGCAATCCTTTTTTCTCAGCGGAGATGCGGGCCCGCACGCGCAGGCGACCACCTCGCAGGCCATCGCGGTATTCACTTGCATCCATGATGCCACCAGTAGGAAAGTCTGGGACCAGGCTGAAAGTCTCGTTGCGCAACACGGATATGCTGGCATCGATCAGTTCGATGAAATTATGCGGTAATACCTTGCAGGCCAGCCCCACCGCAATTCCCTCCACCCCTTGAGCGAGCAAGAGCGGAAATTTCACCGGCAAGGTGATCGGCTCCTTGTTGCGACCATCGTAACTGGGGGTCCAGGCCGTCGTTTTCGGATTAAAGACCACTTCCAAGGCGAATTTGGTGAGTCTTGCCTCGATGTAGCGGGAAGCCGCCGCACTGTCTCCCGTAAGGATATTTCCCCAGTTTCCCTGAGTATCGATGAGCAAGTCCTTTTGTCCCAATTGCACCATGGCATCACCGATCGAGGCATCACCATGGGGATGGTATTTCATCGTATTTCCCACGATATTCGCTACTTTGTTGTAGCGGCCGTCATCCAGCTCCTTGGTCGAATGAAGGATACGGCGCTGCACCGGTTTGAGACCATCGTTCAAATGCGGAACCGCACGCTCCAGAATCACGTAGCTGGCGTAATCAAGAAAGTAGTCAGAATACATCGCGCCCAATGAACTTGGGTGCTCGATATCGGTAGTCATCTCCGAGATGTTAAAGCATTCTTAAACATAAGTGCAAGCCCTATTCTCAGACCCATTCTCGGTTTGCGTTTTGCCCTAGGCCACGCTCATGGGGAAAAAATCAGGGAACACCGGTCGATGGGCTATTTGCCAATCATGGGGAAAACAAGCTTCCAAAAGAACGAAATGCCAAAAAACAGAACGACCAAAATGATGACTCCCAAGACCACCGTTCCCATGGTGTGCAAAAAACTCCACCAGAACGCCCTCATGGGACCTTGCTTCTTATCACCCGTCCACTCATCCCACTCATCTTTGGCCTCATCCGTCTGAGGCTGGTGATAGTATCTTTGGCCGCTGTCAAAACGCGAAATCGTTCGTCCTCCCAATCTGCGATCTTCGTATTTCATGATGAGCTTTCAACAGCCTAGGAAAACCCACAGGCATGTCAAGCGACAATCTCTAGAAAGGCATTTCCTGTTCTATGGATTTGATTTTCAGAAACAAATCGTTCCAACGCTGGGCATACGGTTGCAGAGCATTTTCCCGATGTGCGAGTGACTGACGTATGCCGTGAAGGCCGTGCGCATATTCACGAAACACCGCACGCAACCCCTCTTCGTGGTCACCCCGCAGAGAAACAAGAAAGAGATCGGCACCACGCAGCAGATGTTCATAATAATCATCGACCATCTCCCTGGCCGTGCGCATGGAAAACATCGTCAGACACACAGCAAAGCATCCTGCCAACGAACAAGCAATTTCAGGAATCCACGGGAGATACAATCCACCCGCCCCACCGGCAACGATCAATGAACATAGCATCATCGACATCCACATGGAAAGCCCTGCGTTACGTTGCCTTATGGCATCGAACAAAACACCCCGCACTCGCAACTGTCCCACGCT
>JBJOMZ010000104.1:0-7973 GCA_046052105.1 Verrucomicrobiota bacterium | reverse complement strand
TTTGTTTGCGGGGGAGGTCGAGGTCGGCGGCGGGGTTGGCGGGAATGAGGTTTTGGCGGCAGAGCCAGGCGAAGAAGCGGCGGATGCAGCCGAGGCGGGCGATTTGAGTGTTGATGACGAGGGGTTTAGGAAAACAGCTTCCGATCCAGCGAACGATACTGAATCGCTTCGAGGATGTGTTCGCTTTGGATTTTTTCGCAGCTCGCGAGGTCGGCGATCGTTCTTGCGACTTTGAGGATGCGGTCGTGGGCGCGGGCGGAGAAGTTCATCGATTCCATCGCGTGCTCCAGATAACTGGTGCTGGTGGCATCGAGCGCACAGTGCTCGCGCACGAGTTTGGCAGACATGGCGGCATTGGTGGAGACGCCTTTGTGTTTGCGGAAGCGTTCGGATTGGATTTCGCGCGCTGTGGACACGCGCGCACGGATGGTGGCGGACTTTTCGCCGAGCTCGGTGGAGCTGAGTTCTTTGAAATCGACCAAGGGCACTTCCACATGGATGTCGATGCGATCGAGGAGCGGGCCGGAAATTTTTTGTCGGTATTTTTCGATCGCTCGTGAGCCACAACGGCACTCGCGCTTTGAGTCTCCATAGTAACCGCAGGGGCAGGGGTTCATCGCGGCGACGAGCATGAAGCGTGAGGGAAAGGTCAGCGAGCCCGCCGCACGGGAGATGGTGACGTGGCCGTCTTCTAAGGGCTGACGCATGACCTCGAGAGTATTTCTGCGGAACTCGGGCAGTTCATCGAGAAAGAGCAGGCCGTGATGCGAGAGAGACACCTCGCCGGGGCCGGGGTTGGTGCCGCCGCCGAGTAGTCCGGCATCGGAAATGGTGTGGTGTGGCGCGCGGTAGGGGCGGGTGGTGATGAAGGAGCGCTTGGGATCGAGGTAGCCGGCGATGGAGTGGATTTTGGTCGTCTCGATCGCTTCCTCTTCGCTCATGTCTGGCAGGATGCTGGGCAGGCGCTTGGCGAGCATCGACTTGCCAGTGCCAGGTGGGCCGACCATTAAAATATTATGGCCACCGGTCGCGGCGATTTCCAAGGCACGCTTCACTTGATACTGACCTTTGACCTCCTCGAAATCGACTTCATAGTGGCGGTGCGATTCGAAAAACGCCTGTCGATCGATGACGTAGGGTGCCAGCGGCTCTAATCCTGCAAGGAAATTCCACGTTTGGTGTAGGGAGTCCACGCCATAGACCTCGATGCCTTCAACAATGGCTGCCTCCGCCGCATTGGCCGCAGGAACGATAAGACGCTTTTTCCCCTTCGTCCGCGCTTCCAGCGCGATAGGCAGCGCGCCTTTGATGGCTCTCACGGTGCCATCCAGAGCAAGCTCTCCGACGACATAACAATCATCCGCCGGCAAAGCTAGTTCCGCACAGGCCGATGCCATCGCCAGCGCGATCGGCAAGTCAAATGACGGGCCTTCTTTTTTCACATCGGCTGGCGCGAGGTTCACGGTCTTACTGCCGTCAGCGAAGGGTAATGCCGAGGCGAGGATGGAAGAGGTCACGCGCTGGATGGATTCGCGCACTGCGGCATCGGGTAAGCCCACCACAAAAATCTGCGGTTTTTCCGAGCCCCAAGCATTTACTTCCACTTCCACCTCGAGGGCATCGACCCCGCGCAAGGCTGCTGAATAAATTCGAGTAATCATCTGAACAGTGGAAAGTTGCCGAATATTCCGCTTCTTGACAATCATCTTTTGCAAGATCGGCTTCATTTCTCGCATAAAAATTTTCATTGTGGTGACAAATTGTCGCAATCGCGACATTTCGATGCGGTCAAACCCGGTTGCATTTGTGCGAATTTGATTCAAAAACAAGCAAATATCATGCATTGCGCCGCTTTACCATGTGGGCACGGATTGTGCTTACCTTTTGGAGCAACCAAATATCGACAGATGCGTCATTGCAATTTCGGATTGATCGAATAACATGACATGTCAAGTCGTCGCAACTCAACAACAAACTAGGAGAACACCATGGCATCAGAATTCGACAGCAGCATGAAGGCTTACATGAAGGAGATTGCAAAAACTCCGCTCCTCACCTTAGAGGATGAAATCAAGTTGGCGAAAAAAATCAAAAAAGGCGATCAGGCCGCGCGTACCACGATGATTCAGGCGAATCTGAGGCTAGTGGTTAAGATCGCTCAGGATTATTCAGGTTACGGGATGCCGGTGTCTGATCTCATTTCCGAAGGTAACATCGGTTTGATGAAGGCCGTCGACCGTTTCGATCCCGTGAAAGGTGGCAAGCTCAGCACCTACGCAGCATGGTGGATCAAACAATCGATCAAGCGTGCGCTGGCCAATCAGAGCAAAACGATACGACTGCCCGTGCATATGGTGGACAAAATTGCCAAGCTCCGTCGCATTACCGCCATGCTCACCGAGGCCTACGGTCGCGAACCTTCCGATGAGGAATTGGCAGAAGAAACCGGTATTCCGCGTCGCAAGCTGGCGATGCTGAAACAAGCCTCGCAGCGTCCGACCTCGCTGGATGCACCCATCAACGAGGGCGAAACCACGAACTATGGCGAAATCATCGGCGATGAAAAAGCATCCAATCCTCTCGATCTGCTTTCCGATAAAAATCTCCACGACAATCTTGACGGTCTTCTGACTGTATTGGATAGCCGCGAGCGAGCGATCATCGACGAGCGTTTCGGTCTCACGGGAAAACGCCCGCTGACCTTGGAAGAGGTCGGTCGCGAGTTCGGTGTGACCCGCGAGCGCATCCGCCAGCTGCAGAACAGTGCCTTGACCAAAATGCGCAATGCACTGCGCAAAAAAGACAAGCCTCTGCCCAGCACACTCGACAGCGAATGGGCGTAATGGTAAGCTATAGGCTGGCCTCCACGACGTTTTCGTGAATGATGATCTTGCGATGACTCTTACATCGTAAGACTGCCTTCAGATCGAGCGTGGGGATCAGCTGACGAATACACCGAACAATGCTGCCGGAGTGAGTCGTCCCGGGTGATCGAGTTCGATCCTGAGCTTTGTCGTCTCGATAGGATGAGCGAGACGGACGCGGTGGATGCTTTGGTGGTTGTCGTCGCATTGATCGATGATGTTGCCGTTGGCATCGAGGATCCGGATGGAACGCACGCAAAACGGAACAATATCCTCAGGGTGTCCCCACTGGCTGGTTTCCATGGCGTGATCGAAGTCAGTATCCAAATGCAGATCGATGGCATGAATGGTGACCGCCGATGGCCATTCAAATTCAAGAGCGGGAGATGGATCATCGAGATTGGCGGCCCAGGCGTTGGTGCGGCGAACGGGTCGGTTCCAGCCGTTGGTGAGGAATGTGTTAGAAAAAAGTGGTAACGGCGGGTCGAGTCGCAAGGGCAGATTGTGGCCGTCGGGACGACGCGTGGGCAGCCAGAAGTCGAAGCGATCCACTCCTATGCCTGGTGGCGGGCATTGCTCGCCGGACGTGGCGACTTTGCGATCGAATTTGTTTTCGACGCTGATAAGCCCGGTGCAACGGAAGTCGCTCAAGGGCACCTCAATGGCGGGATTTTCACCGAGGGTCAGGAAAACGTAGCGAGCCTCGTTAACGCTGCTAGCGAAGGCAACGTTTACGGTTTGTTCGCCCGCGATGAGTGGGATAGTGATGGACTCGAGAGTTTCTTCCGGAGTGAAGTTGTCTGGCTTTTGGCTGACGCGCAGCGAGACGGTGATCTCGGTGGCGTGAGCGCAGCGGACGCGGAACTCGACGCGCGGACTGTATCCGGGCTCAAAGGGCAAGAGCTGGGCAAGCGGGAATTCCAGCTTGCGCCAGCCATCGGACGATGGAATTTCTGTTAGAGAAAATGTAGAACTCGGGGTGATCGTGGCGGACAAGGCTAGGTTTTCATCCTGAGATGCGGCGATACCTGGGATGGCTTGTCCGATATGGTTGAGCTCCGCTTGCAAGGCGTGCATGCGGTTCTTTTCTGTTAGATCCCGAGGTAGGAGATGGTCTCGAGTGCAATGGGCTGCTGCAACCCCTACGGCGACACCGCCATGCGCGCAGGTGAGCATCACGCGGGTGGAGCCGAAGGCCACGTGGGAAGCGCTGATCACGCGGCCTGCGAGGAAAAGATTGTTGATATTGCGGCTGTAGTAACAGCGGTAGGGGATGCCGTAGACTCCCTTCGGGTGCCATTGGATGCACGATGGACCTTTGCCGTACACGGCGTCACTGGGATGAAGATCCAGAGACCACCCACCCACGGCCACGGCATCGGGGTGTTGACGTTGTTCGACCACATCTCGTTGATGGAGCATGTAGTCGCCTTCGAAACGTCGGCTCTCGCGTTTGCCGGGGATGGTTCCCACCCATTCGAGCGTTTTTGTCTCCGCACCGGGGAATTCACCCGAGTTTTTCACGTAGTCCCAGATGCCATAAACGATTTTCCAAAGTTCCCATTTGATGTCCTCCGTTTCGTGGATGGTATCGAGGCGACCGCCGAATTCGATCCACCAGAAATTGCAACCGCTGTGGTGGAGTTTGATTTCCTTGAACTTCGGGATTTGGGTGATGTCTTTCAGCGCGAACGCGGGAGCGACGAACTTCACGGGTTGGCCGACGTCCTTGCTGTAAAAATAGATCGTATGGCCTAACAACTCGCCGAAGCCGCGGTCGGGCGCGAAGCCCTCGTCAAATTCATCTGCTGTCTCGGCACCCATGCGGAAGGCCGCGCCTGCCTGAAAGCCCACGATGCCATCGCCTGATGCATCACAGAACAGCGGGGCGCGGAGATCATAGAGCGTGGAATTCTGACTGCAAAATGCCTGCACGGCGCTGATTTTTCCGGGCTCTGCCAGCTCCACGCCACAGGCAGCGGTGTTGAGGAGCAAGCGGATGTTCGATTCGAGGCGGACTTTTTCTAACAAGAGTGCGTCGAAAAGGATGGGATTGCCTTCGCGATTGCGGAAGAGATTTTCAACCAGGATTTCATCGACAATGCCACCTTCGCGAGACCAGCGATTGTTGTTTCCTTGGTGGGATGTTGCGCCCAGTGCCCACAATCGAACTTCACTGGAGGCGTTGCCGCCGAGCACGGGGCGGTCTTGCACAAGAGTTACGGAAATGCCCGAGCGGGCTGCGGCGATGGCGGCGCAAGTGCCTGCCAATCCGCCACCGATGACGACGAGATCGCTATCGATGGTATCACGTCGCAGTGGGCGCAGGGTGGGGGAAGGTGGTTCGAGGATCATGTGCGTGGAGTGCGTTGTTTGAGGAAAAAATGGTGATTCGGAAATGGTTGTAGAATGAGAGCAGGGGGAATTCAGCCCTGCGGGCTTGCGTTGGGATTGAGGTGATTGCGTTGGATGCCACCCAGCCAGAGAATGATCAAGGCTATGGGGTGAAGCAGGGCCATCACCATGAACCATGGCTGGTATCCTTTGCCTTGCACTGCCTCGATGAGCGTGCCGAACAGGGTTTTGAAGCCTTGGTCGAGAAAGCCTGCGGGCTTGGAACTTGGTCCGGATACCATCGCTGCCACGATCATGTTCATGGCGATCCCCCCGAGTGTGCTGCCGGCTGCCACCACGCTGAAGACTGTGCCCACCGAGTGTTTGGGCACGACATCCACCACGATGGCGCTGATATTGATCAACCAGGCCAAGGAGGCAAAGACAGCGATGACGGTCCATGTCATCGTCATGGGGAGTCCGGTGGCGTTGGCGATCAACGGTGACACGGGCATGAGGCAGGCGGAAGCGAGCATGATCCAGAGTCGTGAGCTCACAGGATGACGGCCTTTTTTCACGAGAATACCGGAAAACCATCCGCCTGCGAGAGAACCTACTCCCGCGGCGGCGTAAACGATCCATGTGATGGTGAGTGCACTTTGCTCCAGTCCTCGCGCGCTGCTCAGATACTTGGCGAACCAAAACTGGTAAAAATACCAGACCGGATCCGTCAGCAAGCGACCTAACAAGAGTAACCATACGGGGCGAAACGTGAGGATCTTTTTCCAGCCCCATGCTTTGATTTCCTCGCTCGTTGGCGTTTCACCGTCTTCGATCAACGCGAGTTCGTCAGCGGTTAGCATGGCACTTTCGCGCGGCTTGCGATACATCAGCAACCATGGGATGAGCCAGAGAAAGCCGACCATGCCCGTGAGCAGAAAACTCATGCGCCATCCGGTGCCATGTTCGAAAATCGATTGGATCCATGGCATCTTCGCACTATAATCGAACGATGCTAGGGGAATCACGATGTAGGGTGCGATGGTGGCGCCGATGGTGGCACCCATGGTGTAGAAGCCGATTGCCAGGGCGCGTTCGCGCGCGGGAAACCATTCCGATACCGCTTTAGATGCGGCAGGCCAGACACCGGCTTCCCCCAAGCCTAACAGAAAACGGCATGCTCCCATCGAGCGTGTTCCCTGCACCCAGGCGGTCACCATGTTGGCCAACGACCACCAGATCACGAATGCTGCTGTGCCGGTTCGGGTGCCAAGGCGATCCACGAGTTTGCCGGAAATCAGATAGGCCAGCGTGTAGGCCACCAAGAAGATGTTCACGATGTTCGCATAATCGCGATCATTCATTTGTAAGTCTGCCTGAATGGTGGGTGCCAATACAGACAGTGTTTGGCGATCGACGTAGTTCAGCACGGCGGCTAGAAACACCAATACCACGATCCACCAGCGCATGCCTTTGATTTTCATAGTTTTGATTGATACATGTGATAGGATTTTGAGGAAGCAACGGTCACGATTCATGTTCCGGTTTCAATGCGCCCAGAGCATCACCGCGATAGCTGGAAGGACTGGCGCCGAGATGATTCCGGAACACGGCTGACATGTATTCCGCACTGCGGAAACCGGCGCGCTCGGCCACTTCGCCAATGGGTAGGTTGCTCAAGCGCAGAAGCTCGATGGCCCTGCCGATGCGAACGCGTCTGATTTCGCTCGCGGGCGAAAAGCCCAGCAAGGCGCGGAATTTCTGTTCTAACGTACGGCGGCAAATTCCGGTATGCCGCGCGACATCATCGACATTGATGGGACCATTCGCATTTCCTCGGATGAAATGCAGGGCGTTGCCCATGTCCGGGTCTTCGACGGCGAGAGTATCTGTGGATTGCCGGACACATACTCCGAGCGGTTGAATGAAGACATCCGCTGGGGGCTTCGCACTGGGATGTTGCATCATCTGGTCGAGAGCCAAAGCGGCCCGGTAGCCAATGGTGGCGGCTGGCAGTCGAACGGCGGAAATGGGAACCGGCGCGACTTCGCAAAACAGATCGTCGTCACTGCCGCTGAGCACAGCCACTTCGATAGGAACGGACAGCCCAGCGGCGGCACAGGCATAGAGCAACTCGCGGGCACTGCTGGTGTTCCAAACAAATGCCGCCAGCGGTTTCGGCTGAATGGAAAGCCAGTGGCCGATGTGTTTGATGTCCAAATTCCAATCCGGCTCCGCTCCCAGATTAGGCGGAGCTTCGAACACCGAACAGCGATAGCCCGCGCGTGCCAGCGCTTTCGAGAATGCTTGTTGATGCGCCGCCACATAATTGATACCCACTAGACTGAAGTAGGCGAAATTCCGAAAGCCCCGTTCTAACAGATGCTGCGCCGCCATTTCTGCTGCCGCGACCTGGTCCGATACCACACGCGGGAATTTCGCTTTGGGCAGCTCGATACCGGAAACATTTACCACAGGCATGCGCAGCGATTGCAATTGTGTTGCCAATTCGGGAAATCCCACGCGTGCGATCACTCCATCACCACGCCACCGCTGCGGCAGCCATGGTTGCCTCTGCTCCACGCCTCGTGGCTCCACAAACAATTGCCAGCCTCCACGCTCGACGCTGTAACGGTGCACGCCTGCGATCACATCCCGCCCCCACATCGTCGAGGAATCCACTAACACAGCGACGCGTTTGTCGGGAGTGGCTTTTCCGTTGGCGGGTTGTTTCACAGATTTGGGTTCTCTCAATGCCATAGTTTTTTGCTATGC
>JBJOMZ010000103.1:0-8445 GCA_046052105.1 Verrucomicrobiota bacterium | reverse complement strand
ATTGCAGATTGCTGAATACCAGTCCATTCCCCGTTTTGGTGATACCGGCGCTGCTTTGCACCCTCACCTCCATGCGCAGTGTGCCATTATCAGCCACATCGATCGTAGGAGCCGTGCCGGCAAAATTCAGAGTGGCAGAACCGCTGTTCATGCGCCAAAATGAACTGCCAACATTGAGTTTATTGAGAATGGTGGTTTGACTGGTGGGAGCAGCCACCGTGATCGAACCTGCGGCAGTTGGTAAATAGAGGTTTGCCGTGCTGTCAAAGGTAGGTGTAGCGTTCCAGTTGGAGGCACTGGTAAAACCATAGCCTTGCGTGGTGCCTAGTGACCCGTTCGATGTGAGATTGCTCCATGTGTAATCCGCACCTTGCACCGCAAACGTCAGACTCACTGACGCGAACAACGCGAAGCGGCTGGTGAGTGATGTTTTTGATTTCATGATACGAGTCAGCAATGCGTGTATGTCCGCGCGAGAAAAAAATCGCTTTTTCTACCTATGGCAAGACAATTTTTAAAAAATGGGGAAATCCCCGCAAAAAAACCTGCCGTTGTCAAGAAAGGATGATATTTCGCAATCTCTGATGAAGATGCGCCGGGATTTCTGGCGAAAAGCGCACCTTTCCTCGAGCGTTCATCCAAATTTCGCCCTCCCGGACTTCGTGTTCGGATAGAATCGCGGCTAGATCGGTCAATGCATGACGCAACAACTTGCCCTTGACGCTATGAGCCGTGCCCGAAGCGAATCGGATCGCGTGCGTGGACCATGCTCGATAGAACCATTTCATCGCTTCGATGCCTGATAGCGATGCCAGGCGGATTGATCGGGTTGCAGAAAATGGGCCAGCGGAGCTTGCCATGACTGGGTGAGTTGCAGGATTTTTTCCAACAACAACAAGGAGGCAGTTGCATCGAAAAGCGCGTCGTGCCATTGACGATCGGGGCAAGCCTGCCGCACGTGAGAGGTCAGTTCGAGGGCATCGCAAATTCCACCGAGAGAATGATCCTGCCACTGCGGCCAGGTGGAGCGCGCCAGCAACAGGGTATCGAGCCAAGGACCGAAACCATGACCCGGAAAAGCGCGAAGAAATTTTTTTTCCGTGCCTTTGCCATGCGCGACGACCACACGATCGCGGAGATGTTCTTTTACCACAGGCCACAGCGCCAGCAGGTCGGGTGCGTCACGCAGATCGTCCAAGGTGATGCCGTGTATTTTTTGCGCACTCCAGGCAATGCCGTGAGTGGCGCGGAGATAAGAGACAAAAGAAGGTCCTATCCCAGCATCTGGCGCCCAACCTGCCATGCCGATCTGAATGGGCACATCGGTACGACCCGAAGCCGCACCCGCCGACTCGAAGTCAATGGCGACAAATGCAAAATCTCGGATTGGCGAACTGAAAACCATTTTCCCCCCGCGATGCTTACCCAACGGTGGCGAAAAATCCATGGTGAATGCGAAAAAAATGGCGGCTCGTGAAGAGTTGTTTTTCCGCTTGCGCTTACTCTCCTAGGCCCTTGGCAAAAACGCCGAACGATTCGAACACGATGACCATGGGCCGACAGCAAATCTCGCAGTCATAATCCCACTCTGCGGGCCATTCCGACTCATCGGGCCCCAATACCTCGAAGGTTTCTCCACAGGTAGGACACATCACCTCGTGTATTTCCATCTCGGTAGCATCGCAGCATCACGAAATAACGCAACTCCGTCTTTGACACTCTGTGATAAAATTGATACCTTTCGAGGGTAAACACAATGTTTACGGTAAACCCAAAACCAACTACAAACATGAAATCGACCCTGCTTCTCTCACTCGCCGTATTGCCCTTCATCGCGGCATCCTGCAAACCCAAAGAAACCAGCGCTCCTGCTGCACCCGCCGCTCCCGCTGCGCCTGCTGTAGAAACCGCACCTGCAACAAACACCCCAGAAGCTGCTCCCGAAGCCCCTGCTGCCCCAGCCGTATCGGAAGCCGATGCAGCCGCCGCCGCCGCCGCTGCAGCCGCAAATGCTGAAGCTGTCGCTAAGGCTGCCGCAGAAGCCGCTGCCAAAGCTGCGGCAGAAGCCGCCCAGCCGGCTGCTGGACAAACCGAAGGGGGTCAATAATTCGGTCGACCTTTGTTTCTGACTCGCCCGCCTCTTGTCTGCGACAAAGGCGGGCGTTTCTTTGCCGCATTGGTTTTTGCGTTCGCATCTGAAGCATTGACCGCGCACGCGAGCTTTTTTACCTTGTCGTGGTGAGCATCATTGACTCGGTATCCCTGCACACCCTGCTCCGCCAGCAATTCGGCATGGAAGGGTTCCGCGGGCATCAAGAGAATGTGATTCAAACACTTCTCTCGGGAAAATCCGCCTTGGCCCTATTCGCCACTGGAGCCGGAAAATCCCTGTGTTACCAACTGCCTTCGCTGTTGCTTCCCGGCGTGACCATCGTCGTAAGTCCACTGATCGCGTTGATGAAAGATCAGGTGGAAGCCATGCATCGTCGTGGCATCGCCGCCGTCAGGATCGATTCATCCTTGGCCGACAGCGAGGCCGAGGAAATGATCGAAGACTTGCGAACAGGACGCTGCAAACTGCTCTTCGTGTCTCCAGAACGCCTTGCGTCACAGGGGTTTCGGAAATCGCTCCGAGGCGTGACCATCAGCCTGCTGGCGATCGACGAGGCGCATTGTGTGTCCGAATGGGGCCACAACTTCCGTCCGGATTATCTGAAAATCGCCCGCTTGCGCCGTCGATGGAAGATCGAACGCGTGCTGGCGCTGACAGCGACGGCCACACCTGAAGTAGCGCGCGGAATTCGCAAGGCATTCCGCATTGCCCCTTCCTGCCAATTTCAGGGAAGTTTCCACCGCGCGAACCTGCATCTCCGGGTGGAGGCATGCGCGGCCGCGGATAAGGACCAACAACTCATTAAGGTGTTGCATGAAATCAACGGGCCGACCATCGTCTATGCAACATCGCGGAAAGATACTGAACGCATCACCACGATGCTCCAAAAAGCCGGTTTACCGGCTCTCTCCTACCACGCCGGACTCACTGCTGAAACACGATCCTTTCATCAAGAATCTTTTTTGCGTAATAAAAATCGTATCATTGTGGCAACGATCGCCTTCGGCATGGGCATCGATAAACCGGATATCCGCGGTATCATCCACTATCATCTGCCCAAAAGCATCGAGGGCTACAGCCAGGAAATCGGTCGCGCGGGTCGCGACGGTCTCGACTCGCATTGCCTGCTTTTCGCGCACAAGCCTGATGCCAGAACCTTGGAAAACTTCATCCATGCCGCGACTCCTTCGCCCCAAGCGCTGAGGAATTTGCTCGATCGCGTGCTCCGTCTCGCCGCGCCGGGAAAATATTTTGCGATTTCCCCTTTCGAACTCTCCGTAAGTCTCGACATGCGTGAGGAATCGCTGCGCACGGTGCTCGCCTATCTCGAGACGGATGACATCATCGAACGCAGCGGACAATTCCACGCCTACCTGCGGGTGCGCTTGCTGCGTCCGCTCGATCGCGTATTGGCTGGTTACCCGATGCGGGTCAAGAACCGCATCCGCTCGCTCTTCGCGGCCGCGGAAGAAGCCTATGGCAGCCTGCATTTCCGTTTGTATGAAATCGCGGAAATCACCGGCATTCCACGCGAGGAAGCCACGGAAATCATCACCGCGCTGGCTGATGCGGGCGACATCCGTTTGGAACAACGAGGTATACGGGAAGTCTATCAACGCAGCAAGCAAGCGGATGTGGTGATCCCAGAAGTCATCGAGCGCATGATCGCACGCTTTGAATCACGGGCCTCGTTCGAGTTCAATCGCATCCGTTTGATGCAAGCCTACGTCGAATCACGCCAATGTCGCGCCCGTGCTTTGGCCAGACATTTCGGCATTCGGGGAGCGCAGCCCTGCGGGCACTGCGACATATGCGAGGGTAGCAAGCCGATCCGCTGGCGCGATGCCCGATCCGCGCCGATCGCTCACGAAGAATGGCAACAAATGCTCGCATTGCGGCGCGAAGACCACCCCGCGTTGGGAACAGCACGGCAACTCGCCAAGTTTCTCTGCGGCATTTCCAGTCCCGCCGCTTCCCAGGCAAAACTCATGGGCAGGGCGGAATTCGGCATGTGGCAGGATCGGGACTTTCTCGACGTGCTCGCCCTGCTGGAAGCGTGAGGCATCGATCAATCCGCTTGCAAGACCAAACGATAGCGCGCCTTGCCAGCGCGCAGGTGATCGAGAGCCGCGTTGACATCGGACAGCGCGAAGTCCTCGGTCTGCGCAGCGATGCCATGACGCGCGGCAAAATCCAGCATGGTCTTTACCGTGGCGGGTGAGCCCAAGGGAGAGCCGGTGATTTTTTTGCGTCCGCCGATCAGGGAAAAGACCGGAACCGCAACGGGCTGGAGAACGGCGCCAACAAAATGCAGGATGCCATCTGGGCCTAACAAATTCAGGTATTCGTTCCAATCGAGCGGCACATTCACCGTGGAGAGAATGAAATCAAAGCTGCCGGCCGCCTGTTTCATCGCGAGGGCATCGCGGGAATCCAGCACCGCATCCGCCCCCAGAGCGCGCGCCTCTTCTGCTTTGTCGGGACTGCTGGTGAAGGCAGTGACGTGACACCCCCACTTATCGAGGAACTGCAAGGCCAAGTGCCCAAGACCACCGATGCCGATCACACCGACACGATGAGTCGGCTTGACCCCGCCATCGATGATGGGCGCGAATACCGTGATGCCCCCGCAGAACAAGGGACCTGCCTTACCAGCGTCAAGCGCGGCGGGAAGTGGTATCGCCCAACTCCAGTGAGCGCGCACACGCTCGGCAAAACCTCCGTGACGGCCGACAATGGTCTGCTCGGACGACCCACACAATTGATGGCGTCCGGACATACAAGGCATGCAACTGAGGCATGATCCCGCGAACCATCCCAAACCCACGCGATCACCCACCTTGACGCCCTTGACCGCCTCACCGGTTTCCTCGATAACACCCACCACTTCGTGACCGGCGACCAAGGGATAGGCCGACATGCCCCATTCATTGTCGATCATCGCTAGATCCGAATGACATATGCCGCAAGACTCGACGCGGATTTCCACCTCTTCCGGTGCCAATGCCCCGAACACCGCCGCATGCTTTTGCAATGATGCGCCCGCATGTGGTGCCGCCCAAGTCGCCCATGTTTTTTTCATCGGATCAGTCTACCCCCGCTGCACGGCATTGCCAGCGGAAATGGAAAAAAACGTGTCTGCGCTGGTCGGAAGTGATGTTTGCGCGGATGTCTCGCATCGAGTAAGATGGCATCTCTCCCGCAACGCTCATGTCCTACGAAATCGAAAGAAAATTTTTACTCAAAGCCGATGGCTGGCGTCAGGGTGCGACCGCCCATGAGATTCAGCAAGCCTATCTCTCGCGTGAACCACACCGGACGGTGCGCGTTCGTTGGTTCGATGACCAAGCTTGGATGACCGTCAAGGGACCTACCACCGGTATCACCCGTCAAGAGGTAGAGTTTCCGTTAGATCCAACGGTGGCAGCGGAGTTGTTTGACATGTGTCTGGAAGGTCGTGTCCGCAAAACCCGCCATGAGATCGTTTTTGGCGGAACGCTTTGGGAAGTGGATGAGTTCCATGATGAGAACGAAGGTCTGATCGTGGCCGAGGTCGAATTACCTGCGGAAACCAGCACTTTTGAGCGCCCGCCGTGGTTAGGGGCGGAAGTCACGGCGGATTCGCGGTTTTCCAATTCCGCGCTCGCTCGGCGACCATGGTCGGCCTGGACACAAGAGGAGCGTGCAGGAATGATCTCGCTGGGATCTCAGGACTGAAGGATCATTCTTCCACGGCTTGGGCGCGCGGAGCCGGTTGCTCCTCGACGGCAGCGGCGCGTGGTGGAGTTTCCTCGATGATCACAGTCGCGGCCTTGGGCGCCTCAGTGACCGGATCTTCTGCCACAGGCAAGGCGCGCAGCGGCTTAACGCGGATCGCTTGGGCCTTGGGCGGTTCCGGCACGGGCTCAGGCATGACCGGCACGGCACGGGCTGGAGGTTCCACAAGGGCGGGAGGCTGCCGCGGTGACTCGTCCGGCGGAGTTTTGCGCATCTTGATCTCCACACGGCGATTGATCGCTTGTTCATCTTGATCGCCTTTCAACACCAAAGGCTGTTGTTTGCCCAGCGGCAGGGTGCGGATTTTTTCCGCGTTCATTCCCATCGCCACGAGAAAGGTTTTCACAGACTCCGCCCTGCGCAGCGATAGCTCACGGTTGAAATCATCGCTGCCGATCAAATCAGTGTGACCTTCGATCCAGCAATACAACTGGGGATTCAGGTCCATCACGAGAGCGATTTTCTGCATGCCCACCTTGGAGCTCTCCCGCAATTGCGCGCTATTGTATTCAAACAGCAGGTCACCCGGCAACATGGTGGTTTTGGTCACGAGAACATTTTCTGGCAGACCGGCAATTTCATCAAGCGATGAGGTGCCATCAAATTTGCCGTCGATCGCTTTCCCCGCACTGCCTTTTTTGATGAGATCCTTCATGAAGGAATCGAGTGGATCGTTTGGGGTCATCTCATTCCCGGGATCGACGATCATCTGTCCCTGCGCCACGGCGGGCGTTATCGTTTCGGTCTGGCCCAGCGAATCCAATTCTTCCGGAGCGATTTCCAACTCGGCAGCGACCTGCGGTTGATCTCCGGCAGGATCTCCAGCAAGCGCGGGCGCCTCGATCCGGGAATCCACATCAAACGAGGCGACTTCGACCTCGGATTTCATGTCCAATTCCGGATCTTTCAAACGTTCGAGAATTTCCACATCGTCCACCAGCTTCGTGCGATCGGGCACAGGTGCGGGTTCATCGCTCGAAGCGGACGGTATGTCTCGCGGAACATCCTCTTCGACGGGGCGAACCACTACCGGACGGGTGACCTCCTCCTGATCGTTCGTCCAGCCGAATCCCATCTTAATGTGGCCCAAAGACACAAACAACACAATGTGCATGAGGATAGCCACCAGCAGTGAAATGACCATCCACAAACCCACGCGGTCCGGCGGCGGGAGAAAGGACTCGCGACCGCTCGCATGAGCGGGTGCGTGCCAATCAAAATGTCCGTCCATGCCTCGATCATACACGGCCATGCAACAAGATCAATCACGGGATCAGCAAAAACATTTTGGTACGACAACTGCTTGCCTCAGGTAGCACCTGTCACGATCATGAAAGAAAAAACTGACACCAAACGCCCGCGCGTTGCCGCTGAAAAAACGACCAAGCCGAAGGCCGCTGTCAAAACCCAGACGGGCAAGCGCGCGAAAAAAATCGCCACAGCCGCGATGCCTGACAGCTCCGAACAAATCGCCGTGGCTGCCTTTCTCAACTGGTGCCAGCGTCGCAATCAAGGCTTGCCAGACGATCCGTTCGCTGATTGGATGATGGCTGAAACCAAAATGGGCATTGCCCATTGAGAATAATCGCTTGCCAAACTTGTGAAGCAATGCTTAGGTATTTTTGAAGTTTTTCCTACTTGGCACACTCTCTGCTACAACCATACCACAACCTGAACCATCATGAAGAAAATCGAAGCAATTATTAAGCCGTTCAAACTCGAAGAAGTCAAAGAAGCTCTTGCCGAAGTCGGCGTGCAAGGCATGACCGTGACCGAGGTAAAAGGTTTCGGACGGCAAAAAGGCCATACGGAAATTTACCGAGGATCCGAATACACCGTGGATTTCCTGCCCAAAGTCAAAATTGACATCATCGTGGATGACGGTCAGGCATCACTGGTGGCCGAGGCCATCGTGAAAAGCGCCAATACCGGCAAAATCGGTGACGGCAAAGTTTTCATCTCGAATGTCGAGGAAGCCATCCGCATCCGTACCGGAGAAACCGGTTCGTCGGCAGTCGCGGTCAACTGATTTCTTGTGAGTTAGTGTTCGTAATGTTCAAAAACCGCTGCCATTGCAGCGGTTTTTGCTTCTATGACAATCATCCTCTGGCGCGGTCGTAACAACCAACCAGTGATTGTTTGCAAGACTGCACAGCAAAAACGGGTAGATTTTTTTATGTTTCTCGTTCGCAGCATTGCCCTCTTGTGCCTGCTTGGTTTCCCGGTTTTGGCAGGGGAAACGTTCGAATCATGGCCCGTGCAAGCTCTGGGCAATCATGTCATGCATTTCGGTCATTTGCGTGCAGAGGAAGGCCATGCAGAATTGATCCGCGGCAAAGGGCGCTCGGGCAACCAGTGTCTCAAGATTTTGGGAGGTGAAGCTCGCCGCGTTGAATGGCAGCTGCCCGAAGCCCTAAAACAAGCCAGCTCCGTCGAATTTTGGGCGGAACGATGGACCCGGGCGGAACCTTTCCTCTTTCATCTGGAAGCGCGGAGCGGACAAACTTGGGAAAAAATCGCGGAGAAAAACGACATTGTCATCGGCGGCTTCCTAA
>JBJOMZ010000102.1:0-8636 GCA_046052105.1 Verrucomicrobiota bacterium | reverse complement strand
TTTGGCCGTTCCGCGAGCCTGTCAACAAAAAGCCCTTGCCCGTTTTGCCGATCGAGTTTTGTGTCTTGAAGACGCCTTGTCTTTGCATCCTCTTCCTACCTATGTGGTGGCCAACGAAGTATTGGACGCCTTTCCCTGTTCGTTGATCGAGTTCCGCGGTGACGCATGGCAGGAAATCTGGATTGAAAGCATAGGCGAGGGAATGGATCTAAAAGAAATGTGGCGCCCATTTTCCGGCTCGCTCCCCCTTTCGCTCAGGGACCGAGCTTATGCCGAAGGCTATCGCACCGAAATTCGAGCGGCGCCACGGGAATTTCTGCACGACTTGCAAAAAGCCATGAGTTACGGTCGCATGCTATTCCTCGACTACGGCTTTGCCGAACCGGAATACTACGACCCACAACGGATTCGTGGAACGTTGCGCACCTATCAAAATCATCAGGCATCAGAAAACGCTCTGTCACATCCCGGTGAGATGGATATCACTGCACACGTTGATTTCACGTCTATCATGAGATGCGCGCGTGAGTTGGGCATGAACCTAGCTGGCTTCATGCCGCAAGAGTTCATGCTTTCGCGCATTATGACCGGACTTTTGTCGAGACAATCGTGGAAACCGGAATGGCAACGGAACTTCCAAACACTGGTGCATCCTGCGCACTTGGGGGCGAAATTTCATGCACTCGAGCTGTCATGGCACGAGTCATTGAATGATGATGCAACCGGCATGCACCGCCTAGCGATGGATCATCCACCCTTCGGAACGTAACAGAATCTTACTCCCAACACTGATCCTTCCCATCCACACTTCACAATCGGCTTCTCTATCAATCCATGAACATGGCGATGTGATCCCATATTCGCCCGTGAAGATGAGATCATCTCGGGCGATAATTTCCCTTGAAACATAAAAATAGCGACCTGGATGGGTCGCTATTTTTCCTGTGAAAGAGTGTCTCTCCAACCAATTTCAGAACGGGATATCATCCTCTTCTTGGAAGCCTGAGTCATCTGCGGCAGATCCGCCGACAGAACCGTGAGAGGAACCACGCGAGGACGAGGTCGATGGGGATCCTTGGTTGCCGCTGATGCCGCCGCCGCCATTGCCCTTGCCGTCGGGCATAAACTGCAAGTTCTCTGCCACCACCTTGAGTTTGCTGCGTTTCTGTCCCGAAGCTTTATCCTCCCAAGTGTCCATTTGGAGACGCCCCTCAATGAAGACACCGCGACCTTTGCTGAGATATTGCTGCGCAATTTCCGCTTGCCGACCCCATAGCGTGATGTCAACGAAAGTGGTTTCCTCCTGGCGTTGGTTTTGTTCGTTGTTCCAAACACGGTTGATCGCGACGGCAATGTCGGCAACCGCCGTTCCCTTGGGAGTGTAGCGCAATTCCGGATCCCGAGTGAGATTTCCGAGCAACAAGACTTTGTTTAGATTAGCCATAACGGTGCTAGACTATAACCTGTAAACGGCATGTCAATCACAAAATGTTCATCAGAACAGTTTCTGATTGAATTATGATTTGCGCTGAAAATATTGCAGATGAACCTGATTGTTCAGGCGAAGACGACCTTTGATTTTTTCAATCGAACTAGGATCGGCAAAGAAAGTGTAGTTGATGTAATGGCCCGACTCCATGTGGTTGGAATTGTAGGCGAATTTGCGACGACCGAGGTCTTGCACATCTCCGATGGATGCACCTTCGGCTTCCATTTCCTTTGAAACTACCCCGACGAGTTCTTCGACGCCGCCATCCGTTCCCTTGGTGTTGAGAACGACGATTCCTTCATATTTCCTGCTCATGTGACTGATTGAGTGATTGTTTGCCTGTGGTATTGTAGAGATTTGCCGCGGCTTCGATGCCTCGGGAGAGAGAATCTTGCACGGCATTTGCGGCTGTGGCAAGCATGTTTTGCAAAGATTCTTTCTCCTGTTCGCGAAATTTCCCCAGAACATGACCGACCATCTCGCCTTTGTCAGCGGATCCAATGCCCAGTTTGACGCGGGGAAAAACATCGGTGCCGAAATGTTCGATCAGAGAGCGAATTCCGTTGTGACCGCCGTGGCTTCCCTTAGCGCGCAAGCGTAGGCGCCCGAGATCCAGCGAGACGTCGTCATAGACCACCAGTACCTGTTCGGGCAGCCACTTGTGAAAGCGCATGACCCGCGCAACACTGCGTCCGCTGAGATTCATAAACGTCAGCGGCTTCATCAACAAAACGCCATGGGGCGTCCATTTGGCAAGAGAGCACTCCCAGCGAGGATGCAATTCCCATGGACAAGCAGCATGGGTCGCGATGCGATCCAAGACCATGAAGCCGACGTTGTGGCGCGTCTCCTCATATTCACGGCCTGGATTTCCCAGACCCACAATCATCCGAATCGCACTCAATGTTCCGCTTCTTGTTCCGATTCATCCTCGTCGTCCCACTCGATGTCCCGCTGCCATCGTTTCGAAATGAGCGGACGAATGAGTCCGTAGAGCAGGTAGATACCGAACAAAAGCACCGGACCTTCGTAGCGAAATTTCACCAACAGGATGATGGCGAGAACGATCGCAACCACACTCCAGATCGAACCTTTCGTGCGAAAATCGATTTTCTTGAAACTCGGATACCGCACCTTGCTCATCATCAACAGGGATATGCCGAACATTGCAGCAGCCAGAACGAATTTCCAGGCACCGAGATCTTTGTCATTTTCCTCAACATTGATGATCAGAATCGTGAGAGAGGCGATAAATCCCGCAGCCATAGGGATTGGGATGCCCAAGAAGTCGCTACTATCGCCGGGCTTTTTAGGCATCACGGCTAGGCAATTGAACCTAGCCAGACGCATGGCTCCGCACAGCAAATACAACAAGGCGATGCCCCAGCCCACATTGTTCGGGAGCGGGAAAAGCACAGCTTTGGCCATCAGCATGGCAGGTGCCATGCCGAAGGACACAATATCGGCAAGGGAATCGAACTCGCGACCGAACGGCGAGTCCTGGCCAGTCATGCGAGCCATGCGCCCATCGAGCAGATCGAAAATGCAGGAACCGAAAATCAGAAGAATCGCCAACTCATAGTATTTTTTGGCTTCCAAGAAATTGTATGTGCCGCTTTTGGAGGCCTCCATCACCCCGTAAAACACCGACAACACCGCAAGAAACCCGCAACACAAATTGCCGGCTGTCATCAAATTCGGCAGCAGCGGAATTTTGAGTTCGTCTTCGTTCTTCATCGTCACGACGCAAAATGGCATAATTATTTGCAGAGAAACAGTGGAATTTTCCGATTTCGCGTCTATCCTCTCCTTCCGCCATCATGACCATCACAGCAGAAACCACCATGGGTAGCATCATGGAGCAGATTCCCGGCGCCCGCCGTGCGTTGTTCGCACGCTACCATTTGGGTGGTTGTCAGTCCTGCGGCTTCTCCCCTAACGAAACCTTGGGATCACTTTGCATCCGCAATGGCGACATCGACCCCTCCGAAATGATTCGCCATCTACTGGCAGCGCACGAACACGACCAGGCCGTCCTGCTTTCCCCAACCGAGGTGAAAGAACGACTCTCGCGTCCGCTTCCGCCCGTTTTGCTGGACTGCCGCACGCGCGAGGAACACGATGCGGTCACCATCCCGCAAAGCCTTTTCTTAACTCAAGAACTCCAACAGCAATTGTTTTCCCAAGATCCTCAGCAGGAAATCATTCTGTTCGATCATCAGGGCAACCACGCGCTTGATACCTGCGCGTGGTTTCATGGTCACGGTATGAAAAATACCTTCGTCATGCGTGGCGGCATCGATGCTTGGTCACGCGAGATCGAACCTTCACTCCCCCGCTATCAACTCGAAATACCAACATGAATCCAATTACCACTCAGCAACTTACCCAAGCATTGACATGGCGCTATGCAACCAAAGTTTTCGATGCTAGCAAGAAGATCGATGCCACCACATTCGATGCCTTGATTGAATCCCTTAGACTCAGTCCATCGTCATTCGGGCTGCAGCCGTGGAAGTTTTTCGTGATCGAAAATACCGATCTGCGTCAACAACTGCGGGCGCAATCATGGAACCAACCTCAGGTCACCGATGCGTCGCATCTTGTCGTTCTTTGCGCGAAAGAATCCATTGCCAAGGATGATATCGATGAATGGATCAAATGCCTCGCCATCACCCAAGCAACCCCGTTGGACCAACTTGCACCACTGCAGGGAATGATTCAGCAGTTCACGGGTGCGATGTCTGCGGCGGACATGCAGAATTGGAACACGCGTCAGGTGTATCTCGCATTGGGACAACTGATGACCTCGGCTGCGTTGCTCGGCATCGACACCTGTCCGCTGGAAGGAATTTCCGCTTCTGCCTACGACCAAATCCTCGGACTGGAAGCATCAGGTTATCGCACGCGAGTGGCATGCGCTCTGGGATATCGCAGCGATCAGGACAAATATGCCAGTGCTCCCAAAGCGCGGTTTTCTCTGGAGAGAATCATGGCGCGCCTCTGATTCCAGTGTTGCGCGAGTGCCGCTCATTTTCCTATCGTTGATTTGTGAGTCATCTATCGACCAACGCGGCCTCGGCTCGGGGCATTGCTTCCGCCTTGGCCGCCTTTTTTCTATGGGGCATCCTGCCTCTCTACTGGAAAGCCATGGGCGCATTTCCAGCCACCAACATCATCGCTCACCGTACAGTGTGGGCCTTGGTGATTTTGTGGAGCATTCTGTTTTGGCAACGCAAGGGTTGGCAAACGCTCCGTTACCTCAAGGAACCGCGCTTGATCGCAAGTCATGCGGTTTCCGGTTTACTTTTGGGCGGCAACTGGCTGCTCTATGTGTGGGCGACGTTGCATGATAAGATCATCGAAGCCGCGCTGGGATATTACCTAAACCCCTTCTTCAATATGTTGTTCGGCTACTGGCTGTTTGCCGAGCGCCAAAACCGACTGCAACAAATCTCCATCGGCATCGCCCTAGGAGGCGTGGCGATTCAATTCCACGACAACCATGGATTCCCCTGGATCGCGCTGGCTCTGGCATTGAGTTTTTCGCTCTACGCCGTGGTGAGAAAACGCTCATCACTCGGGTCACTTCCGGGCCTGAGTCTGGAAACATTGTTGTTGGCACCGCTTGCGCTCGTTTGGCTGAGCATGAGGTCCCCATCCCTGCTGGAAACTCTAGGAAATGCTGATGGCGCGACGTGGTTGCTGATGAGCACGGGTGTCGCCACCGCTGCCCCGCTGTTGCTCTTCGGCCATGCTGCCCGCAACATTCCCCTCACCACCTTGGGAATCCTGCAATTTCTCGGGCCGACGCTACAGTTTCTGATCGGTTGGCTGGTCTATCGCGAGGCCATGAGCCTAGAACGAACCCTATCATTCCTGCTGATTTGGTTAGCCATCGGACTCTATGGTTTTTCCATCAAGCAGAGAGCACCAGATCTCTCATCGCAGTAAATCTCTCATCTGTGGCAAAATCAATCACCACGACAGCAATGCCGCGAAGATGGATCGACGCTTCAGAAAATGAACAAAATATTGCTGCCTTGAGCGAGGAACCGTGATCGCAGTATCTTGTGGATTGCCTCAGCGTAGCTCTTGTGATTGCATGTTGGCGTATGCCCGAACTGCCTGAAGTGGAAACAACACGTCGCGGAATCCTGCCTCATGTGAGAAACTGCCACGTGATGGAAGTGATCGTGCGTCGCAGAGATCTCCGTCAACCGGTGCCGGCATCGCTCTCGGAGATCGAAGGCCTCCGCGTGGTGGATGTAATACGACGAGCGAAATATCTTATTGTATACTTCGAACAAGATCACCACGTGATCATTCATCTGGGTATGTCCGGCAGCCTGCGCATTGTCGATCCTGCCACTGCGTTCCGCACTCACGACCACATTGCCCTCACGCTATCGAACGGAAAACAATTGCGATTCCATGATCCCCGGCGTTTCGGCATCGTGACGCATGCGGTCACCGCATCTCACCTCACCCACACGCTTTTTGCGAACTTGGGACCAGAGCCGTTAGAGCATGATTTTCATGCCGCCTATTTGAAAAAAGTCCTGCACTCTTTGCAGCGACCGATCAAGCTGGCGATCATGGACAATGCCATCGTTGTGGGAGTGGGAAACATCTATGCCTCCGAATCGCTCTTCCATGCCGGCATCCATCCGGCCACCGCATCGAGCAAACTTTCCTTGCCGCGGCTACGCCGTTTGGTCGAGGCCATTCGTGAAGTATTGCAAAAATCGATCGAACAAGGAGGCACAACCCTGCGAGATTTTCTTCGCGAAAACGGTGAACCGGGGTATTTCCGGCAGGAATTATTTGTCTACGAACGGGACGGACAAGCCTGTCGCGTTTGCGCAACACCGATCAGCAAAATCATCCAAGGACAGCGCAGCACGTATTTCTGCCACAAGTGCCAAAAGCGTTAGCTCTGATTCAGCGCGAGACCTCGGTGCCGATTCCCGACTCGGTGAAAATCTCTAACAGAAGGGCGTGCGGAAGACGGCCGTCGATGAAGTGGACTTTGCGCACACCAGCGTTCAGTGCATCCATGGCACTCTTGATTTTGGGAATCATACCACCGGAAATCGTACCGTCTGCGATCATAGCATCGGCCTGCGCGCGGTTGACTGACTTGATCAGCGTGGAAGGATCCTTGGGGTCACGCATCAGCCCGGGAACATCCGATAAATAAACAAGTTTTGCCACGCGAAGTTCTTTGGCGAGCGCCGCAGCGGCGAGATCGGCATTGATGTTGAGGGGTTTGCCAGTGGAAAGTTCGGCGGCCAATGGGGAAATCACGGGCACGATACCAGCGTTATGAGCCGATTCCATGCGACCCAGTTGACATCCCACGACCTCGCCGACGCGCCCGATATCGACACGCTGGCCCTCAGCATCGGTGACCTTCATTTTTTCACCAAAAAACACATCAGTGCCGGGGATGCCCACGGCCTTTCCACCGAAGTCGCGGATCATTCGCACCAGCCCAGGATTGATTTCCTCCGATAGCACCTGCTCCACGATCGAGATCGCCTCATCGGTGGTGACGCGGAAGCCGCCCACGAACTTCGCTTCCAGTCCGGCTGCTTCCATCGCGGCGGAAATCGCTTTACCGCCTCCATGCACAACGATAGGGTTGATGCCGGCAACTTCGAGAAACACGATGTCACGCATCACCTTGGCGACCAACTCTGGGTCTTCCATCGCCGAGCCGCCCATTTTCACCAATACCGTTTTGCCACGAAAGGCCTGGAGATAGGGCAATGCTTCGATCAATGCTTCAGCTTTTGCGGTGGAATGGAACAGGCTCATGCGCGGAATCAAGCCACAATCGGTCAGGGAAATCCACAGATTTTTTTCATTCCGTGGAATCCAACTTGCCAACGCCGCGAATTTCTCCACTCTTCATTCCATGGCATCATCCCAACACTTGCGCGCCGCCGTTCGCGATATTCCGGATTTCCCCAAACCCGGCATTCTATTCAAAGACATCACTCCCGTGCTCGCCGATGGCAAATTGTTTCACGATTGCATCACCCTGCTCTGCGCAACGGCGGGCGATCAGACGATTGACAAGGTGGTAGGCATCGATGCGCGAGGTTTTATCTTCGCGGCCGCGGTGGCCGATCGATTGGGCGTAGGCTTCGTCCCCGTGCGCAAGGCCGGAAAACTACCATGGAAAACTCGTGGTCTTGCGTATTCGTTAGAGTATGGAGAAAATATCATCGAACTGCACGAGGATGCTGTGCAACCGGGTGAGAACATTTTGCTTGTTGACGACCTTCTCGCCACCGGTGGCACCGCCGCAGCTGCCGCGCAGTTGATCCAATCGCTCGGCGCCAATCTTGTGGGAGCATCGTTTTTTATCGAACTGGCAAGCCTCGGAGGACGGGATAAAATGCCGAACATACCCATTCATGCAATCTTGACTTACTGAGAACTCGGCTGTTTCTCCAAAAAACGAAACCTTTTATCGTAACGACCGCTGGCGTAGTCCCGACAACACCGCAGGCATGCCATGGGCTTCTTCATCCTACGCACTCGCGGGATTTCCACACGGCACTGAGGACACTGATACAGATAACGGATCTGTTGCCTGCGACTGGGCAGTGGCAAACGGTGGCACGATTTTTCGTCCGGTATACCCAAGTCCGCACACGCTTTTCGCCATTCCACCCCATGGGCCGAAATGCGTCGGCCTTCGGCACGCGCAAACGCGATAAGATGGGCGAGTTCATGGCGAAGAGTGGTATCGATGTGTTTCGCATCGAGGTCTTTTAACCGAGGATTAAGTTCGATTCGGGAGTCCTTCAACCATGCCCGTCCAGCTGTGGAGCGCATACGAGAATTCCACACAACCACAACACGCCGGGCCAAATGATCCATTCCCAAGGCGATCAGCCATTGACTGCATTGCCCTGTCAGTTGCGGATCTGTGATGCGATTCGAAGATGATACCGGTGCAACCCCTGGCTCCTTTGTCAGCCAGGCGAAAACCGATTGCAACACATTGCTCTGCATGTGCCGATATCTCTAATCGATTCAGCACAACATGACAAGACGGAGCCAGGGAATTATGTTCGACTCTGGGAAATACCGTTCGCAGATCTGTTCCAGAACCGTGGATTTGACAGAT
>JBJOMZ010000101.1:0-8661 GCA_046052105.1 Verrucomicrobiota bacterium | reverse complement strand
GCGGGTGTTCGCGTTGCGGAAGCCGAACTGCAACAATTTGGAAGCGGCCATCGGACGTTTATGACCCGCCGCTTTGACCGGGTGCGGGGAAGCAAAGGTACGAAACGAGTCCATTTCGCCTCGGCGATGACCCTGCTCGGACACACCGATGGAGACAACCATCATGCCGGGGCAAGCTACTTGGAGATCGTTGAGTTTCTCTCCCGCCAAGGAGCTGAACCTCTCAGCGACCTTGTGGAATTGTGGCGACGTATCGTTTTCTCCATCGCGGTGCGAAATACCGATGATCATCTTCGAAACCATGGTTTCTTACTTACGGATGCCGGATGGATTCTGTCACCTGCCTATGATCTGAATTCCGATCCCACCGGCACTGGACTGAGCCTTAATATCTCGGAAACCGACAATGTGTTGAGCTTTGATCTGGCCATGGAGGTGGCTTCCTACTTCAGGCTCAAGCAGCCAGTGGCGAAAGCAATTCTGCGAGAGGTCAAGGATGCCGTGGTAACCTGGAAAAAGCAGGCAAGTGATCTTGGAATCGCTCGTGCTGAGCAGGAAATCATGGCGCTAGCATTCGAAGCTTGATTGGAGAATATAGAGTCGATTCGTCACATTTTTGTGCGGAAAATTCTATTTTCCTGGCAGTGGATTTACCGTCAGGGGTTACTGTGGTGTTTTGCGGAGTGGGTGCAGAAAAGCAGTTTTTTTCATTTTGCATGGAAGGGAAACGTTCCTGCCCATGCGGCAGGATACTGCGGACAGGCGTGAAGTATGACGGCGCGGCAACCCCTCCCCGGTCTGATCAGAGATTTCCCGCCTGCATGCTTGCGCGAAGTCGGGGGGCTCGCTACAAAAGGGCGTGGCCGCAAAAAAATCTCCTACCAGCTCGAACATCCATGTCGTTGTCGGCACGGACGAGGGCATGGTGCGCGAGCAGGCGCTGATGCTCTGGCGTGAGCTCACAGGAGGCACGGATGACGGCTTCAATCATGAAATCGTCGAGGGGAATGCCTTAAAAGTAGACGATGTTTTCACCATCACTGGTCAGTTGCTGCAGGCCCTGATGACCTACTCGATGTTTGGGAGCGACAAAGTGGTATGGTTGCGCAATGCGACGTTTTTTGGCAGTGACCGCACTTCTGAATCGGAGTCGGTTTTGAATGAGGTTATCGCTTTGACCCAACAACTGGAAAAAGGGCTGCCCGATGGCGTGGCGCTGATCATCAGTGCGGACAAAATCGATAAACGGCGCGCATTCTGGAAGTTTCTCGAAAAGCAGGCTCGGGTCCAGGTGCATGACCGCATCGATATGAGTCAGGATGGTTGGGAACAACAAGTGGCCGCACTGGTCCAGCAAAAGGCCGATGAGGCGGGCTTGGAATTTGAATTCGAAGCGCTGGAGTTGTTCATCAATCTTGCTGGTGAGGCGACGCAGCAAATCGTCAATGAACTGGAAAAATTGCGGCTTTATCTCGGCGATCGCCATGTGGTCACCATCGACGATGTCAGGCTGATGGTGCCGCTCAGTCGTGAAGGTGTGATTTTTGAGACGGGGCGAGCCCTGCAGGCGGGAAATGCCGCGCGCGCCATCGAGCTGATCGACGAGCAGATGGAAATGGGGGAGTCGGCCGTGGCCATCATGCGGGCCTCGATCATTCCCACGGTGCGCAATCTTTACATGGCCCGGCTTGCCTTCGATCTGACTCAGTCGTCGGCCCGTTCCCACAACGAGTTTCAGACGGCCATCAACCGGTTGCCTGCGGAAAAAAAGGCCTGGCTCCCCCTGAAGAAATCAGGTGACGGATACAACATTTATCCGATTTTTCTATCCCTGCCCGGTGCTCGCTCCTTCACACTGCCCAATTTGCAAACCATCCTGCACGCGACGGCTCGCGCCGATAAAATGCTCGTCACCACGGGACTCGATGATCGTATGATCTTGCACCGACTCGTGACAGAAATCGCCACTCTCGCCACACCCCTTCGCGCTTCTCGCGCCCGTTGATCATGAAGCCTTTGATGACCTTGCTGTTGATTGGTGCCGTTGCTGGATTGTTGGGCGCGCTCTGCGGAATCGGTGGGGGCATCGTCATGGTTCCTGCTTTTACGCTCGCTCTCGGCATGGACCAAAAACAAGCGGTTGCCACATCGATGGCTGCCGTGGTAATCATAGCTGTTGTGGCTACGACCAACAACATGCGCAGCGTTGGCTTGATCCACTGGAAAACGGTGGCGCTGGTTGCCATCAGTGCCGCGGTTTTTTCTTGGCTGGGCAGCGATTGGATGAAGCAATTGTCGAGTCCTACATTGACGAGAATCTTCGCCGTCGTCCTCATTCTGGTGGGCCTGAAAATGTTGTGGAAATGACAGGGGCTACTCTCCATGGGAAGGGGGCAATCGGCTTAGCCGAAAAAATCTATTTTTTGATCAAATGATTGATCTATTTTTCCTACGCATTTCGTATCCTTTGTCAGGGGGCAGTTTTCGCCTTTCTTTGGATCCTCTTTTTCGCGGTTTTTTATGAAACATATCCTTCGTTTTTTTATTGCCATCTTTTCCGGAATTGCCTTTGTGCTGCGCGCCTTAATCGGAACGTGGCAACCGCCAGTCTGGTTGCAGTGGGTCATGGGCCAAACGTATCAGGTGCTGTCGCGACGTCCCCGCACATGGGCAACGGTTTTCGCCTTGTCATTGGTTGTCGCCATCGGCGTGTTGCAATGGCGAAAATGGTGGGAAATGCATCGACCGCAGGAGCGCCAGTTGGTGCAGATGCGCGATGTAGCGGTGACGATCATACCACCATTGCCCACGACCTGGAACAAGGACAAAGCGGAATTTGGAATCTTGAAGGTGAACTTTAGTGATGCTGCCGCGCCGCTGGAGCTCATCCGCAAAACGGTGAGCGGTGCGGTGGTCATCAGTCCGGAAATTCCCGGCACCTGGACATGGGCCAGTGACAGATCCTTGCATTTCTCTCCCCAGCAAGAGTGGCAGGCGGGGCAGGAATACACCTTGGCGCTTCAATCGACGGCCTTTCCCGCGGAGGTGCGTTTGTCCGATCTCAAGCCTACAATGCGCACACTTTCTCTCGAAGTGCGCGTCATGCCCTACGAATTTGATACGCAGCCGGACAACCCGGACGTCCATCATCTGACCGCGACCTTGACGGCGAATTATGCTCTATCGCAGGAGTTGCTGCAGCGCCATGTCGCCATGACGTCGCTGGCGGAAAATCCCGAGGCCTTTGGATCATCGGCACCTGCATGCACGATCATTCCGTCGAAGTCGCCGAACCAGTGGTATGTGCGCAGTTCTCGAGTCAAGGTCCCCGCCAAATCGGAGGAAATTCAACTCACGATCGCCAAAGACCTGACATCGATGAGCGGAGGATCATCGATGGTCCGTGAAGTGGTTGCGAAGGCCGTGATCCCCGACAAATACTCGGCTCTGAGAATCAATTCCGCCGAGCCGAAGGTGATCAAAAACGAAGAAGGCGAGCCCAAGCAGTTTCTGACTCTTGCCAGCACCTTGGGAATTTCTCCCTTGGAAATGGGGCAACGCGTGCATCTCTATCGGCTTGCCGAGCAGGATGATGCGCTATTGCGCGATCAGAAAAAAACCGAGAACGATGTCACTGCGGAAATGATTCAGCGGGCGACTGCAATCCCCTTGGAATTGGTGCAGCAGGAAGACAACGTGCCGTTTCCCAAGGAACATGCGTATCAATTTTTCTCTCCCATGCCCGGGCGTTTGTTCCTCAAGGTGGATTCCGGTCTCGCGGCTTTGGGCGGCTTTGAGATGCCCGCGGAATACCGCGACTTGTTTTCCGTGCCACCTTACCCGCTAGAACTCGAATTGACCGGCAAAGGATCGGTCTTGGCATTGCAAGGCGAGAAGACCATTCAATTCAAATCACGCGGCGTCGACTTCATCAAAATCACCTTCGGTCGGGTTCGCGCGGGGGATGTGAATCACATGATCACGCAGAATGACTACGGCGATTTTGCCAACCCAAGTTTGCAGGGGGGCTTCAGCAAGGACAGCCTCGTGCGCAGCAACACATTCATTCTGCGCGTGAAAAAAAAGAACAATTGGGAAGCATGTTTCACTCCCTTTGACATGGCAAAAGCGATGAGCGCAGTAGACCTCGCCGACCCCGATCCCTCACGCGGTTTGTTTTTTATCGAAGCGGAAGCGGTGATTCCCTCGCTGCCAGGACAACCCGATACTTCTGTTTATTCGCGTGTGGATGAGCCGGAAGATGCGTATTACTACGAGGATGAGCATGCGGAGTATCGGGAATTCGATGATGACAAACAGCCGAAAATCTGTGTGAACTCCGATGGCAGTGTCGTTCAACCAAGCGAATGGTTTTCCGATGTTCCCGCCGGCGGAAACGTCCATTGGAGAAGTCGGGATCAAGCAATCGATCGCTTCGTCATGCTCACCGACCTCGGCTTGCTCGTGAAAACCAATGCGGATTCCAGTCGCGAGGTGTTTGTGATGTCGCTGCGCTCGCAAAATCCGGTGGCTGGAACGAAAATTTCGTTGCTATCGCGCAATGGTTCGACACTGGCGGAGGCGACGACAGACGCACAGGGGCGTGCTGTTCTTGCTCCACCGTTGGTCTCGGCGAAAGAGCAGCAGGCGGTGGCGATCCTGGCTCGTCTGGGCAGTGATATTTCATTCATTTCGCTGCGCCCCGGTCAATTGCCGGCACTCGACTATTCTCGCTACAATGTCGATGGCATTCTGGGCTCCCGGGCCAAAGCCGTGGAGGCGCATGTGTTCACCGAACGTGGAGTCTATCGCCCGGGCGATGCCATTCATTTCGGGTCCATCGTCAAACGCCGCGATTGGGAAGCGGTGATCGAGGGGTTGCCCGTGCAAGCCATGCTGAGCGATAGCGAAGGCAATCGCATCGCCACGCGGAATTTCAAGCTGCCTTCCGATGGTCTGATCGAAGGATCGTTCACGACCAGCGAAAACGCTCCCACAGGCGTGTATGAGCTGTCGATGTGGGTGATGAATCGCGATGAAAACGCTGTGCAGTTTTTGTTAGGAAGAATTCCTCTGCGCGTGGAGGATTTTCGTCCGGATCGTATGAAGATGAAACTGGCCATTGATCCTGTTCCCGCGGCGGGATGGGTCAAACCCGTGGATCTGAAAGCGAAAATATCTCTGGAAAACCTCTTTGGCGCTGCAGCAGGTGATCGCGTAGTTAAAGGCGAGATCGCCCTTCATCCCGCGGATTTTCGTTTTGACGCATGGAAGGAATTCCATTTTCACAATCCTACCGAAAACCGCAATCATTCGATCGCGGGCAGGACGATTCCGTTGGGTGAAGTGAAAACCTCGGCAACGGGTGAAGCCGAGATGACACTTGGCTTGTCGAATCTCGACAAGGTGAACATGAGCGTGGCAGTGAATCTGGAAGCATTGGAAAGCGATGGCGGTCATGGTGTGCGCGAGCAGAAACGTTTTCTCGTTTCTCCTTGGGATTCCGTTGCGGGTTACGATGCCGATTGTGATCTGGATTATCTGGGCAAGGATGGCGGCGGTAAGGTGAAATTCATTGCGATCGATCAAGACCTCAAGCCCGTGGCCATGCGTGGTCTACGCTACAGGATTCAGGAAAGTCGTTATGTTTCGGTGCTGCGTCAGCAGGAAAATGGTAGCATGAGTTATGAATCTCAGCAGCGCCAGGTCCTGGTGCGTGAGGAAAAAGATGTGAGTTGGGAAGCTGCCGCTGTGGAAGTATCACTCGATACCGGTAAGGTCGGTCGTTTTCAATGGCAGGTCATCAACGAAAAGGATGAGGTGATCTGCCAGTTCTACTACCGTGTCGTCGGCAAGGGAGATGAGGATCGCAGCCTGGAGAGGGAATCGGAACTGGGCTTGACGGTGGCAAAAGGTAAGGTGCAAGCCGGTGAGGACGTGGAGGTTTCGATTGTGGCTCCCTACCGTGGTGCCGGTTTGATTACTTTGGAGCGAGATAAGGTTTTGTATGCCCAGTGGTTCAAGGCCGATACCAAGGCAACAGTGCATCGACTGCGCATTCCGCAGGGGGTGGAGGGAACGATCTATTGCAATGTGTCCTTTGTCAGGTCAATCGACTCGGAAGAGATGCTGATGTCGCCCTTGAGTTACGCCACGCAACCGATCACGGTGCTGCCTGTGCAACGCGAGTTGCAAGTGGAACTGAGCGTACCGAAATTGGTCAAGCCCGGCGATGCGCTGAAGGTGCGGTATCGCACGAACCATCCATCGCGCGTGATTGTGTATGCGGTGGATGAGGGGATTCATCAGATCACGCAATACAAGCGACCACAGCCCTTGGACTTTTTCTTCCGCAAACAGGCTCTGGAGGTGCGCACGCAGCAATGGTTTGATTTGTTGATGCCCGAGTATCGCTTCATCAAGGAACATGCGGCCTTCGGTGGTGGTGCGGAGGGCATGCCGCCCTTGACCATGACGCTCAATCCTTTCAAACGCAAACGTGAGGCACCGGTGGTATGGTGGTCGGGTATCCAGAACGCAGGGCCGGAGTCGAAGGAATTGAGCTACACGGTCCCCGATTATTTTGCCGGGACGCTCACACTGATGGCCGTGGCGGTCAATGAGACCCGGGCTGGTTCGGCACAGGCGTCATCACTGGTTCGTTCACCGTTGGTGCTGACCACCAATGCGCCGACGACCGTGACTCCGGGGGATGAGTTCACGTTTTCCGTCACCGTCACGAATCTGCTGGAACAGGATGGACCTGCGGATGTCAAGCTGCGCATCGAGCCATCCAGTCACCTGCAGGTGGTAGGGGAGTCGACCGCTTCGATGACTGTCGAGAAATCGCGGGAAGTAACGCATCGGTTTCGTTTGAAGGCTCTCGATGTGTTAGGTTCCGCCAGTATCAAATGTCACGCTGCGGCGGGAGCGGAAACATCGGTGCGCACCGAGACGTTGAGCATGCGTCCTGCCACGCCATTCCGCACCCAGGTGCGCAGTGTTTACATTCGCACGAAGGATCATGAGCAGGAGATCACTCGCACGATGCATGAAGCTTTCCGTCGCAGCGAAGTGGTGGCCTCGCCTTTACCCGTGGTGCTGGCGCTGGGCATGCGCGATTACATGAGTGCCTATGCCTACGATTGCAGTGAACAGTTGACCAGCAAAGGGTTGACCTTATTGGCGTATCGCGGGATGAAGGCTTTGCCGCAGCAGGAGGACACTTCGGCGCAAACGATCAGCAATATCATCGCACAACTGCAGAGCCGGCAAAGCAATAGCGGTGGTTTCGGATACTGGCAGGGCAGCACCAGTGACAGTGATGATTTTCTCAATGTCTACATAGCCCACTTTTTGTTGGAAGCCAAAGAGGAAGGATTTGCGATTCCTCAGCAATTGATGGATCGTGTGAACGGCAAGCTCCGCTCGATCTGTCAATCGGGCGAGGCCGCTAACCTTGCGATGGCCGATCGCAAGGCGTATGCGATCTATCTGCTCACCCGACAAGGCGAGCGCCCGAATGGATTGCTTTCCTTGCGCGAGTGTCTCGATCGCACCCAGCCGAATGCTTGGCAATCCCGCTTGTGCGGGCATTTGCTCGCCGCGACATACGCCCTGCAGCAAAAGTCCAAAGAGGCGGAAACCATCACCGCGAGTTGGAAGTTGGCGAAAGCTGCCGATTATAAAGCGGGTGAGGATTATTGGTCGCAGCCGGAAGTCGATGCCCTGCTTTCCTTCGCCCTGCGGGCACGTCATTTCAGCGATACGGTGAAAGACTACGGTTATGCCGACTGGCTGAAGCTGTATGGGGTTTTGTGGCAACAGCGCTATAATACGATCACAGCGGCCACAGCTACCCTGGGCATGCGCGAATTTGCCAAGGTGGCACAGTCTAACGCCTTCCAGTTTGAAGTGGATGCGCTGCCGCGTGATGGCTCGCCACCGATTTCCTTAATCAAAACTCAGGATGTTTTTGCCAAGGCATCCTTTGCTGACGCCATGAAGTCACTCAAATTCCGCCTCACGCAAAAGGATGGCGACACCGGACTTTTCTATCAGGTGGTGGAGGAAGGATTTGATCGCGAACTACCCACGCAGCCGCAAAAGGATGGCATCGAGGTGCATCGCGAAATCACTGCAGCCGATGGCAAACCGATCGAATCGCTCGAAGTGGGCCAATCGTTGATGATGACACTACGGATTCGAAATCTGAGTAAGGTCCCATTGGGTGACCTCGTCATGGTCGACATGCTACCCGGAGGATTTGCTGTCGAGTCCGGTGGACTGCGTCCTGGCCTGGGCACCATGCCGGGCATCGATCGCGTGGATGTTCGTGAAGACCGCAACTTGTTTTTCTTCCGGTTGCAAGGCGCCAAAGACCTGACACTTCGCTACCCCCTGCGTGCGACTTGTGCTGGTGAGTTTGTGGTCCCACCGGTTTTTGCGGAATCGATGTATGACCGTGGCATCAATGGCGTCGGTTTGGGTCGAAAAATCAAGGTGACATTACGTGAGTGAAAAGACGACTGAAACGTTTTTTACGATACGTTTTATGTAGTAGCGGTATTTTCCTGCTACTGGTTTTGATTCTGTGGCTGACCATTCCGCGCTGCGAACTTTATCGGGAGGATTTGACGTGGTCGCCGGTATTGCGCGATC
>JBJOMZ010000100.1:0-8754 GCA_046052105.1 Verrucomicrobiota bacterium | reverse complement strand
AAAGCGCGCCGATCTCCAAACCGGATTGGTCGTTGGACACGGGAGTCGGGTCGCCGTTGGTCGGTTCCGGCGTGATCACCACGCTGGGCTGCTCCGAGTTCAGCACTTTGAATGCCACGGTAGCCAGAGCCGCACAGACTGCAATGACGAGAAACGTGGTGATGATTTTCTTTTGCTGCGACTTTTTCGCCTGACGTCGGCGCTCGGCTGGACTCAGGGTGACAGCCACAGGTGGCCGAGCGCCCGGAGCGATTCCCTTGCGGATGTTCTTGTCGCGGGCGTTGACCACGACCAGAGCCGTATGCAACGATTCAATCAATTCATCGTAGGATCCGAAACGAGCCTGTGGATTGTATGCCATGGCACATTCGATCACTGCACAGGTTTCCAAGGTCAGATTCGGACAAGTCATGCTCAGGGGCATGATGTGTTTCTTTGCCTCCCGCAGCTGCGTCGTGACCATGCTGGTCTCTGTACAAGGAGGCTTGCCGGCCAACACGTGGTAAAAAGTGGCGCCGAAGGCGTAGACATCCGCCCGATAATCTTCCTCGAGGCCCTCGATGGTCTCGGGGGGCACATAGTAAGGCGTGGCCCACAATTCATCGGGTTTGGCCACGCCACCTTTGGTCATGAGCGCAAGGCCGAAGTCTACGATCTTGGCGCTGCCCGCGGAGTCTAACAAAATATTGCCCGGTTTGATGTCGCGGTGGATCAGACCCACGGTGTGGGCGGCACGCAAACCCTCGGCGACTTCGATGGCCAAGTGCAGGGCTTCCGCTTCCGGCAGGGCGCCACGCTCACGGATCTGATGCTCCAGATGTCCGCCAGCCACCAGCTCCATGGCGATGTAGAATCGATCGAAGGCCCGTCCTGTTTTGAAAACTCTCACTACGTGCGGATGCGAGATCGCAGCGGTAATGCGGGCTTCTTCCTCGAATGAACTGATGCGCTTCTCATCCGCACTGTATTCTTCACTGAGAATTTTCAGCGCCACCTCACGATCCAAGGTGTTATCGTGCCCCACAAACACCATGCTCATGCCGCCAATCGCATGCCGCCGCAACAAGGTGTAGGGGCCGAACTCGCGCTTCACCCGCGTGTGCTTCTGGCAGGCGGGACATTCCACATTGCTGAAAGGCGCCACATTACTAACATCCATCGCTGTCCCACAGGCGTGGCAGTAGGCAATTGTTTCATCAGATGCGGACATGGGGGCTTGTGATTGATTATTACGGTATATGAAATGTTTTTTATCATACAAGTCAGCCGAAGAGAAAGAAAAAAGAATCAAAAAACGATTCAAACTTGCCATTTTCACAAATTTCTGAAAATAATGAATCCGCCATGAGTGAAACAATCTTGCCTGAGACGCAACCTCCAACGCCCGAAAAAAAACTAGGCTTCGGCAAATGGCGTCCTGCCATGGCCTTTGTGCTGTTTCTGGCCGTCAGTTCGGTGCTCTACCGCGCCTTGGTGATGTCCGCCAAGGAGCAGACGGCGCTGATGTTCATCGGCTTGCCAACCATCTTGGCCTTGTTGCTTTGCGCCGCTCCGCCGACGAAAACCATCACGGGCTCGATCATGAAAGGCATCACCTTGTTTTTGCTGATGCTGGCCATCCTGCTCATCGAGGGTTTCATCTGCATTCTGATGGCGGCACCGTTTTTTTATTCGATCGGATTCATCATCGGGATCTTTGCCGATAAGGCGCGCGCGCAACATCACATTTCCCGCATGCACTGCGCAGTAGTAGCGGTGATTCTTTTGTGCAGTTTGGAAGGCATCAACGACAGCTTGTCGTTTTCAAGAACGGAACGAATCGAGGTTTGTTGTGATTATCCGGGAACCGTGGCGGAGGCGGAAGCGGCACTGGCGCGTGGACCGAGCTTCGATTGGTGGGAGCTGCCGACCTATCTGAAAATGGGTTTCCCTTATCCGCAGCGCATTCAGGGCGATGGGCTAAAAACCGGAGACCGCTGGCAGATCGACTTTGCCGGCGGCGAGGGCAAGCCCGGTTCGCTGGTGGCCCAGGTGATGGTTTCGGAACCTGGGCATTTCGTGGTGCAAAAAATCACCGACGGCAGCCACATTTCCCACTGGATGGAGTGGCAGCAGGCGGAGTGGTTTCTGGAAGCACAGGATCAAGGCACCACCAAGGTGCGCTTGCAAATGTCTTATCGCCGATTGCTGGACCCGGCTTGGTATTTCGCCCCGGTGCAACGGTATGGCGTGCGCATCGCTGGGGAATATTTTCTGGATCAAACCTTCGGCAAGGATTGATGTCACGCGAATGGATGTTGCAGTGCGGGATCCTCTATCTGCCGGTCTTGGTGACCGCGCTGTTGCTGGCTTGCGCGCGTAACGAGAGCCGGCATCCTGCGGCTCTGCTGATGTCTCTGACGTGGCAAGCTGCGTTGCTTCCCGTGGTGGACACCCTCTGTCAATGGCTCGGCTGTTGGCATTACCTCGCCACTCCTTGGTCTGTGTTGCACATGCCTCTCTCCGTTCATCTTGGCTGGGTGGCATGGTGGGGCGCGGCCATGCCACTGATGCTCGAATGTCTTAGCCCTCGTGTGTCCCGTCGCGGTGCCTGGTGTGCAGTGATGGTCATCGCTGTCGGGCTGGATCTTTGGCTGATGCCCATGCTGCATCCTGTGGTGACCTTATCCGCGCGATGGCTTTGCGGCGAGGCTCTCATGACCCTGATGGTCTTGCTCCCTGGAGTGGCTCTCTACGAATGGACGAAAAATGCAAGGGTTCCTCTCGCGCGCGGTTTGATGATCTCGCTCGCGTTCGCCCTTCTGGTCTTATGGATTCTGCCCGTGAGCACACTTACCACCGTGCCCTATTTTCCTGCGCAAAGGTGGTTCGTTTTTTTTGTGGGACTTCTACCCATCGTCTTCCCGGGAATCTGGGCGGTGGTGCTGTTCGGCACCGTGGGGAAGGGGACGCCTATCCCCTTCGACCCGCCACGTCATTTGGTGACATCAGGCATTTACCGCTGCATCGCCAATCCGATGCAGACATCCATTCTTCTGGCCATGCTCTGGGTCGCGTGGTTTCTATCGCATCGCGGTCTCGCCATCGCCGCGGTGAGCACCTGGGTGTATTCGATCGGTATCGCCCGTTGGTCAGAAAACATCGATCTGACAAGGCGCTTCGGCGAAGCATGGTTGAAATATCGCCGAGAAACCCCGAGCTGGCGAGTGCGGTGGAGAAAGCGTTAGTTGGATTTCAGTAGCCTGCCCACTCCACATAGCCTTGCCAGATGCGCCAGCCGCCGAAGAGCCAGGTGAGGGCTGCTAGTATGAGGAAGGGGCCGTAGGGGAGGGGTTTGCCAAAACCGATGCGGCCGATCGCGGCGGCGATGATGGCGTAGAGGGCGGATGCACCCACGGTGAAAAGCACGGCGGGGCCTCCCAGCAAGGCGCCGATCATGCCTAACAGATGCGGGTCACCCATGCCCATCGCCTCGCGCGGGATGGTGGCCTTGGTGGTTTGCCCCGCGAGACTCTTGATGCTCTGCAGCGCCACGACCTTGCCATCGGGCAGGGTGATTTCCTCGGCGCGGATCACCAAGGTGCCGCTGCCGCGGGGTGTGCCGTCCACGAGGATTTCCGAGCAGTCGAGAATGAGACGGTCGCTTTTCCGATAGAACAGGTCATACCACGGGATGTCCTCGCCATCACAGCGGAAGAGCAAAGGGTCCTGATCGGTGGGGGCATCGACGATCTCCCATGCGGTGGCCTTATCGAACGCAATGACTTTTTTTCCGAGAAATAATTTCCCTAACAAAACCACCGTCCACAGTCCGAAAAATCCCAACACCCAGCCCAGTGCCGAATCGCGCAGTCCCTGCCACCATGGCGCTGGCTCCATGAGTGGTTCGGTGAGGTGCAACAAGCTGTTATCGAAGCAAGAAAATCCTACTGCTGCCACCGAGCCCATGGTCGTCAGAGCGAGCGGGATGATCTGGTGTTCGGCATCGATGAACGTGATCGCGACCAGCAGGGCGATGGAAAAAAACAGCACGGGTGCTGCGATCGCGCTGTGCAGGTGCCAGCAGGCGGCGAAGAGCAGGGCGGTGAGGCATTCCACCAACCAGTAGCGGAAGGGGATGCTTGCGCGGCACGAGGCGCAGCGACCGCGCAGTTGCAGCCAGGAAATCAGCGGCAGATTGTGCCACCAGGGAATGGATTGGCGGCAGTGCGGGCAGAACGAGCGCTTCGGTTCATTCACCGAGAGCCCGAGGGGGAGCCGATAGATCACCACGTTCAAAAACGAACCCACACAAGCTCCGAGCGCCACGACAGGCACAAACCACCAGGGGGAGGAAAAATCGAGAACGAGCGAATCCATAAGCAGCGGACGCAAAAAAGCGATCTCCACTGAGAGGGAAGATCGCTGATTTGTAAAGAAGAACCGTGGGAGTGATTACGCCTCGCTGCTGTCTGCGGCGGGAGCTTCGGGAGCGGCTTCGACCACCTTGGCGGCCTTTTTCGCAGGAGCCTTCTTCGCGGCTTTTTTGGCGGGAGCTTTTTTCTCTGCCTTGTCTGCTGCGGCAGCGGGAGCCTTTTTGACGATGCTGGCTTTTTTCACCGATCCACCGAGCTTGGCTTGCTCATTTTTGCGGCGCAGGTATTCCTTGCGGCGACGACGTTTGATTACTTTTTTAATTTGTTGGCCCATAGCTGAGCGCTTTGCTACAGTCCCCGCCCCCCCGCATCAAGAAGAATCTTTCGCTTTTTTCCAAATCAATCATTATGGCAGGTCTCATCATCGCCCCACGGGCACGCATTTTTCACGGTCACGACTGGGTGTATGCCACCGAAGTCAAAAAATCCTTCGGCGATCCCCAACCGGGCGACGTCATCACTCTTAAGGATTTTCGCGACCGTCCGCTTGGCACCGCGATCTACAATCCGCAGTCGCAAATCATCGCCCGCCGCTTCTCGCGTCGACGTCAGGATCTGGATCTGGAGTTTTTCACCCGTCGCATTCGCCAGGCTCTGGCGTATCGCGAAGGCTTGCCGCTCGATGCCCGACTCTGCCGTGTGGTGTGGTCGGAGTCCGATGGCATCCCGGGCCTGATCGTCGATCGCTACGGCGACCATCTGGTGATGCAGACGCTCACCCTGGCGATGGATCAGCGCAAGGATCTCATCAAAGAAGCTCTCATCGAGGTTCTCGCCCCGCAGTCGATCGTTCTGCGCAACGACTCGCCCATCCGCCGCGCCGAGGGGCTGGAGCTGGAAGTGACCTTGTTTCACGGTGAAAACCCCGGAGCCTTTGCGGTCAGCGTGGACGGCATCGAATACGAGGTCGATCTGCTCGATGGTCAAAAGACCGGTCTTTACCTTGATCAATTGCAAGCGCATCAGGAACTCGCACGTTTCGCCAAGGGGCGCCGCGTGCTCGACTGCTTCACCAACCAAGGTGGCTTCGCACTGGCCTGTGCCAAGGCGGGCGCGACCAACGTGACTGCGGTGGACATTTCCGCCAGTGCCTGTGACTCCGCCCGCATCAATGCAGAGCGCAACCAAGTGGCGATCGAGGTCATCGAGGCGAATGTCTTCGATTTCCTGAAAGAAGCTGAGCCCAACTACGACCTCATCGTGCTCGATCCTCCTTCTTTTACGCGTAATAAAAAAACACTCACCGATGCCATGCGCGGATACAAGGAAATCCACCTGCGCGCTCTGAAGTTGCTGGAAAAAGGCGGGATTCTTTCGACCTATTGCTGCTCGCATCACGCCTCGCGCGGGATGTTTCTGGAAAACATCGCGGAGGCGGCGAACGATGCGAAGAAATCTCTGCGACTCATCGCCACCCACACCCAACGCGGCGATCATCCTGTCATGCTGCACTTGCCGGAAACCGAATATCTCAAGGGCTTTACCTTTGAAGTCGTCGGTACCCGCTAGTTTCCTTTTCTCTCCCGATGATCTCGCCCGAAAAAATCCTCGCGATGGAAAAGCGCATGCTTGCCTTGGGCATACGCGAGGAGGATTTGGTCGAGAAATTCATTCAGGGTTCAGGCTCGGGCGGGCAGAAAATCAACAAGACCTCGTCGTGTGTGTATCTCAAACACGAACCCAGCGGGCAGGAGGTGAAATGCCAACGCGAGCGTTCGCGCGAGCTCAATCGCTATTTGGCCCGCAAGGAATTGTGCGATCGGCTCGATGAAATCCAAAACGGCGTGCTCTCGAAACGCCAGCAGGAGATCGAAAAAATCCGCCGTCAGAAACGCCAGAAATCCCGCAAACAAAAGCAGCGCATGGTCGCTGACAAACGCAAACTCTCGGAGAAAAAATCCCAGCGCCGTCATACGGGCTCGGATTGATGGAGGAGGGCACATCGGACCGCGGACCTCCCGGTCCGCACCATCGTGAGGGGAAGAAGCGGACCGGGAGGTCCGCGGTCCATTTCATAGATCGATTGCTAGCCCTGCATGATGCGACCGATGGCGAAATCGCCACTTGCGCGTAGGCGCCGAATCTGCTTTGCTGCGCGTCCCCGCAACCAACTAGACTCTTATGGCAGACAAGACCAATACCGATCCGCAGCGCATGGAAAAAATCGTTTCACTGTGCAAGCGTCGTGGCTTCATTTTCCAAGCCGGTGAGCTCTATGGCGGATTGAACGGTTGCTGGGACTACGGTCCGCTCGGCGCCGAACTCAAACGCAATCTCAAGGATTACTGGTGGCGCACGACTGTCCAGGAACGCGATGACGTCGTCGGCATGGATGGTGCGATTTTGACGATGCAACAGGTTCTTGTGGCATCGGGTCACGTGGGTGGATTTTCGGATCCCATGGTCGACTGCAAGACTTGCAAAGGTCGTTTCCGCGCGGACAACGTCGCCAGCATGCAGTGCCCGGAAAAACCCAGTTGCTGCGTCGGTGGATCGCCGAAGTGCGAGCTAACAGAGGCCCGTGAGTTCAATCTGATGTTCAAAACGAAGATGGGAGCCTCGGCGGATGAGAATGATCCCAACGCCACGGCGTATCTTCGCCCGGAGACCGCGCAATCGATTTTTGTGCAATACAAAAATGTGCTGGATTCCTCGCGTGTGAAACTTCCTTTTGGCATTGCCCAGGTCGGCAAGTCGTTCCGCAACGAAATCAATCCCCGCAATTACACCTTCCGTTCGCGTGAATTCGAACAAATGGAGATCGAATACTTCTGCCATCCCAAGGACGGCATGCGCCTGACCGACGAGTGGTTGGAAACACGACTCAAGTTTTACGAGGAAATCGGTATCCCGCGCACCAAGCTGCATATCCTCGATGTGCCCGATGGTGAGCGCGCGTTTTACTCACAGAAGACCTACGACATTGAATACGAATTCCCCTTCGGTGTGCAAGAGCTGGAGGGCGTGGCCTATCGTACGGATTACGACCTCGGCGTTCACCAAAAAGGATCGGGCCGTCCGCTCGAATACTTCGATGAAGAAACCAAGGAGAAATTCCTCCCTCACGTCGTCGAGCCCTCCGCTGGTTGCGATCGCACGGTGTTGGCATTGATTTGTGAGGCTTTTGACGAAGAAACCCTGACAGATGACAAAGGCAAGGAGGACGTGCGCACCGTTATGCGTTTCACGCCACGTATGGCTCCCATCAAGGTCGGCATTTTCCCTTTGCTCAAAAAGAACGAGGAGCAAGTGCGCATTGCCAAGGAGATCCAGAAGAAGCTGCAACCGTGGATGAATGTGTTTTATGATGACAGCGGTGCTGTGGGGCGACGCTATCGCCGTCAGGATGAGGTTGGTACACCGTATGGCATCACCATCGATTTCGAAACCTTGGGCGAGGGCGGCGAGGAGTTGAAAAACACCGTTACGCTGCGTCATCGCGATTCCATGGAACAGGAGCGCATCGCCATCGATGCCTTGCTGCCCTGGTTGCTGGAACGCGTGCGGTAACCGCTGCCATGCGCTGGCAGATCATTGTTGCAGGGAAACCGGCACTCGCTTACGCCAAAGCGGGTGTCGATGACTATCTGCTGCGTCTGCGTCGTTACCTCGATGCCGAAATTGTTACCGTCAAGGCTGGGACCTCGCATGAGGTATCGCAGCGTTTGTTGGAAAAGTCTCAAGGTGCCTATCGCATTGTGCTCGATGAGCGTGGCGACCGTCCCACCACCCGACAACTCAGCGATCGCATCGCCGCCCTAGAAATGCGCGGTGATGTCAAGACCGTGGCCTTCCTCATCGGGGCCTCGGATGGTCACACGCAAGAACTTCGCGACAGTGCTGATTGGCTGCTGTCCCTATCTTCCATGACCATGCAGCATGAACTGGCATTGGTGGTTTTGTTAGAACAAATCTATCGAGTGGCCACCTTGCGCAAAGGCGAGCCGTATCATCGGGATTGATATCCATGGAAGACAGAATTCATGATGAAATCCCTCAGATATCATGGGTAGAAGAAATTGCTGGGAAATCGTTCGATGATTGCCATACCAGAATCCATGTGCTAATGGTTTGGCAATGAAAGGCATTGAAGCAATTGACACGGAGTGGGGCAGCGAGCTCCATCGGCGGCTTATTGCCGAAAAGCATGCAGCCCGGGTGACATACCGGGATTCTGCGGAAGCGTGGGAGAGGGCGCGTCGCATGCAAGAGTCTGAACCACTTGAGTGGGGGCGCGTGATTTATCCGGATAAAAGAAAAAAAACCCCCATTTATCAGTGGAAAAAGTAGTTTCATTGGATGATTTTGCCGACGCTGTTCAAGAAATTGCCCGAGCTGC
>JBJOMZ010000099.1:0-9022 GCA_046052105.1 Verrucomicrobiota bacterium | reverse complement strand
GGGTGCGGAGACGCCACCGCCACCGCCGCCGCCGCCGAATTGGCCGCCGCCATTGCCACCGAACTGACTGGAGCCTGATCCTCCGAATTGATTGGTCGAGGAGCCGCCACTGCGACGGGAAGATCCACCTAAGCTAGAAGAGGAGCCGCCAATGCCTGAAGAAGAAGATCCACGGCCCAGAGTGGTGCTCGTGGAAGCGCGTCCGCTGTCACCGCCGCCGCCACCGGAGGTCGCCGCTCCGCCGAAGGCACGGCTTAGGGCATCACTGGCCACATCGAGGAAATCACCCACGGCCAGGAACTTCAATTTACGACGGAGGAAATTGCGCTGATCGGAAGGAGTATCGAACTCCTTCACCAAGCTCTCGATGAACACCAGATCCAGCGGACGTGCCATCACAAAAATACGATTGGTGCGGATATCTGGAACGATCTGAATGGGCGGCACCTCGCCTGCCGAAGATGAAGATCCGGCACCTGCCGCCTGAGGAGCCGCTCCTTGGGGTGGTGGTGTGCTGCCTTGTTGCACCCGCTGCACACCGGCCGTGGATTGAGAAGAACTCTGGGCCGCGAAGATTTCATTCAATGTCGCCGCCAGTTCCTCCACATCACCGTATTGCACGCGAATGAACTTGGTCTCGATGTTGGACGAGGGAACGTCGATCTTCGCCTGCAGCTCGATCAGCGCACGAATCAAGGAAGTGTTTTCCGTGATGATCAGGGCGGAGGCATTGGGAACCGCGACTACGGAGCCGAAGCTGTTGAACTGTGTGACCACCGTCTGAAACACGCGGGACACTTCATCGGGCTTCATGTATTTGAGGGTCATCACATAGCGCACCACTTCATCGCCCTCCGGCAAGGCCAGCGGGCTGGTGATCAGAGGAATATCGCCGGTGCCGGGCTTGGGTCCCTGGGTGGCGGTGGTGAGCTTGTCCCAGCCATCGCCGCCGGGTGCGAACACAAATCCGTGCATCAAGCACGCTGCCTTAAGCATATCGGTCGCTTCGCCGTAAGTGATGGGAGGCGGCTGAACGAAGTAGATTTCCAGGTCCTTGACCTCGGCGGTCATGACCACGCGGCGACCAGTCAGCTGTCGGTAAATGTAGCCCAATCCCTCGGCATTCAGTTTCGGGAAATTGAAAGCAAACTCGCAAATGTCATTGGGATTGGGGGCTTTCACCGCGGCATTTTTCTGGCCTGCGGGCACCAAGGGCATTTTTCCATCCGGGGAGATGCCATTGGCGGCTGGCGAGGCCTCGGCATTCGCTTTGGGACGAGGAGGTGTGGGCGTGGCATTGGGAGCCCCGGGTGCTGGCACGACAGGTGGTGGCACAGGAACGGGCGCCGTAGGCGGCTGTGCGGGGGCGTCTGGCGTTTGCCCGACCACCCACACGAGCAGCAGAGAACCAAGACCGGCGTAATAGAGAATGCGGTTTTGCATAAGAGTGTAGTGAGGAAAAATCAGCGTGGAGGCAATTGTGGCATTTGGCCCGGGGTCACAGGAGTGCCTGAGGGAGAAGGAGGAACAATCGTGCGCAAGCGGGGTTGCGGGCCGCTACGATCCCCGCGATCCCCCCGATCCCCTCCTCGATCTCCGCCCATCGTGGGAGGAAAACCAGTCGGGCGGTTCTGTTGTTGCTGCCCCGGCTGTCCTTGATCGGGAGTTTTTACCGTGAGCATTTTTTTATCAAATGAGACCGTGCCCACGGAAGAGCCGTATTTCAATTTCACGGTGGTGGCGGTGTAATCGATGCCGCCGTCCTCCACTTCCAGCACCTCGAATTCCGAGTGCTGACCGGGCTGGATGATGGTTTTTTCCTCGGGCTTTTTCTTGTTCAAGAGAATCACAAAATAGCCATCCGGAAACTTGGTCACTCCGCCCAGAGTCCAGTCCTCCAGCGGATTGACCACGGGAATGTTACTCACAATCGGGGGTGCCGGTGTGGTGAATGGCGAGCTCTGATGCAACGGCGCGTATCGACTGGGCAAAGGTTTTTTCGGGGCGCCCGCCCACAGAGGCAAGGGAAGCAGACACAGCAGAACAAATGTTTTCATGACAAATCAGAGGCTGGGGTTGAGAGGGACAAACCATTGATCGAAGGTGACGACGCAATCGATCTGAGAGTCATCTTCGCGATTCGGGCTCATGGTGATTTCGGAAATGGCGCGGAAGTCGTTGGGCGAATGCATGCGGTCGAACCAAGCATAGAGATTTTTTTCTTCCCCCGTAACGGTGAATTTCACCTGGGCGACCTTGTAGCGACGGGTTGCAGCCTCCTCGGACTCTGCCGAACGGTCGGGAAGAATATCCATTTTTTTGACCGTCATCCCCGCCTGACTGGCTTCCGCCGATGCGAAAGCTTGAAGATTAGTTGGTATTAGCTCGCTCGCTTGAGCTTCAGGCTCATGTTCTGCGAGCCAATTGATTTCATCCGCGATAGTATCGCGCGAGGCCAAGTATAACTGGGCGGCTAAAAGATCATTTTTTGCAGCCTTACGATCTAATTCAATTTGATTACGCTTGTTCGCGTATGTTTTGTAACCGAACAAAGACATCAAAAAGACGCCAGCAGCGCTAAAAAGTATGAGTAATTTTTTTTCTCTTTCTGACATGCAAAAAACTAAAAGTGAAATCTAAGTTATTAAAACCGCTAGGAATCGAATCTGTTTGTATATGTGCTGTTCATTTCATCAAGCATTATTGCTTTTCTTGAGGAACAGCCCCCTGTATTACAAATTCAACACCTTTGCTGGTGTTGCTGGGTTGAGGTGAACTAAATTTAAATCTGGTAAGCTCCTCGCTCTTGTTAATCGCGTAATTAAATTGACCAACAGGCTCTGGTCTACTGCTTAATCCTCTGATTCTAATTTCATTGGTATTGATCGTAGCTTCAGTAAATCTAACAACCCCCTTTGGCTGGGGCATGCAACGGGTGATGCGATACAAAGTCTCCACGGGCCACTGTTCCTCATCGACCAGAGGCCCGAGTTCGCGCCATTTTTCCTTGTGTTCGTTGAAGGCATCGCGCTCCGGCTGGATCGCCTTGGCCGCCAGTTTGAGGGTATTGGTTTCACGAATCTCCTGCCACAGTGTCCATCCGGCATAGCCGACAAAACCCAAGATCAGGGCGGCGGCGGCTCCGGCCACACTGATGATTTGGCGGCGCTTGGCCGCCTCGCGACGCTGTGCAAACACATCGGATGGCAGAAGTTTGCACTCCGTCAATGGAACCGCGGGATCCGGCCTCTTGGTGACCTTGACTCTCACCTCAAATGCGTCTCTCAATGCCCCCGCCTCGCCGAGCTCGCCATCGGGATGCCATACGGATACGCTGCGTGGGGTGAACGTGATGCCTTGAAAGGAAAGCTGAACCAGAGCGAGGCGGACATCGCGCAACAATGAGGCATCCGGATGCTCGGCATCATTGGAAGTCGATTGCGCATAGAGCATGCTCCCTTGATGATACAAGGCAAAGACCCACTGGCCCAATTCCTTCCACAAGGCAATGCCATCACCATCGAAGGCATACGCGCGGGGTGAGTAATCGAAGCCCTTGGGGCTGCGTTGCGGTAGTTCGCCTTCCTCGGGAGCGCGCAGAACCACAGTCGCAAGAACGGCGCTTTCCTCGTTTTTCCCCAGCACAAAGTGATCGATCAACTGCCCCGCTCCGGGATCGGCTCGTATGCCCATGCGCTCGCTGTGCATCTGGGCGAGATCCGCAAACAGGCTCTCATCCGCGGAGGTGGTCCTGAAAGGCATTACGGTGGCATCCTTGACGGCGAAAAAATACAGCACGTCCAGCGCAGGCAGTTCAGCGATCTCGCCGGCCCGGTGCGCGGTGGTCAGCTCCTTGCGCTCAAAGCCGCTGCCCGGCAAGCCCTGCCAAATTTCCCATCCGGAAACCCCTGGCACTACAATCACAATTTCTCCCTTGTTGCTCACGGTACAATTTCTTCGGTTTTTTCTAAAATGGCAGGCCTACCTCCGCGGTTGCGCACCACGAGGACAATTTTGCGTTTGGTGGCTCCGGCTTGTCCCACACTTTCAATGCGAACCGTTCCGTCGTTCGCCGCCAAACGCGGCGTCACCACCGGAGCGAAAAACTCCGGCACACGCAAGATTTCAAGCACAGATGCGCCATTTTGTCCACTATTGAGACTCTGAAACGGTGAATCATCCTCCGTGCCGCGCACGCCATCAGGACCGCGCACGATTTCCACCAGGGTATTCGCATCGTCGAGATTGCACTCGGCCGCGATCGAGATCATCTCGGCGCTGGCTTCATTGATATCGAGACCACCGGCGCTCCAAATGGTGAACCAGTCACGCCAATCCGGCCTGACCTGCTCCACGAGTTCCATGCCTCGCACCAGACGGATTTCATCGAGCGAATAAAACGGACGATTGAACGGCTGATTGATGCGACCGATCTCCTCATAATATTCCCTTTCCGCACCGTTCAATTGCTCTTCGTCATTGGAATCCACCCAGTCGAGCATGGCATCCGCGATTTCCTGGGCGATGTCCTCATCGATGCCCCAATGGATGAAAATTTGCTTGAGCAGATTCTTGTCGCCCGAATTCAACAACATGTTGTTGATGTTGAAACGTTCTCCCTCCGAGCGCAGATCGACGTCATAGCGCGCGCCATCCTCACCTACCAGGTGCAGCAGAGGATCATCGCGTTTGACAACGGGGTTCGCCCCCACGGCGATGCCCATCTCGGCCGCCTGACGGGCGCGGAAACCATTGATTTGTGAATCCGCCACATCGAGCTCAAAGGAGAGCAACTGGATCGCCGTCACCGCGGCAAAGGTCAGCACCACGATCAACCACAGCACGGCAATGAGAGCCATGCCGCGCGGATGTTTTTGATGGATGTGATGCTTGCAGTTCATACGAAACTTTCCTTATCTGCCGCGGCCTCCACCGGGTCCGCGGCCCCCGCCATTGCCCCCCGGCAGTCCACCGGGGCCGACGACACCACCGGGAACCTCAATGTTTCCGCCATTGCCATTTCCACCTCCGCCCGTGCCTTCGCCACTTCCACCTGGAACACCGCCACTGCCTGCGGGTTGCTGATTCATGCCGTTTCCGCGAATCACTGTGGCGGGACTGACCTTCGGCACAATCCAAAAAATCTGTTTCATCTCATCGCCATACGCGCCCTGCGCCGTGACCAGTTCCAATTGCAAAGGCATGCGCCCCTGCAAATCCCAGTCCAGTTGCCAATCCCCGGTCCGACCATCCAGAGCACGCCACTCGAAAAAGCGCAGGTCTTCCATCAGAATCACTTCGGCAAACGGCTCCTCGCGCTGAACGTCCTCGATGTTTTCCGTATCGGATAGAATGGGGTTCTCGTAATACCGCATCACCACGTTGATAAAACCGTCACGACGCTTCACGCCGCAGATTTCCACCGCCTTGGCGATGCGTTCCACACCACCCCACGTAAAGGCAAGCGGCACGTTCTGAATCACAAGAGTGTATTCGTAGGGTTGAATTCCCTTGGTATAGCGCAGCTCCATGCGGGTATTTCCCGGCAACGAGGTAAGTTGCATTTTCAACATGTCGAAAAAACTCTCGCGCATGCTGTTTTGTGACTGCTGTTGATTGATGCCGTTTGCAAGCTGGATGTTGGCGGTGGCAAGGCGCGCGCAGAGAATCACCAAGGCCAGCATCAGGCCCATGGCGATCACCACTTCGATGAGGGTGAAGCCTGCAGCAATACGGGGTCTTGTAGGGGAAATCCTCATGGTTGATAGAGTCGTCCGTATCGCCAAGTCACGGCACTCCGGCTCATTTCCGTGTCACCCTGCATGAAATAGGCGGTCACAGTGATGCGCCACATGTCCTGCAACAACTGCCCATCCTGATTTTCCATCTCCTCCATTTTTTCATAGGTCGTGACAATCTCGATGTCGCGCTCCTCGAGTTTCTGCGGGGGCAATTCGCCCTCCTCCAGAGTCACCACAGAAATCGCCTCGTCCAGAGCGCTCTGCAAAATCCGCGTGATTTGCATTTCACGCGCGGCCAAGTCGGAAGCATCGGCCGCTTTTTGCAAGGCCACGGTGTAACCTGTGGCGGCAAGCGCAAAAATCCCCATCGCCAGCACGACTTCGAGCAGCAGATAGCCCCTGCCCCCGCGAGGTTGTTGGTGGTGCATGTTCATCGTTTCGCCTCCATGCTGCGGTCCCGTATGCTCGCGTTCAGTGGGTGAAATTCCATCTCGATCCAGCCATCCTCATACTCAGCGCGAATGCCCATGGGTTCGCAAATCCCGTTAGGATCAAAGCGCCACACCTGCGGATCACTGCGCAACATCGGCATCCAGTTGTCAGACCCCCAGCGCCGAACCGCCATCGCAAATCCCTCCAGTGAAACCGTCTCGCGCACTGGGCTGAATTTGGGTGCCGGAATCCCGGAATCGAGCGCCGCCAACTCTCGGTCCTGCCGCTCGCGGAGTTGGTCATCCGTATAGCCCGCCTCTACCCACGGACTGAGCCGGGCCGATTCCTCGAAAATCGTGATCGCGTAGGGAGTTTGCTGCACCATGGAAACCGCGCGCGCGCGTTTTGCCAACAATTCCAGATCAGCCGCGATGCCTTTCAATCGTCGCTCGGAAGAGGTATTGATGAACAAGGCCATCGCGCCACCCAGCGCCAGTCCGATCAAGGCCAGCACGATGACCATCTCCAGCAAGGTGAAGCCGCGCTGGCGACGCAACTTCCGCATTGGAGAGGAGAGGATCATCATGAAAAAAGGCCCGTGGCCGGTTACTCTTGGCTGGAAATATCGTCCTCCGTGCCGATTTGGCCGTCCTTGCCGCGGGTCACCAATTCAAACTCCGTGGCCACCTTGCTGCCGGGGAAACGATAGACATACTCCTGACCCCATGGATCGATCGGCACGCGGTCCGCCAGAGCGGTCCACGACTTCGGAACGGGCGCACCGCTCGGACGATTGACCAGCGCCTTGAGTCCCTGCGCGGTGGAGGGATAGAAGCCGTTGTTGATCTTATACATTTTCAGCACGCTGCCGAGCGAGTTGAAATCGCCTTTAACGCGCTGCACGGCGGCGCCCTCGCCCACCTTACCCATCACACCGATCGCACCACCGATGATCAAACCAATGATACCGAGCACGATCACCATTTCCAGCAAAGTGAATCCCTTGCCCATGTGTTTGATCCGTTGTTTTTTTTCGTTCGTTTTCATGTTGTTTTGTGAGTTTGCGAATTTGATTCGTCAAAGGAATCAACACCAGAGACGCGGGATTTTGTCAGTATTATTTGTCAACATTGATGAATTTCGCGCGACGGCTTGTTTCTTGTGAAACCCTTGCAGAGGATCAGCGACACCGTGAATGGAAAATTTGCAACGATTTCGAATTGCCACTGCGGAATCCTCAAGCTAGAAACGTCACGCATGTCCGAATGGTGGCAATCACTGAGCGATCCGGCCCGAATCTTCTGGGCCATCGCCATCGCGTCCAGCATGTTCCAAGGGCTCATGTTTGCTCTCTCCCTTTTCACCAGTTCGGACTTCGACCACAGCCCTGACGGCGAAGCCGGCGGATCGATCGAGGGCGTGAAACTGCTCTCCATTCGCGCTATTGTGGCATTTTTGGTTGGATTCGGCTGGACCGGCGGATTGATGCTGGGCCGCCAAGCACCGATGATACCGACGATTTTCACCGCCCTGGCGGTGGGTGCTGTTTTCATGATGGCGATTTTCCTCATCATGCGTCTGCTGATGACACTGCGGGCCGACGGCACTCTGAAATACGAAAACGCCATCGGGCTCACAGGCCACGTCTATGTCACGATTCCCCCTTCCCGCGGTGGCCAAGGGCAAATCGAAATTCTCCTGCAAGGTCGCCTCGCCACAGCATCCGCCGTAACGAACGCGACCCACGCACTAACCCAAAACACTCCCATCGCCGTGAAGGCGATCGAAAACGGCAACGTGCTTGTCGTAGCCCCTCTCCTCGAGCAAAACCAATAACAGTATGGAATACATCATCCTCATATCAATCCTGACTCTGATTGCCTTCGGCACTCTGATCTTCATCGCCAGCCGCTACCGCCGCTGCCCCTCCGACCGCATCCTCGTGGTTTACGGAAAAGTGGCGGGACAAAAATCCGCCCGCTGTTACCATGGTGGCGCCTCGTTTGTGTGGCCAGTGATTCAGGATTACGCCTACCTCAGCCTGACACCCATCCCCATCGACATCCAGTTGCGCGGCGCGCTCTCGCAGCAAAACATTCGCGTCAACACACCCTCCACGTTCACCGTGGGCATCAGCACGGAACCGGGAGTCATGGAAAACGCCGCGGAGCGACTGCTCGGCCTCAACCTTACCCAGATCCAGGAACTCGCCAAGGATATCATTTTCGGTCAGATGCGCGTGGTCATCGCCACCATGCCCATCGAGGAAATCAATGCCGACCGCGACAAACTGATCGCCAACATCGCCAATGGCGTGGAGGTGGAACTGCGCAAGGTGGGTCTGCGTTTGATCAACGTCAACATCCAGGACATCACCGATGAGTCCGGATACATTGATGCCCTCGGCCGCGAAGCCGCTGCCCGTGCGATCAACGAGGCCAAGGTGAAAGTTTCCCAACAAGAACGGGATGGCGACATCGGTGCCGCCGAGGCCGACCGCGAAAAACGCGTGCTGGTTGCTGCCGCTCAGGCCAATGCCGTGCAAGGAGAGAACGAAGCCGCCGTGCAAATGGCCAATTCCTATGCCGCGCGTCGCGAGCGCGAGGCAGAAGCCCAACGGATCGCCACCGCTGCCGAAAAAGTCGCCGCGGCCAAAGCCCTGGAAGAGGCATATGCGTCCGAGGAAATCGCCGAGCGCCAGCGTGCGAAACGCGATGAAGCAAGCCAGATGGCCAACATCATCGTGCAAGCCGAAATCGAACGCAAAAAAATCGAAGTTCTTGCCGAGGCGGAAAAAACCCGCGTGCGTCTCGCGGCCGAGGCCGAACGTCTGATGATCGAACTCCAAG
>JBJOMZ010000098.1:0-9233 GCA_046052105.1 Verrucomicrobiota bacterium | reverse complement strand
CACTCGGTGGCGATCCGCTCGGCTCGTCGCAGTCGAGTGCTCCTGTCGCCAGTCCGAATGGTGCCAACCTATTGCTCACCTTCAAACGACTTGACCTCTCCGAAACCGATACCACCATCACGATCCAGTATTCGACGGGTCTTGGCACCTGGACGGACTTCGTCACTCTTGGAGCCGAATCAGCTGGAGCTGTGACGATCGTGGAAAACGGTGCGGGGCTCGACAACGTGACGGTGGCGATCCCGCTCAGCAACGCCGTGAACGGCAAGTTGTTCGCCCGAGTCAAAGCTGTGAAATGAATTGCACCTATCGATTTGCAACCGCCATCATAACTGATGGTATCCATGCATGAAGGCATTCCATTGCTGGCTTGGTTCCCGCAAACGAGATTCGTCTCTATCAAGATAACAAAACAAAAACACAATCAAACGCCCGTCCTAATCGTAGGACGGGCGTTTTTTGTGGAAGCAAACGAGAGATCGTCCGTGAAGGAAATCAACTCAACAAGAAATCCAAGCGAACTTTCGCGAGGATCACTCCTCTTTTTTCATCCATACCGGTGCGGTGACGAACCATACCAGCGTGGCGGCCAGCATGAGGTTTTTCACCGTATCGAGATCAGTGAGGGAATGGGTCATGAAAAGAACCGGAGGTCCGATCACGAGAGCCAGAGAGGCGTAGCCGACATACATTGCTAATTTTTTCATGATCGCGTTCAATTAGGATTGGGAAGTTTTGAGAAAGCATTTGGCGAGAACCACATAGAGCAAGCCTGCGGAAATCCAAACGGGAAGTGTCATGTAGGAAGGGAAAACCCCATGCGCTTTATAGAAATAACCACCAACAGCGACAGGAAGCAACCAAGCGATCAATGCCACTACATTGAAGCTGGATCCGCTTTTCTCCGCCCAGAAACCCGGGAAACCGAGGCGCTTCGACAACCAGAAATCGACGAACAGGATCGCGCCGACGGGTGCGAGGATGGTCCCGTAAATGCCCACGAAGTCGAGCAGGGTCATAGCGAATTTGGGGAACAATCCGGCGATGATGCAAAGCGTGCCGGCAAGGATGGTGGCACCCACTCGACCAAGAGAGGGAAACAAACCTTGGAACGCGAGTCCCGCACGGTAGAGGGTGGGGTTGGCAGTGGTCCATCCAGCGATCACGACACAGATCAATCCGGGAATGCCGACGGCATCATTGACCATAGTGCCGAGAGAGACGTTCTTGGCCAGCTCATTGCTACCCATCTGCTTGCCCCAGTAGACCAAGAGCAGCGCGGCGCAGAGCCACGCAACGCAGTGACCGAGAAACATGCCCGAGGAGGATGCCCATCCGGCATTGGAATTTTTCGCAAACCGCAAAACTGACAAATCCGCCATGCCCACATGCATGGCGGCATTGCAAAACCAGGCAAAGAAAAAAACCGCCCAAAAGCCTTTGGTAGCGACCACGTCTTTGGCAGGTGTCAGCGCAGCTACTACGTCTGTAGTATCAAGTTTGCCCAAGATCACAAAGGCGCTGGCAAGGAAGATCAGGAACATCCAAGGTGCGGAGATTTTTCCGACCCGTGCGACCAGCCCGTAGCCCTTCATGGCCACGAAAGTCATGGCCACTCCAATCAGGACCACCAGAACGCACCAAGTAAGGTTGGGGGGCATGGAGGTGGTAAAATTGACTTCTTCCACGGATTTGATAAAGGGGCCGAATGCTGTGGCGGAGACGGTGATCATCGATCCCGCCAAGAAGCAGAACAACACACCGTTGGCGATGTTGTAGAGGCTGACAAGATTGCGGCCGGTGATTTTCTCCAACTGGTAGTAGAGCGTCATGCGAGCACGTGTGGCGATGGGCGCGGTGATGTAGCGCCAAGACAAAACGGCAGCGAGATTACCCAAGATCAACCCGAGAATCAGCGTCATGCCGCCGACGCCCCAGTTGATCAAAAACAGCGGCCCAATGAGAAACTCAGTTCCCGCCGTGTGTTCTCCCGCATACATACCCCAGAATGCATCCTGGCCTTTTTGTGCCTTCGCAGGCACGGGTTCACGTTCGTATTCCCCACCGGCATCGGTGGCCTCGCTTTGATGTTCTTCAGTCATGGGTTTTGGGTAAAGGTGATCAGATCATGCGTAACTGGAGCCGCTGGTCAAGCCGAGAGCTTGTCGTCTTGCCGTGCGCTCCTTGGCTGCCGCGGCCTCGTAGCCACTTGAACGATGCGCGGCAAGGGGGTCCGCGGGCAGGTCGTGAGACTTGCGCCAATCGGCAATGACACCGCTGACATCAGCATGGAAGGCTTTCTTCAGGCACATCTCAGCATCGATGATACGACCCTCAGCCTGATAGCGCACCATCGCCTCGTGATCGACCATCGCCGCTTTGGCATAAAGCTCCTGCGCGGTCGTGACGGTCTGGATCATCGCTTCGATCTTAGGCTTGAGGTTGTGCGATTGGTCGATCATGTATTCGATCTTCGGATGAACTCCGCCGCGTTCCCATGCATAGAAATGGATCTCGTGGAAAATGCGGAAAATCTGATAGGGATCGATGGATCCTAAGGTGAGATCGTCATCGGCATAACGACGGTCATTGAAATGGAAACCGCCCAGCATGTTTTCATCGAGCAACCACGCGACGATTTGCTCGATGTTTTGTGAGAGATAGTGGTGACCGGTATCGACAAGCACCTTGGCCTGCGGCCCAGCGATTTTCGCCATCATATAGGCCATGCCCCAGTCGGCGAGATCAGTCTGATAGAAAGCGGGCTCAAAGGGCTTGTATTCCACCAGCAGCACTTGATCGGGATCGAGGTGTTGATGGGCCTCGCGCAGTGCATACTCAAAACGATGCTTGCGCGCGCGGATGGAATCTTGGCCGGGATAGTTCGTGCCATCGGCGAACCAGAGCGACACGGCGCGACTGTGCAATTCCTTGCCAAGCGCAATGCTATCGCAAATGTGCTTCGTAGCCATAGCGCGAATCGCTTCATCAGGATTTGCCACGCTGCCGAGTTTGTATTCCTGATCTTGGAACAGGTTGGGATTGATCGAGCCGATGCGCACACCATGCTGCGAAGCAACCGTAGCAATTTCCGCCGCTTTACCAAAGTCAGGAAAATCCCACAAGACGTGGGTCGCCACCGTGGGACAGCAACCGGTCAGCCGATGCACTTGCCCCGCATCCGCGAGCTTATCGGGCATATCAATAGCGGCCGCTGGTTGATGGAACTTGCCAAACCGCGTTCCGGTATCTGCATAACCCCAAGAGGGCGTTTCAATGAAAAAATTTTCTAATGCTTGGAAAGCAAGGGTTTCGGCAGGTGTCATAAGGTTTTAACTAAGGGGTGGCCCATTTCATGATACGTTTCCTATGATTTGACAAGGCAAAAACCGATTTTTTTATCCTTTGCGTCAGGTCGTGCATGGATCACTTTTGCCGCACCGTCTTGTCATGAGCAGATTCGAAAACCAACTCAGTCGATTTTTGAGTTTGGTGCTGCGTCATGACCCCGGCTCCATCGGCTTGTCGCTCGATGAAAAAGGATGGGCGAAACTGACCGACTTGATCGACTGCATGAAAACGCACGGCAAGAAAGTGGATCACGCAATGATCGTGCGTATCGTGGAAACCAGTGACAAACAACGTTTCCGCCTCTCCGATGACGGCTTGTCGATCCGCGCGAACCAGGGACACTCCATCGACATCGACCTGAAGCTGGAGGAGAAATCCCCACCGCAGTGGCTCTATCACGGTGCCGCCGCGAAATCACTGCCCGCCATCGTGCGCGAGGGGTTATGCAAACAATCGCGCCAACATGTGCATCTCAGTCTCGATCGAGCCACCGCGAAAAAAGCCGGAGCCCGTCATGGCAAACCTTTGGTGCTGGAAATCGCCGCACAACTCATGGCACAGCATGGCTATCGGTTTTATCGAGCGGAAAACGGTGTCTGGCTCACTGATCACGTTCCGCCCGATTACCTGAATCAGCGTTTTAGTTGACAAATGGCTCCTAGACAACACTGGCAATCGCATGGACTTCATCTGTCCCAACGGGACAACTCATCTCAGCCCACGATGCAATCGTGGGTTGAGCCCCCTCCTCTCCCTACGCGTCCCAACGGGACACTTCATCATGCGTCGATCTTAATTCCGATGGTGACCTGTAATCGATGATGGCTTTTTTTGCTAAAAAGATTGGGTCGATTTGCACTGGCAAGTCTCCCGATGAAGCGTCCCGTTAGGACGCAAACAGAAGATTGGTCCGGTTACCCATGGTTTCACCATGGGCTCCTCATAAATCGTCACGTTGTGACGAAGAATGAACAGCCATTTCAGCGGTCGGCACGTATTGACGCAACAACTGTAACAACTTTACCCAGTGACCGCAGCAGTTCACGACAAACGACTTTCTTGTTTCTTGCTTTTTCTAAGCTACTAAATAGCTCACTCCGAACCCATGGAGTTTACCACCTGCACCCAGGGCAGAAAAGATGCCAAGGCGTGAATGCACAGCGCGATGCCTTGCATCAGCAGCGAAAGAGATGCCAGAATCGCGCCTTTGCGATCACACCAAGCGAAAAGGATGGTGGAGATCATCAACCCCGCAAAAAACAGCAAAGTGATGAAGGGACTGGCCAAGAAGATGCGGGATAGAGTGGGCCATATCACGCCGATTTCATTCATCATCTCCGCCATTCTGGGCAAGAAGCCCATGAGAAACAATTCCGGCATGAACAACAAGATCGCCAGCACAGTAACGAGACAAGGGTAACGAAAATCAGAGGGCGCATTCGATTCGGTTGTCATGATGTCCCCAGTTTGCCCGCTGGAAATCATTTGGCAAGAAGAAGCCTCTGCAGCGACTTGTGCACGGATGGGTCTGTTGACTCCTTTCAGTCATTGGGCTAAAGTTGTCTTAGTGTGGCACGTAAGGACGCACCGCCTCTGCCAGCAACTTGTATCCCGCTTCGTTGAAATGAAGTTGATCGGCAACAAAAAGTTCTGGTCTGATCTTACCAGCGGCATCGAGTGTGATGGAAGAAGCATCAATGAAGATGAGATTTTTGTTCTTCTTCGACTCATCCGCAATGGCCGCGTTCAGCTTGTCGCCCTCGGGCTTTTCGTTCCAGCGCGCCGGTGAGGGACTGAGGGCGATGTAAGCGATAGGCACGTTCGGAAGTTTCACCCGGATGGTGGCGACGAAGGTTTTGTAATCGTCAAACACCTCCTCGGCGGATTTGCCAGCATGGATGTCATTGCCGCCGGCGCGAAGGAAAATCATTTTTGGCTCATAAGGAAATATCATGCGCTCGGCGAAATAAGTGCTATCCGCGATCTCGTTGCCACCGAAGGCCCGGTTCAGAATGGTCGCGCCGGGAAAATCCTGAGCGAGAGATTTCCAGCGGACAATGCCAGACGAACCGATGAAGAGCAGCGCATGTTTCGCAGGCGGGTTGGCGGCATCGCGTTTCTCGAAAGCAACGATGTCTTTTTCCCACTTCGCGAAGTCGTGTGGTTTCTTTTCGGTAGGCGACTCGGCCCCCGCGAAAGTCATCATGACGAGCAAGGCCATCAGAGAAAATAGGTAGACCATGCCATGAATACGGAGTCGGATCGCCGGACATATCAATGAGTGCTGATGAGCCACGCACTCCACCATTTTGACAATTTTCCGCGCTTCCTGCTTTTCCTTGCTACAAAAACCCGACACACTGTCCGCATGTCCGATTCCGTTTCCGCACTCCGCTCTCTTTTGTTAGAAAAATCCGTCCGCACCGGCACCTTCACCCTGGCCTCAGGAAAGACCAGCGACCTTTACATCGATTGCCGGGTCACCACGCTCGATGCCCATGGCGCAAACCTCGTCGGTGAGGTCGGCTGGGCCGCGGTGAAGCAATACATCGCCGCGCATGGCCTGCAAATCGACGCTATCGGCGGCATGACCATGGGCGCGGATCCGATTTCCCTCGCCGTCGGCATGTTTTCTGCCCGCGAAAACCCTGCCGCACCGCTTCAGGTTTTCACCGTACGCAAGGAGCCCAAAGGCCACGGCCGCGGTAAGCAAATCGAAGGAAATTTTTCTTCAGGAAATACGGTGATCGTAGTAGATGACGTGATCACTACTGGTGGTTCGACCTTGAAAGCGATCGATGCGATCGAAGCCGAAGGCGGGAAAATTGCTTTTGCGTTGGTGCTCGTCGATCGCGAGGAAGGGGGTCGCGCTGCCATCGAAGCCCGCGGCATCCCCGTTCTTTCGCTCTACACGCGCACCAATCTGTTAGGCTAAGTATCGGCCCATGATCTCGCGCTGCAAAGAGAAATACCAACCCTCCGCCTTGTTGCGGCAGTATCTGCATCGCTTTGCCCGGCAGATCGAGATCCCCATGGTCTATGACGACCTGTTTCGCTTCCAAGGCGTTGTGCCCTACGAAGATCCCTTCGGCAATGAAACATTGTGGATGACCGTGATGTATCCACCCGAAATGAGGCAATCCCTCCAAGCACGTCTCATTCGCATTTATACCGAACTGAAAATCGGCGGCGAGAGCGGCCTTCACGAGCACCTCAGCGTCGATCGCATCGACTTCGGTGAGTTTGGCAATTCCAAGCCCTTTCGCATCCGCATCACCAACCTCTACAACGACAACTCGGATTATTTCTATGTGAAACAGGCCGATGCGTCACGCATCTATGGTCTGGAACTGGAACACATCCTCTCGCCGAACCGTATCAACTACCTCGTCAATGGCAACACGCTCATCGAGGAACACATCGCCGGCGTGCCGGGAAATGTTTTCCAACGCGATCATTTGCGACGCCCCGAACTCAATCGCGTCCGCATCGCCAAGGAATTCACGAAATTCAACGAGCGCTGTTTCATCCGTTTGTTAGGTGATATGCGCAGTGTGAATTACGTCGTCGATATCACGCCGGACTTCGAGGAAGTGCAATACCGCGTGCGCCCCATCGACTTCGACCAACAATCCTACGAAGGCCCGGGCCGCACCTACCTCGCTTATCACTTCGATTCAAACCGCGCCGTGACCAAACTCGCCTTCGGCGAACTCAACCGCCGTACGATTGAGCAATACGTTGAGGAAGAGCGCGCGCAAATGGCTCGGCGCGCGCGCGTAGAAAGCACCCGCCTCAAAGCCGTGCTGGGCATCATGCGCCGTGAGGAGCTGGCACCGCGGCCGCACGTGGCGCGCCTCGCCAAAGACCTGATGAAATATCACAAAACCGATGTCTTTCACGACTGCGAGACCATGGGCGAACTCACCGCCGTCCACATCATGCACATGCTGGGCATGAACGATTGAAGCACCAAGCCGATGCAAAAGAAAAGGAGCACAGGCATCCTGCCTGTGCTCCTTTCCATCCGTGATAGCACCGTTTGGACTTCATCCGATTTCCCTTGAATAAAATACCTGCTTAATACATCATACCCCCAGACAGCAAACGGGGGCGTTCTGGTTTCGACGGGATGTTTGACGCGCTGACTGCACGTGGAGGTTGATCGGTTGGCCTCCTTAAAAGCCGGTCAAAACAAATAAATGCAGACTCTAACGAGCTCGCACTGGCTGCTTAATTGACGGCCACGTCTGAACCCCGACGCCTGTTGGGGGGGAAGGCGACACTTAACAGGCTGGGCATGAAGTCGGGGAACCGGACGGATTGCTGAGAAACTACAGGTCTCTAGGAAAGCAACGCCGCATGAGGGCCGCGCTTCTCCGAATCACCGACCCCATGCTAAACGTGTAGAAGTCATCGTAGACGGCGTCTCGGACAGGGGTTCGACTCCCCTCGCCTCCACTTGCTGGTGTTTTTTGCCCTCCTGATCGCATCTTCCCCCAAGCAGTGGGAAGAATGCCCTTGAGAGTTGCGGCGTCTGGTCCTCTCGCCTGCTCCAATCACGATCGGCAACTCGATTCATACCCGCAGCGGGCAGTCGCCGCACAAAAAAGCGGCCGTCCCCATCAAGGAACGACCGCTGTATCTCGCTTTCCTTTGCGATTACTGGGCTGGGGCCTCAGCCACTTTCAGGCGGATGTAGTCACTGTTGTCAGTTCCTGCATCGCCATCCGTGCGGAAGGTGTGCCACTCCCATCCTGTCTCCAGTGTTGGCAAGGCGGGCTCGATCGCGCTTCGCACCGATGCAGCGTCAGCTCCCTCCACTTCGCTCACCACCACCGTGTTCCACGTCGTCAGGTCGTCCGATCCCTCAATGGTGTATTTCACCAGATCTTTCGTCGCTTCCTGCTTCGTGCCGTTCAACGCAAACGTTGCCGCAGCGCGGGTCGCCACCGTGTAGGTCAACACTCGGTTGCCTCCGATCATGTGCACCTTGCCGTAAACTCGTGCGCGCGAGCTACCGTTGGTCGGATTCGAGTTCGTCGCAAACTCCAGCAGGTTGTTCAAGCCATCGCCGTCCGGATCAGCCGATCTCGCGGCATCTGCTCCCTCAAGACCATTGTCGCTGGCCCAGGTCGCAAATGGATCCACAAAGGTGCTCTCCACCGAAATTTGACCCGTCGTCGAGAAGGAATCCGTATTCCATTGGAGTCCCTCACTCAACGTTGGCAAACTGAAGGTCGGTGTGCCAGCGATAGCTGCCGCGTCCGCGATGTCGAACGTAGCACCTGCCACAGGAACGTAGCCGTTTTCGAGGCCGACCGTGATCGTGCCGTTGGCCGTAAGGGTGCCGGTGACGTTGACCTTGTCGTTGACACCATTGCCCGTCAGACTCACTGCGTAGTTCGAACCGGATTCCAAGGTCAGCGAGCTGCCGAAACTCAGTGTGCCCACGTTATTGACACCAGGTGATACCACAGCGGTCGTGGCGACTGTCGTGTCACCTGCTACGCTTCCTGTTCCAGCCAGCACGCCCGTTGTCGCCACGCTCGCAGTGCCTGCCACCGATCCGGTAACCGACAAGGTGCCGGCCGTCACCGAGGTACTGCCCGTGTAGGTATTCACTCCGGAGAGAGTCAATGTGTTCGTGCCGCTCTTCACCAGTGATCCCGTGCCGCTGATGACGTTCGCGTATGTTCTCGCATTGGTCGTCAATGCATAAGCCAACGTAGCGTTGTTGACGATGTTGCTCGAGCTCGCAATCGACCCCTCGCTGATCATCAAGGTTCCGGCACTAATCGTCGTCGTTCCGGTATAGGTATTTACCCCTGTCAGCGTCCATGTGCCTGAGCCCGCGTCTTTCAACAAGGGCAAGCCCGTTG
>JBJOMZ010000097.1:0-9646 GCA_046052105.1 Verrucomicrobiota bacterium | reverse complement strand
ACCTTCGATGGTAATGCCGCAGGACTCCACGCCCATACCCGAGCCATCGAACAATCTTTGGGCCGCGAACGCAGCACCACAAACGCCCCGCGGACCATCGATCTCGACCTGCTGGCCTTCGGTCGGGAAATCATCGATACCCCCGACCTGCAAATCCCCCACCCTCGTCTGCACCTTCGGCGCTTTGTGTTGGAGCCTCTGGCCGAGATTCATCCGGATCTCGTGCTACCAACGCAAAAATTCTCCATCATAACACTGCTTGAGCGGCTTGACTGCCAAGAACCGCCACTGCGGCGAGTGACCACCGCAAACGAATGAATCTTGGTTTTTGACCAAAACCGACGTGTAAAAAAGATCTTGCATCGATTCGGTTCATGCCGTAACCAAAACCCGCCATGAACCGAAAGATCATCCTTACCTGTTCCATCGCCGTTGCAAGCGCGCTGCTGCATTCCTGTGCTTCTGATGCCGCATCCTATGCTTCGCATGGAAAAACCAAGGAAGAATGGCAAGTGAGCACGGTGCAGCATGGCAAGGCATCTTGGTATTCGGTAAAAACCAATTCCGGCACGCAGACAGCGAGTGGTGAGCGATTGAAGAATGAAGCCGCCACCGCAGCACATAAAACGCTACCGATGGGGACACGTGTTCGCGTGACCAACATGGCCAATGGCAAATCGGAAATTGTGCGCATTACGGATCGCGGCCCCTATACCAAGGGACGCATCATTGATGTGACCGTTGGTTGTGCGGAGCGACTCGGTTTCTATTCCCGTGGCGTTGTGCCTGTAAAAGTCGAGGTGCTCAACCCCAAACCCTAAGGAGGTCATGGACTGCCGCAGGGCATGGTCGAAGTAATTTTTGCACTTCCGATCATTTCCAGTCCATTGGATTCTTGTTCTGTCAGCCAAACTGCCGCATCGAGGAACCAAGCCCCAGCATTGCCACCAACCCAAGCGCCCGCTATCAGGACGCGCATCGTGGGTCACAGGAGCGAGTCTTGATGATTCGAAACAAGGTCTGGCAGCCTGTCAGGCTCTCAAAACCAACAACAAGACAAACCTGTATCTTCTCGAAAGAAACAACTCAACACTGTCACTCTTCACGAAAAAAATCGCATTTTCAACTCATCACAGCAGAAAAATCAGACGATTTATTGCAAAAATTGCAGTTTTTGATTGCATTTTTCACAAGAAATCGCAAAATCAATGCCTCAACCTCAATTTTTGACAATCATGGCAAATCAAGAACAAATGGACGGTGCCCAGGCACTCATCAAAACTCTCGATGAATTAGGCATCGAGTATGTCTTCGGCTACTCCGGCGGTGCCGCACTGCCCATCTTTGACGCGTTGGAGACGGTCAAGACCAACATGAAATTTGTGCTGGTGCGCCACGAGCAAGGTGCGGTGCACATGGCGGACGGTTATGCCCGCGCCACTGGCAAGCCTGCCTGTGTTCTCGTCACTTCGGGACCAGGTGCCGGAAACACTGTCACGGGACTGATGACGGCCCAAATGGATTCGGTTCCCATGATTGTTCTCTGCGGTCAACAGGTTACATGGATGCTCGGTAAAGACGCTTTCCAAGAGGCTGATATTTTCGGCATCACCATGCCCGTGGTGAAACACAATTTTCTGGTAAAAAACACCAATGATCTACCCAAGGTTGCCCGTGAGGCCTACCACATCGCCACCAGCGGTCGCCCCGGTCCGGTGTTGATCGATGTGCCGAAGGATGTGTCCCAGTCCCCTTTCAGCGGAGACATGGAACCCGAAATCGATTTGCCGGGCTATCATCCCGAGGAGGCATTCAACATTTGCCCCAAAGCGATTGATGAAGCGGTGCAAATCATTGCCCATGCGAAGCGTCCCGTAATTCTTGCCGGTCAAGGCGCCATGATTTCCCGCGCCGGCGAGGAATTGCTGAAGTTTGCTGAAACTCTCAATTGCCCAGTCACCAGCACCTTGTTGGGCAAAGGCATTTTCCCCGAAACCCACCGCCTGTCACTGGGCATGATCGGCATGCACGGCACCGCCTACGCCAACAAGGCCATCTGCGAAGCGGATTTGATTTTCAACGTCGGTTCGCGATTCGACGACCGCATCATCGGCAAGCCCCACATGTTCGGGCGCAATGCCAAGATCATCCACATCGATATCGACAACGCGGAGATGAACAAGATGATACGTCCCGATGTACAGATCGTCGGCGATGCCAAGGCTGCCCTCGGCGAATTGAACAAACGCGTTTCCAAACTCGATACCGTGGAGTGGAATTCCCACCTCGACGGCTACAAGAAAAAATACCCGCTGGGCTATAAAAAGCAGGGAGGCTTGCGCATGCAGCAAGTGATTCAAGAGCTTTACAAGCAAACCAAGGGCAAGGCGATTGTATCAACGGACGTAGGCCAGCACCAGATGTGGGCAGCGCAGTTTTTCCTAAACGACCGCCCCTACGAGTGGCTATCCTCGGGGGGAGCTGGCACCATGGGCTTCGGTTTCCCCGCAGCCATCGGCGCCCAGTTCGCTTGTCCTGACAAAACCGTAATCTCGATTTCCGGCGACGGCGGGTTCCAAATGACCTTGTTCGAACTCGCTACCGCGGCCATCCACCGCCTGCCGCTCAAGATCGTGGTGCTGAACAATCACTATCTCGGTATGGTGCGTCAGTGGCAGGAACTGTTCTTCGATGATCGACTCAGCGGAGTGGATCTTGTCGGCAATCCTGATTTCTGCAAACTTGCCGCTGCTTACGGCATCCCCAGCGTGAATATCAAGCGTCCTGCGGATGTGACGCGCATGATCAAAAAAGCCCTCGCTTACAATGACGGTCCCATCCTGATTCATGCCGAGTGCATCAAAACGGACAACGTTTTCCCGATGATTCCCGCCGGCGCCGCGCTCGAGGACATGCTGACCGAACCACCGAAACACAAGATGGCAAAACCGACCGGTTCCACGTGATTCCGGCGTCACTCACCCACTAAGACTTATCGACTCAACACTTCCTCTTTACGTTATGCAAACCATCGTTACCACCGATACTCCCGTCACTCCCTCGCAACACCAAGCGGTGCATACGCTTTCGGTCCTTGTGAACAACCGCCCCGGCGTATTGATGCGCATTTGCCAGGTTTTCGCCCGCCGTGGATTCAATATCGACAGCCTGGTCGTATCCCAAGGTCGTGACACGCGATTCTCGCGTATGACGATCGGAATCGTGGGTGACCCGAACGGGCTCGAACAGATCATCAAGCAAGTGCACAAGCTGATCGATGTGATTCATTGCTTCGAACACACCAGCGACGATGCGGTGGTGCGTGAACTGCTGATGATCAAAATTGCCTGCACTCCATCGGATCGCTCGCAAGTTCTGCAAATTTGTGAGCACTTCAATGGCAAAACCGTGGATCTCACGCCGACCAGTATCATTATCATGATCACCGGAGAAAGCTCAAAGGCAGATGCCGCGATCACCATGTTTTCGCAGTTCGACATCATCGAAACCGTGCGCACCGGCAAAGTGGTGATGGCGCGGGGCGAGCAGCCCACCTGAGCCTTTTTTGCGATCAACATTCTCCCCTCCGATACGCATCATGGAAAACTGGAAAAGCGATCTGCCGTTTTACGTCATAGGTCATCGCAATCCTGATACCGATGCCATCTGTTCGGCCATCGGTCACGCGGCGTTGCTGCGTCTGACCGGAGAACCATCCGCCACCGCAGCTCGCTGCGGGGAAATCACCTTGCGAACCTCATGGGTTCTTCAGGAAGCCGGACTGGCAGCTCCGATCTTGATCGATGACGTGCGCACCACAGCGGGAATGATGTGCCGTCGTGATGTAGTGAAGGTTTCGCCGCACGACACTTTTCTCACGGCTTATCAGCGCATGGTCGAGGCGGGAGTGCGTGCTGTGCCCGTCGTTGATGAGGCCAACAAGGTCGCGGGAATCTTGAGATATCTCGACCTGTTGGAATTGCTGGTTCCAGCACAAACCGAAGGACTCGCTGTCCGAACGGTGCAGGTTGCCTTGAAAAACATGGCGGCTACCTTGCATGCGGAAAACATCGGCGCCAGCTGCCCCGCGAGCGAGGATGAGGAAAATCTGATCATCCTTGTGGGCGCATCTTCTCAGGACACCGTGGAAAAACGACTACGGAAAGCCCGCGAAGATGGCACAATCGGTCGTTTTCTCGTCATTTGTGGCGATCGGCCGTATGTTCATAAAATGGCGATCGATTCCGGTGTGCGCTCGCTTTTGATCACGGGCGGTTACAGCATCGATCCGGCACTGGAAAAACTCGCGCGCGAAAAAAACATCTGCGTGCTCATGGCAAAACAGGACACAGCATCCTGCACCACGTTGATCCGATGCTCACGCACTGTGCGACATGTGTTGGATGCGGGATTCATCAACGTGACCGAGCACGAACCGGTATCCTTGTTGAAAAAACGCCTCACCACCACAGCGCAGGAACTTTTTCCGGTTGTGACTGCTGACGGCCAAGATCTGTTGGGCGTGGTATCAAAATCTGACCTGATCGATCCACCTCGCCTGCGTTTGGCACTGGTAGATCACAATGAATACGCGCAGGCCGTACGAGGTGTGGAAGAAGCTGAGATTGTGGAAGTGATCGACCACCACCGCCTTGCGGGAAATCTGGTCTCAAGAGAACCCATCCGCTATCTCAACGAACCGGTGGGATCCACTTCGACATTGGTGGCGCGTAAATTTTTGCATAGGGATCTGACTCCTGCCCCCGGAGTATCGCTTTGTCTTTTGGCAGGCATCGTATCAGATACCTTGAATCTCACCTCTCCCACAACCACGGACCTGGATCGAGACATGCTCGTCTGGCTTGCGGGGCTCGCGGGTGTCGATGCCGCAGAATTCACGCGCAAATTTTTTGCGATCGGTTCGCTACTGGCCAACGGCACGGTCGATGAGATTGTGAATGCCGATCGCAAGGAGTTTAGTGACGAAGGATTCAAGATTTCGATCGCCCAAGTGGAAGAACTCGGCATGGAAGCTCTGTCTTCTCGTGAGGAGGAGCTTCTGGCTCATTTGCGCCAGTTGATGGACAAAGAGCGCCTTGATCTGATCTGCTTGGTCATCACGGATGTTTCCGAGCACTTCAGCCACATTCTCGCGGTGGGGAATCCCGTTCTGATGGATTCACTCCCCTACCAACGGATCAGCGCGCATTCATTTTCGGCTCCCGGTGTGGTCAGTCGCAAAAAACAGATTTTCCCGGCCGTTTGCCAAGCAATTCGATTGGCTCGTCGATAAGCGGACTTCTTGCGCTGCTCTGAATCAGGTCGCACGCAGGGATCGAAATCGAGATAAAGCATTGGCACTGAACCAATCTGCAAGGTGAAAAATTTCCGAAGAATTCTGACGAAATGGCACGGAACATTCTATTCTACCGAAGCGAATGCCTCAAACCACACGCCCCCGAATTCTAATCGTCACCCCCGAAATCACGTATCTCCCCTCGGGCATGGGGAACTTCGCGCAGCATATGTCCGCCAAAGCGGGAGGGCTGGCCGATGTATCCGCGTCCTTGGTTTCGGCCTTGTTTGAGCTGGGTGCGGACGTTCACGTGGCTCTGCCCAATTATCGGCGCATGTTTCATGGTGACGTCTTCAACTTCCACGAAAAACAACTGCGGATGTATTATGAAGTGCTCCCGGACGCCCACATTCACTTGGCCGAGGACAGGATTTTTTACTATCGGGAACAAGTATACAGCGGCTACCATGACGAATCGATGAAAATCGCCTTGGTGTTCCAGCGGGAGGTCATCAATCATATCATTCCGAATGCCCGACCCGACCTCATTCATTGCAATGACTGGATGACGGGACTGATTCCCGCGATGGCAAGGCGCCGAGGGATCAAGTCCCTTTTCACCGTTCACAACATTCATACGCAAAAAGTTCGGTTGCCCGAGATCGAGGAACAAGGCATCGATGCCGCCGAGTTTTGGACCAATCTTTACTATGACGGGATGCCATACAATTATGAAAACGCGCGCAATGCCACCTATGTCGATCTGCTCACAAGCGGGATTTTTTCCGCACATTTCATCAACAGCGTGAGTCCGCGTTTCTTGTGGGAAATTGTCGAGGGCTGGCATACCATGGTGCCCGATTCCGTTCGGCAGGAATTGCGGCAAAAATACTCTGCAGGATGTGCTCGAGGCATCTTGAACGCTCCGGATGTGTCCTACGACCCCGAGACTGATCCACTCATCCCCCATCCGTTCCAGGTCATGAATGTGATTGAGGGCAAACGCGCCAACAAGATGGCTTTGCAGCGTGAGCTACAACTCGATGTCAATCCGAACGCACCCGTGTTTTTCTGGCCATCACGTCTGGATCCGGTTCAAAAAGGTCCGCAACTGCTGTCAGACATCCTCTACCAATTGGTGTCCGATTACTGGCATGAGGACCTGCAGGTCGCGATCATTGCGAACGGGCCACACCAGAAATACTTTCATCAGATTGTCAGAACTTTCGGTCTGCACGGCAGAGTGGCCATCGTTGATTTTGACGAGCGGCTTTCGCGGATGGGATACGCGGGATCCGATTTTATCATCATGCCGTCCCTGTTCGAGCCTTGCGGTCTTCCTCAGATGACGGCTCCGCTGTATGGATCGCTACCCATCGTGCATGCCACAGGTGGGCTTTACGACACCGTGCAGCACATTGATTTCGATGCAGGAACGGGCAATGGTTTCCGTTTCGATCATTACAATCCAGCCGCGTTGCGCTGGTCCATCGACCGTGCCATGGAATTCCATCGGCAACCGGTGGAAATGAAGGAGAAGCATCTGCGCCGCATCATGCGGGATTCACAATTGCGATTCAATCACCAAGAGGTAGCCGAACAATACATCGCCATCTATGAGGAAATGCTCGCGAGACCATTGGTGGAACGCGATGTGGGACAAACAACATCTGTTGCACCTGCATCTCCCGTCGCTTGAAATTCAGCACAAAAGAATGGTGCCGCAACCGCAGATCCGCATCACCATCAACGACGATAGTATTGGAACGGATAGGAGTAGATCGTGGCGTGAATGTAGCTGTGCAGGCTGTAATGGTTCTTTGCCGCGAAAGCCACGATTTTATCCACGGCGGGTTTATCGTAGTAGTCGAGGCCACGACCAAGCGCAAATGTCAGCATCTTGACTGCAAAAGCACGGTGGAACTCGTCGGCGCGTTTGGTGGCGAGAATCTTCGACAGAGAAGCCGGAGAGTCCACGACTTCACCCGATGCGAGGTTGCCTCTGGTATCAATATCAGGCCCCTTGCGGCGTGATCCATCAACGTCATACGCCTCAAAAGCGAAGCCGATTCCATCCATTAGCTTGTGACACGACGCGCACGCCGGATCCTTACGATGAAGCTCAAGCTGGGCACGCAGGCTGGCGGAACTGATACCCTGATGGGAAGCGGGAAGAGAGGGCACGTTGGGAGGAGGAGGTGGTGGTGCCGCATCGAGCAAGGTTTCCAGCACCCATTTGCCACGCTTTACGGGCGAAGTGCGATTGGGGTTTGAAGTGACGGCCAGGATGGACCCATGAGTCAGTATCCCTCTCCGCATCGGATCCGGCAACATGACTTTGCGGAATTCCCGTCCTTCCACGCGGGGCATCTGATAATGCGACGCAAGGGATTCATTCACAAACGTGTAATCCGCATCGATCAAACGAGTCACAGGAAGATTGTTTTTCAACATATCCTCGCAAAAGACCTTACTTTCCATGATCATGTCATCGCGCAAAGATCCCGCTGCCGCCGGATACAACTTGCTATCGATGGCAATGAACGCCGCGTCCTGATATTGCAACCATTGGGCGAAAAAACGGTCGATCAGCGCGGAAGTCTTGGGGCTGCGGATCATGCGATCGACCTCTTCTTTGATCAGCGGACGCAATTGCTTGTTCGCAGCAAGCGACAAGGTCGAATCCTCAGGCGCGGAACTCCACAGAAAATACGAGATGCGCGACGCCAACGACAACTCAGGCACCTGCAGAATCGTTCCGGGCTTATCTAACGAATAAACAGCGTGAAGCTCGCGAAACAAAAACTGCGGCGATATCATCGCGGCCTCAAAAGCCGGGCGCATAGCATCTTCGAGACTCTGTTTGTCTTTTCTCTGTGCTTTCATCAGACCGGCATAGCTGGCGATCTCTGCATCCGCCGCCGGCCTGCGAAACGCATGGGACAAGAAATTTCTCAGCACGGTCGCGATGTATTGGTCATCATTCTGTCCCTCCTTGCGCTCCGGGAACAGCAACAAGTTGCGCTTGCGCTGCTGGTCCAGAGGACCTTCGAGAGTGATGGAGTGCACTAACAGATTGCGATCCGCCTTTGTCCTTTCATCCCAGTAATCGTTGAGATACTCCACCCCCATGGCGCGTTGCTCCTCGCTTAGGTCCGTGGTGATGGCGAAATCCACAGGATCCGTATTGCCTACCGTGATTTCATTGATCACCGACCCAACGAGAATGCGAGCCTTCACCTTTTCCTCCCCTGCCTGCTGACCACTGAGTCGGAAGGTGATGCGGTATTTGCCAGGCTTCACGTCGAGTTGCATGGATCTGCGACCGCCCACGCACATCGTGAAAATGTCGTCCTCATAGGCCGCGCTTCCTTTCATCTGACGGGGATCAATCAACCGTTTGGGAACAGCGGAAATTCCGTAGGCCTTATCCAGTGCCTGCGAAGCCGTGTTGAGATACGCTTCCAAATGCGTGGGAGACAGAGTGAGCACATCGGCCATGTTATCGAATCCATAGCCCGAATCATCGGGAGGCAGCAATTGAGTATCGGGTAACACACCAATCAAATCGCGCACGGTGTTCTGGTATTCGAAGCGATTCAACCTGCGAAGTGTCACACGCCCGGGGTCAGGGTTTTTCGGATCGACGGGAAAAACCGCGGCATCGATCCACTCAATCAATTTGCGTCGTTCATCGCTGGACGGTTGGTCCTTGTCGATCGGTGGCATGAGTTCATAGGCAAGATTCTCCCTCACCCGTTTCCACGCATCTCGCTTGGCTTGCATCGAAGGGATGCCAGAAAACGCATCGAAGGAAAAATCGCCTTTTTTGACTCCGTCCGCGTGGCAATCGAAGCAATAGTTCTCAAGGATGGGAACGATCTCCTTGTCCCATTGCTTCGCCAAATCGGCGTGCGAAGGAACAATAGACACCAGCAACCACCAACACCACTTCATGTGCCCATCCATACGATCGTGCAAAAATTTTCTTTTCACAAGCTGTGGCGGAAAAGTGTCATGTCGATACGACCGCAAGCGACCTCGACGCCTTCCGCTGCCAAAAGCGCTTCCTTCTCCTTCATCCTGGCATCATCTACGCCGCCCCAGAAACCGCCCAACAAACCATCGTTGGCTACAACGCGATGACATGGAACCTCGGGGGCGAAAGGATTCCTTTTCAACGCCTGACCGACGGCTTGTGCGCAGCGCGAGTTGAGCGCGCGGGCAACATCGGCATAACTCACGACCTTGCCATGCGGGATCGAACGGACAATCTCATAAACGCGAAGTGCAAAAACTGAGAGCTTGTCATTTGCTGGCATGTTCCTACCATAGCGCACAACACAACCG
>JBJOMZ010000096.1:0-9970 GCA_046052105.1 Verrucomicrobiota bacterium | reverse complement strand
GGCGACGGTGTGTTCGAAGTGCTGGCGACCAATGGCGACACCCAACTCGGTGGTGACGACTGGGACAATGCGATCATTAGTTTCATCGTCGCCGAGTTCAAGAAAGACCAAGGCGTCGATCTCTCCGGCCAGGCCGATGCACTGCAGCGCATCAAGGAAGAAGCGGAAAAAGCCAAGATCGCTCTCTCTTCCAGCCAGTCCTACGACATCAACCTGCCCTTCATCACCGCCGATGCCACCGGTCCGAAACACATCCAGCTCACGCTCACCCGTTCGAAGCTGGAACAACTCACCGACAGCCTCTTCGAGCGCACCAAGAAGCCCGTTCGCGAGTGCATCAAAGAAGCCGGTATCGACCTCTCGAAGATTGATGAGCTCGTCCTCGTCGGTGGCATGACCCGCATGCCGAAAGTCATCGAGACCGCCCGCGAACTTGCTGGAAAAGAACCACACAAGGGCGTCAACCCCGATGAAGTCGTCGCCATCGGCGCTGCCATCCAGGGCGGTGTGCTGCGTGGCGATGTCAAAGACGTTCTTCTGTTAGACGTCACGCCATTGACACTTTCCATTGAGACCGAAGGCTCACGCGCCACGCCAATGATCGAGCGAAATACCACCATCCCCGCGAAGAAGTCGCAGGTGTTCTCCACCGCGGCCGACAATCAACCTGCCGTGGACATTCGCATTTGCCAAGGTGAGCGCCCGATGTTCGCAGACAACAAGCTATTGGGCAACTTCCGCCTTGATGGTATCGCCAGCGCACGTCGTGGTGAACCGCAAATCGAAGTGACCTTTGATATTGATGCGAACGGGATCCTTCACGTTTCAGCGAAAGACAAACAATCCGGCAAGGAGCAGAAAATCTCCATCCAAGGATCGTCAGGTCTCAGCAAAGACGAGATTGAGCGCGCCAAGCAAGAAGCTGAGGCCCACGCTGAAGAAGACCGCAAACGCGTCGAAGCCGTGGACACCAAGAACAAAGCGGAAAACCTCGCGTTCCAGGTCGAGAAACAGCTCGAAGAAATGGGAGACAAAGCACCCGCCGAGCTCAAGACCGAACTGCAAGGCAAAGTCCAGGCCGTGCGCGATGCCCTGAAGTCCGATGACCTCGAAGCTGTCAAATCCGCTACCACCGATCTCGAAAAAACCATGACGGAACTCTACAACGCCGCCCAGCAAATGGGCGGAGCTGGAGCCGCTCCTGACGTGCAACCAGCCAACGACGAACCCGGCGAGCCCAAAAAGGCCAAAGGCAAAGTCGTGGATGCTGAGGTAGTGGACTAAAACCGATCAGACCGATCCGTCTCATCCGACTGATCAGACGGATCACCTAACCCTTTCAAGCTAAACCGGCTTGTCTAACCAACAAACAACCAAACCAACAAATAAACATACTATGGCTAACATCAAACCACTCGGTCAACGCGTTCTTGTGAAACGCATCGAAGCAGAAGCCGTCTCCGCAGGCGGAATCGTCCTGCCCGACAGCGCCAAGGAAAAACCACAGGAGGCTCTTGTGATTTCCCTAGGCACCGGCGGTCGTGACGACAACGGCAAACTCATCGAATTCACCGTCAAGGTGAACGACAAAGTGCTCATCTCCAAATACGGTGGCACTGAAGTCAAAATCAACGGTGAGGAGCACCTCATCATCTCCGAGTCCGACATTCTCGGTATCGTGGAATAATTCTAACAAAAAACACTGATCACTTCACACTAACTACTCAATTACTATGCCAGCTAAACAACTCCAATTCGATGAAGCCGCACGCCAGGCACTCCTGCGCGGAGTGGAAAAACTCGCACGCGCCGTCAAAGCCACCCTTGGCCCCGCCGGACGCAATGTGATCCTCGATAAAAAATTCGGCTCCCCCACGATCACCAAGGACGGTGTTTCCGTAGCCAAGGAGATCGAGCTTGAGTGCCCTTATGAAAACATGGGTGCCCAATTGATCCGCGAGGTTTCCAGCAAAACCAGCGACATCGCTGGTGACGGAACTACTACGGCCACCGTACTTGCCGAAGCCATCTACAAAGAAGGCCTCCGCAACGTAACCGCCGGTGCCAATCCAATCTCCCTGCAACGCGGCATCATGAAGGCCACCGAGGCCATCGTCGCCCAACTCAAAGTGCTTTCCAAAACTGTTTCCGACACCAAGGAAATCGCACAGGTTGCCACCGTTTCCGCCAACTGGGACACCGAGATCGGCAACATCATCGCCGAGGCCATGGACAAGGTCGGTAAAGACGGTACCATCACTGTGGAAGAAGCCAAAGGCATCGAAACCACACTTGATGTCGTCGAGGGTATGCAGTTCGACAAAGGCTATCTCAGCCCTTACTTCGTCACCGACGCAGAAGGCATGGAAGCCGTGCTCGACAACGCATTGATTCTGATCAACGAGAAAAAAGTTTCCTCATTGAAAGACATGCTGCCACTGTTGGAAAAAGTCGCCAAGACCGGTCGTCCGTTCTTGATCATCGCCGAAGACGTCGAGGGCGAAGCCCTGGCCACTCTCGTGGTGAACAAGTTGCGCGGCATCCTGCACGTTGCCGCTGTCAAAGCTCCTGGTTTCGGCGATCGCCGTAAAGCCATGCTCGAAGACATCGCCGTTCTTACCGGTGGCAAAGTCATCACCGAAGACCTCGGCATCAAGCTTGAGAGCGTGGAACTCAGCGACCTCGGCCAAGCCAAGCGCGTCACCATTTCCAAAGATGCTACTACGATCATCGAAGGTGCTGGTTCCAGCGAAGCCATCACCGGCCGCGTGAACCAAATCCGCAAGCAAATCGAAGACACCACCAGCGACTACGATCGTGAGAAGCTCCAGGAGCGCCTTGCGAAACTCGCAGGTGGCGTGGCTGTGATCAACGTCGGTGCTGCCACCGAGACCGAGATGAAAGAGAAAAAGGCCCGCGTGGAAGACGCCCTTCACGCCACCCGTGCTGCGGTGGAAGAAGGCATCGTTCCTGGCGGTGGCACGGCTCTGATCCGCGCCCTCAAAGCCGCTCAAGATGCAAAATGCAGCGACGCCGCTTCCAACGAAGACGAGCGCACCGGCATGGGCATCGTATCGCGCGCTGTGGAAGCTCCACTGCGTCAGCTCGCTGCCAATGCTGGTCGTGAAGGCGCGCTCATCGTCGAGAACGTCAAGACCAACAAAGACGGCTTCGGCTACAACGTCGCCACGGACAAATACGAAGACCTCATCGCTTCCGGTGTGGTGGATCCGACGAAAGTCACCCGCAGTGCTCTGCAAAATGCCGCTTCGATCGCCGGCCTCTTGCTCACCACAGAGTGCCTCATCGCCGAGAAGCCGGAGCCAGCCAAACCCGCTGCCGGTGGCCACGACCACGACCACGGCATGGGCGGCATGATGTAATTGAGGCGGCGCTTTCCAAGCGCCAAGCCAAAAACATCATCCTGATCATCCTCAAACCCACGCGGTTCACGCCGCGTGGGTTTTTTCGTGAAAAGATACCGAAAGATCGTGATGCAACATCATCACGATCGAGATCACGTGCCCATCGTATTGCCGTAGAGATCGATGTGCAGACGCGGTGTATAGCGGAAGCCATACTGCTTGCACCATTCCGCTACTTGTGAAGCACATTCATGCAGGACTTTGGCGTCAGTGCCCTCGGGCATCAGCAGAATTTTATCGCTTGGCACATCGAAATGATTTTTTTCTAACAAATCGATGATTTCGTGAACATCACTCTCCACACGCACAACGAATTTCATTTGAAAATCGCAGTGATCCAGCCAGGCGCGAATGACATCGGGTTGCCAGCGCGCGCGTTCGTGGCGGGATGACCAAGCACCGGCTTTTTCGACCGTGGGCGTGGAGTGGGCGAGCTTGGGACTGAGTGATGCAAGATCACACGCGATGCCGTTCGGGGCAATCGTGCCCGCAGTCTCAATGGTGATGTGTTTCCCAGCATCGTGAAGACTTTGAGCGAGTTCATGCATGCCCTTTGCGATCATGGGTTCTCCGCCCGTAAGTACCGCATGATGAGCGGGAAACGCGAGAATCTCGTCCATGATTTGATTCATCGTCATTTCCTTACCAGTAGGATTCCACGACGCATACGGAGTATCGCACCAGATGCATCGCAGATTGCATCCAGAAGTGCGCACGAAAACGCTCGGCACGCCGGCCAGCGAACCTTCGCCTTGGATGGAGTAGAAAATTTCTGAAATGAGCATGGTGTGCGTTGCGGCGCTCTCCCAGCGCCATGCCGTTAGGTCTATCAGGTTGGGATTGGCGATTGGAAAGCGCCGCCACGGGGAGCCTCAGGTAGGGGCGGAGTTTCAAGGTAGCTGGTGGGATCTTTTAGGCCGGCAAGAAGGAAGGCCTCCCTGCGTTCGACACAAGTGCCGCAGATGCCGCAGTGCATATCGCCACCTTTGTAGCAGGACCAGGTGTGGCGGAAATCAATACCTAATTCATGCCCTCGAGCAGCAATTCCGGCCTTGTCCATAGCGATGAAAGGACGGTCGATTTCCACTTGCGCGTATGTGCCCTCTTTAACCGCCCGCGCCATTCCCGCCATGAATGATTCGCGGCAATCCGGATAGATTGCGTGATCACCGGCATGGGCCGCGATCACCAATCGCCCCGCGCCCGCGTTTTCGGCAATACCGGCGGCAATCGCCAGCATGATTCCATTGCGAAACGGGACCACGGTTTGTTTCATGGTTTCCTCGGCATAGTGACCGTCCGGAATCTCCGCACCTCCTTGCAGCAGATGGCTTTGGAAGAGGGTGGTGAAAAAATCAAGTTTCACGACTTCATGGCGAATCCCGAGTTTTTCGCAATGCCAGCGAGCCATCGGCAATTCCCTGGCATTGTGCTTGGAGCCATAGTCGAAACTGACCGCCACACTCACCGGACCGCGTTGATGCGCGTGATACAGCGCCGTAACGGAATCCATACCGCCGCTCAAGAGGACGATGGAGGGTGTGGTCGTCATGATGATATTTGTTAGAGAATCGCTCCAGGCGCATAGGAGACCGCCTGAGGGAAGGCCTGTTCCAGTGCCTGCACGGCATCGGAAAACCAATCAACCTGTGGATCGGCGGCACCGGTTTCCGTTTCCCCTTTTTTCAGGATGAGATCGAGAATTTCCCGAGTGAGTCCCAGTCGAGCATCGTGTGCCAGACGTTCGATGAGATTGTTGCGATCGATTTTCCCACGACGCAGATCCTGCACAGTGGCAACGGCGTGTTCTTTGATCGCCTTGTGAGCCGTCTCGCGCCCCACGCCCTGTTTCACCGCCTCCATCATCACGGTGGTGGTCATCAGGAAGGGCAGATAGTGCTGTGTTTCCGCCGCGATCATTTCGGGATAAGTTTCCATTTGATCGAGAATTGTAAGGAACGTTTCCAACAATCCATCAAGAGCAAAAAACGCATCCGGGAGCATCACGCGGCGCACCACGGAGCAGGAAACGTCACCTTCGTTCCATTGATCGCCAGCCAAACCGGCAGCCATGGCGAGGTAGCCTTTGAGGATGACATGGAAACCATTCACTCGCTCGCAGGAACGGGAGTTCATCTTGTGCGGCATCGCGCTGGAACCGGTTTGGCCGGGGGCGAAGCCTTCGCTGGCAGTCTCGTGACCAGCCATCAGTCGCAGGGTTTTGCAGAAGGATGAGGGTGCCGATGCCAGATCGGTGAGGCAGGAAACGACGCGGAAATCCAGCGAACGCGGATAGACCTGGCCGACATTGATCCATACGCCGGTCATGCCAAGATGATTCACGATGCGTTGCTCGAGTGCCGCGACTCTTCCGGCATCACCATCGAACAACGATAGCTGGTCCATTTGTGTTCCCACCGCGCCCTTCAGGCCGCGCACGTGATACTGATCGATGGTGGTTTGGAGTTGTCGGAAGCTATGAAGAAACTCCTCGCCAAACATGGCGATACGTTTGCCCATGGTAGTGGGCTGTGCGGCGACGTTGTGAGTTCGCGCGGTGAGCACGAGGTGGCGTGTGCTTTCCGCGTGCTTGCGGAAACGATGGAGCACGGCGATGCATTTATCGCGCAGAACGAAGAGCGATTTGAAGACTTGCAGTTGCTCGACGTTTTCCGTGAGGTCGCGTGAAGTCATGCCTTTGTGCACATGCTCATGACCAGCGAGATCGTTGTATTCTTCGATGCGCGCCTTCACGTCGTGTCTCGTGGTGCGTTCGCGGCGCATGATGGAGGCAACGTCGATCTGATGCTTGACCTTTTCATAAGCGGCGATGGCATCTTCGGGGATTTCGAGTCCCAGGTCTTTTTGGGCCTTCATCACCGAGATCCAAAATTCCCGTTCGAGCAGGATGCGTCCCTCGGCGGACCAGATCGCCTGCATGTTTTCTGAGGCGTAGCGTTCGGCTAATACATTTGCAATCACGCGGTTTGTTATCGTACTGCAGGAAGTTCGGCAATGCCTTTTCAGGCATGATGAACGGAGAAAATAAAAATCGATCAAAAAAAGGATTGCCACACAGGGGGGCGCGAGTGTAATTTCCCGCCCGCTGCAAACAGTAGCGCGGTTAGCTCAGTGGTAGAGCACCACCTCGACACGGTGGGGGTCGTAGGTTCGAAACCTACACCGCGCACCATTTTTTCCTCAGTGAAAAAATGCTCAGCTTTTTTTTGCTGAATGATCCCGTTTTAGATCATCTAATTTCCAATCGGAGAGTGTTTTATGCATTCAAGGATGCGTGGCGGAGGCGTCTCGCCTCCCTGCCAAAATTCAAGAAATAGGCATGGAGGCGAGACGCCTCCGCTACAGTTAGATTTCCAGGAAGTTCTGCAGCAGTTGTTTTCCTTCCTGGGTCAGGATGGACTCGGGGTGGAACTGGACGCCGTGGACGGGGAATTCTTTGTGCGCGAGGCCCATGATTTCGCCTTCTTCGGTCCATGCGGTGATGTCGAGGCAATCGGGCAAGGTTTCCCGTTTGACGATGAGGCTATGGTAGCGGGTGGCTTCGAAGGGGTTTGACAACCCACGGAACACGCTGGTGCCTTTGTGGTGGATGGGGGAAGTTTTTCCATGCATCAGGCGCTCGGCGCGGACGACGTCACCACCATAAACCTGGCCGATGCTTTGGTGGCCGAGGCAGACGCCGAGGATGGGGGTGGTGGCTCCCAAGGCCTCGATGACGGCGCAGGAAACTCCCGCTTCATTGGGCGTGCAGGGTCCGGGGGAAACGCAGATGCGGCTGGGCTTGAGTGCCTTGATCTGCGCGAGATCCATCGCGTCGTTGCGAATGATTTTCATTTCCGCCCCCAGCTCGCCGAAATACTGCACGAGGTTGTAGGTGAAGGAGTCGTAGTTATCGATGATCAACAACATGGCGCTTAGGATTCGTGGGAGAGGGTGTTGGCGAGGGCGATGGCCTTGAGCATGCCCTGGGCTTTGTTGCAGGTTTCCTGATACTCGTAGGTGGGATCGGAATCGGCGACGACGCCGGCTCCCGCTTGCACATAGGCTTTGCCGTTTTTCACCAGGCAGGTGCGCAGGGTGATGCAGGAATCGTGCGATCCATCGAAGCCGAAATACCCGACCGCACCGGCGTAGGCGCAGCGTTTGGTGGGCTCCAGCTCGTTGATGATCTGCATGGCGCGGATCTTCGGCGCGCCGCTGACGGTACCGGCGGGAAACGTCGCGCGCAGCACATCGTAGGCGCTGTGCGACGGATCGAGTGTGCCGGTGACGTTGGAAACGATGTGCATGACGTGCGAGTAGCGCTCGATGATCATGAAGTCATCGACTTTCACCGAGCCATGTTTCGCGATGCGGCCGACATCATTGCGGGCGAGATCGATGAGCATGAGGTGCTCGGCGCGCTCTTTCGGGTCGTTCAAAAGATCAGCGGCAAGCGCGTCATCTTCCTCAGGAGTTTTTCCTCTCCAACGCGTGCCGGCGATGGGGCGGATGTCGATGCGGCCCTGGATGGAGCGCACATGCACTTCCGGCGAGCTGCCGACGAGAGCGAAATCGCCCAATTCTAACAAAAACATGTAAGGTGAGGGATTGACGTGACGCAGCGCGCGGTAGAGATCCACTGGTGCACCGCTATAGGGTGTTTCAAATCTCTGGCTCGGCACAAATTGGAACACATCACCGGCAGCGATGTATTCCTTTCCTTTGCGCACATTTTCTTCGAATTGCGCTTGCGTGGTATTGCTGCGGGCGGGAGCGCTTTGGGGAGGCGTGAGGCCATTCAGAGCGGGCACGTGAAGCGGGCGATTGAGAATTTCCACCATCGCGGCGACTCGGCCCTTCGCCTCGGCATAGGCGGCTTCGGCGGAATCTGACTCATCAATGAAAGCATTCGCAATGACCAGCAAGCGGCGAAGGCGGTGATCAAATACCAGCATCGTGTCGGCGAGCAGGAAAAGCGCGTCAGGGATTTGCAGATCGTCCGTGGGTGCCGTGCCGATGGTCGGCTCGAATTGTCGCACGGCATCATAGGAGAGATAGCCGAGCATGCCGCCGTAAAACGGAGGGATCGCACCGTGCGGCACTGGCTTGTAAGGAGCCATCTGGCGCTCCAGCTCGGCAAGCACATCGTCCTCGGCGGTGATGGTCTGCACTTTGCTACCGCGGGTGATGGTGATTGTTTTTCCTACAGCAGAAAACGTGCTTCGCGGTTTGCTGCCGACGATGGACCAGCGTCCGCCCTTTTCCGTACTTTCGGCACTCTCTAACAGAAACGCGTGCGCGCCGTCGCGGATTTTCAGATAAGCCGATAGTGGCGTTTCAAAATCCGCCGCCAACTGCGTATAGACGGGAATCACGTTTCCCGATTTCGACAAAGCGAGAAAAGCATCAAAAGAGGGTTCGACCGGAAGAGCGTGCACGACACCCGATTGATAGCGTTGCGAAGAGCCTTGGTAAAGGAGAATTGCGTTCACCCAGATTCGTATCACAAGTGTCATTGACTTTTTTCATGCGGACGATGAACCTCGCCACCCGCCAATGTCACTGCTCACCGAGTCCAAAATCACCCTGCGCCTGGCGCTGCCCCTGATGATCGGGCAGTTGAGCCAGATGCTGCTGGGTGTGGCGGATACCTTCATGGTAGGGCAACTCGGCGTTACCGAGCTAGCGACACTGACATTCGTCAACTCGCTTTTCTATCTGCCGTTCGTGTTTAGCATCGGTCTTCTCACCTGCATTTCCGTGCATACTTCGCACTCGCGCGGAGCCGGTGATGCGACAGCCGCCCGGCGCAGTTGTCGCAATGGAGTCTATCTGGCGATCGTGGTTTCGTTGTTCTTTTTGGGGCTCTCGCTGGTCCTCTTGCCCTATCTTGGCCACTTTGGCCAGCCCCCCCATGTGGTGGCGATCTCGCGCTCCTATTTCACGATTCTGATGATTTCGCTAGTACCAGCCCTGATTTCGCTGGCTCTGAAAAATCATGCCGATGCCCTCGCCCGGCCGTGGCCACCCTTCTGGATTTTTCTGGGGGGAGTGTTATTCAACATCCTGCTCAACTGGCTACTCATCTACGGCAAATGGGGCTGCCCGGAATTGGGAATGAACGGAGCGGCCTGGGCCACGCTGATCTCACGTGTGCTGATCATGGTGGCTCTCTTCCTCTGGCTGGAATCATCCGTAACACTCCGCGACTGGGTTCCGTTTTCCTGGTTCCGCAAACCTCTGAAAAGCGATCTCATCGCCCATGCGAAAATCGGACTACCTGCCAGCTTTCAGATGCTTTGTGAAGTCGGGGCGTTTTCCGCCGCCGGATTCATGATCGGTCATTTTGGCGAAGTGCCGATGGCTGCGCACCAAATTGCCATCACCTGTGCTTCATCTGCATTCATGATCCCCTTGGGTCTCGCCATGGCGTTGACCGTGCGCACGGGTGCCGTGGCGGGAGCTGGCGAAACCTCGCGATTGCGCACGGTCGTTCACTCGGGTTGGCTTTTGTCCACGGCGTTCGGCCTGATGAATGCCGG
>JBJOMZ010000095.1:0-10028 GCA_046052105.1 Verrucomicrobiota bacterium | reverse complement strand
TTGGCTGCTTGGCTGCTTGGCTGCTTGGCTGCTTGGCTGCTTGGCTGCTTGGCTGCTTGGCTGCTTGGCTGCTTGGCTGCTTGGCTGCTTGGCTGCTTGGCTGCTTGGCTGCTTGGCTGCAGAGGTGAAGCAGGTCAGAGGACAGATGTGGAACCAGCATTAAAGGGTGGGGTAACAGATCGGGGTGTCGATATCAAGAGAGAAAGTGCAAAATTTTTTGTTTTTTCATCTTTCGTTAAACCCCCATGCCAGCATCACCCTGGATCTACCACCCGTCATGAGCGAAGCCCAGGCCAAGAGCTTCGATGAAAAATACCAGCACTTCCTCACCCTCGCCAAATCCCCCGGCAACATCGAATCCGGCAAAGCCCTCGCCGCACTCTGTGTCGCCTGCCACCAAATCGGCAACTCCGGCGGAACCATCGGCCCCAATCTCAGCAGCGTCGGTGCCATGGGCCCCGAAGCCATCGTGCGCAACATCCTCACCCCCAATGCCGCCATCGAACCCGGCTACCGGATTTTCCGCGTGCAAATGAAAGACGGTTCCCTGCTCGATTCCTTCTTCGTCAGCGAAGACAAAGACGCCATCGTCGTGCGGCAAATGGGCGCGGGCGACAAACGAATCGAGCGCAAAGACATCGTTTCCGCCCAATTCCTCCGCCAAAGCCTCATGCCTGAGGGCCTGCTCGACTCCTTTACCGACCAACAACGCAAAGATCTCTTCGCCTACCTCATGTCATTGAAATAGCCCGACGTTTCGCACTGGTATAACAGCAACTTTTGAGGCAGATTAGGCACATGCTTTTTTTGAAGCGTGGTATCTTGTATGTTGCTTGGGCTGCTTTGCATCTCTCTGTTCCAGCCCAAGGACAAAAAAACCCTCCAATTTCCGATCCAACATTTCTGGAAAAAGAAACGCCTTTTTTACGAAGTGCGCTATACATCGGCGATGCAAAAAAACCGAACCGTGTCCGCCGCGGAGTGATTCATGCTATCGGTCATGATCACTGGGCCTGCTTTGATCCGGATCTCCTGCGATGGGCGGCGATATGGAAAGCGGACCCTGGACAGACGCCCCTGAGCTATGACACGATGGCGGCCATTTCCTATCCTGATGCCAAAGCCAAAGCGGAAAAACCGCCGATTCTACGCGGCAAGGTTTTGTTCGAGACAGAGGAGATTGCCGGTGTTTCGGTGAGGAAACCATCCTTGTCTGATCCGCGCACGCAGTTTCTCATCGACGGCAAAACACCCGTGGGTCCCCTGCCCCGGGCGCTGGGGCGCTTTCACGGCATTGCCCTGCGTGGGAGCAGAGTGGTCATCCTCTATCAGATTTCTGATGCGATCATCGAAGAAACACTCAATGCCGATGCACAAGGAATCATCCAGCGTGCGCTGCGGATCAGCCCGCATCACCAAATGCTCCATCTCTCCCTCGGCAGTGAAACATTTCAAACCAACAGCAAAGAAGTCACGATTCGCGGCAGCGTGCTCGATGTTGCGGCATCCGCTCAACCCATCGACATTCTGCTGACCACGGGAGTGGAATGCTCGTTGCGCGTGCCCGCGGCACAATCGGCAACTCCGTTATTCCCCAAAGCTCTGACTTTGAAAAACCCCGGCGCGAAAGTTGTTGCACCCTTCAGCCTTCGCGATTTTTCCCTGCCGAAAAGTTCTCGTGCGATCCGACCGGTGGACATCGCTTTTTTTGCCAACGGTGATGCCATAGTAAGCACACTCGATGGCGACATCTGGAGAATCTCGGGACTCGATGACGAGGAATCAAGCTGGCAGCGCATCGCCACCGGGTTGTATGAGCCCATGGCGGTGGCGATCGATGCAAAGCAACGTCTGTTTGTGTTAGGCCGCGATCAGATCACCGAACTGATCGACAGCGACGGCGACCATCACACCGATGTTTTCCGCTGCGCCTCCGATGCATTTGCCCAGAGCTTGCACACACGGGATTTCTCGACATCCATGTGCATCGAAAATGACGGCTCATTTTTGATCGCAAAAGGCGGCATCGACAAAGAAGGGGGCAAGACCTTCGTCGAGCACGACAGGCACCGCGGCTCGATTCTGCGCATTTCCGCCGATGGGCAAACAATCACCGCCATCGCCCAAGGATTGCGCATGCCATTCGTCGGACTGCGGCATGACGGAGCGGTGTTCGCTTCTGATCAACAAGGCAACGAGATCCCCAGCACGCCAATTCATCAAATTTTATTAGGAAAAAAACACTACGGATTTTCGCCGACGAACTTCGACAACATACCGACCATCACCGAACCCTTGTTTTACTACCCTTATCAAAGCAATCGTTCGGCAGCAGGTTTTGCCACGACGTCCGCCAAGGCATTTCCCGATCTCGGCGAACTGTTTCTGCAAGTGTCATGGAATGGTCGATTGTTCCCCGTTCTCACGCCACGGAGCGGTCAGGCATTTTCGTGGATGCTTCCCTTGCAGCTCGACTTCCCCTCGCTCAAGGCCGCCACACATCCAAAGTCTGGCAGGCTCTATGTGACGGGACTCGGCATTTCCGGCTACATCCCTACCACCCCCAAAACCATGGGTCTGGCATCGATCGAAGCCTCCGGTTCTTTCCCTTCGCCAGTCGCTCTCGATGTCAGTCCCAATGCCATCACCGTGCAGTTTCATCGGGCCCTCAAGAACGACGAAAGCTTCACACCCGCCAACCTGCGCTTGTTCAACATCAAACGCACGCGCAACTACGGGTCGGGGCATTTTCTGTGGAACCAGAAACCCGGCGAACATCATCTCGCGGCAAAATCCTTCGCGTTATCAGCAGACCGCCGTTCCCTCCGTATCGAATATCCTGTTCTCCGTCGATCGGAGGTGATGGACTTGGAACTCACCTTCACCTCGGCGAGCCAGAGTTTTCCTCTGCATCTGTACAGCCGCCCCCATCATCTGCCAGTTGCAAGCTCCGCGGACCTACAACAAGTGTTAGAAAAAGCCGATGCCGTCATCATCCCCGGCGACGCCACCCAAGGCAAAGTGGTTTTCACCCGCTACGGTTGCAACGGATGCCACTCGCTGACTGGGGAAAAACTCACAGGGCCACCGTTGCAGCATGTGGCATCCCGCATGAGTGCGGCAGAGCTGCGTGAGTCCATCCTCATGCCCGCCGCCAAGATTGCGACAGGATACCCGCCTTCGATGCCTTCTTTCCAGGGAGTAATCCCGGCACAGGATCTCGAACATTTGGTCGCCTACTTGCTGACTTTGAAAAAATAGCCCGCCACACGGTAATTGCCGAAAAATCCCCAGCGATTCTTGACCAGTCGCCCGTTCTGTGTAGTCTCGCCCTCCCATCATGAGCGCGGAACCAAAGAACTACAAAGACACCATCACCCTGCCGCAGACGCAATTTCCGATGCGTGCGGATTTGGTGGAGAATGAACCCAAGCGTCTCGCCGCCTGGGAGGCTCGGGATCTGTATCGCACGATTCTCAACCGCCGCCTCGAACAAAAGGCACCATCTTTCATCCTGCACGATGGACCTCCGTTCGCGAACGGCGACGTCCATATGGGCACCGCGCTCAACAAAGTGCTCAAGGACCTCGTGGTGAAATCGAAAACCATGGCAGGCTACGCCGTGCCTTTCGTACCGGGCTGGGACTGCCACGGACTACCTATCGAGTTCAAGGTGGTGAAACAAGCCGCCGGTCTCGAGGCCGGAGAAATCCGCCGCCGCTGCACGGAGTTCGCATTGAAATTTATCGACATCCAGCGCGCTTCATTCCGTCGTCTCGGCGTCTTCGGCGATTGGGAAAATCCCTACCTCACGATGGCTCCCGCCTATGAAGCCGACATCCTGCGCGTCTTCGCCAAGATGGTGGAAGACGGTCGCATTTACCAAAGTCGCAAACCGGTGCAATGGTCCTACGGCGCCCATACCGCCCTCGCCGAAGCGGAGGTGGAATACATGGACAAGGAAAGCCCCGCGGTCTTTGTGAAATTTCCTCTCACGAATGGTTCCGGTGAATCCATGGTCATCTGGACCACCACACCGTGGACACTGCCTGCGAACCTCGGGATCGCCGTGCATCCGGAGTTCACGTATGTGGTCGGTCGCTATGAAAAAGAAGGCGTCACCGAGACCCTCGTCATCGTCCGCGAGTTGATGGAAACCTTCCAGCAAAAAAACGGCTTCGTCTTGCAAAAAACACTGCGCGAAGTCAAAGGTCGCGAGCTGGAAGGACTGCTCGCCCAGCATCCGTTCATCAACCGAACCTCGCGCGTGATTCTCGCCAATTTCGTCACCACCGAAACCGGCACCGGCGCGGTTCACATCGCACCAGGCCACGGTGCGGACGACTACGTAGCCGGGATGCAGAACCAGCTCGGCCTGCTTTCGCCCGTGGACGACAACGGCCACTTCACCGAAGAAGCGGAAATGCCCGAGTTGTTAGGCAAACATGTTTTCGCCTGCAACGAGCCGATTATCGAAATGCTCGCCGCTAGTGGTCACTTGTTAGGCCGCGAGGTCTATCGCCACAGCTACCCGCATTGCTGGCGCTCGAAAACACCCATCATTTTCCGCGCGGTGGAGCAGTTTTTCATCTCTATCGACGACATCCGCGGTCGCGCCCTGCAAGCCATCGATGAAGTGCAATGGCTGCCCGCCTGGGGCCGGAATCGCATTTACGGCACCGTCGAGGCGCGTCCCGATTGGTGCATTTCCCGTCAACGTACCTGGGGCGTGCCGCTGCCGGTTTTCTATCAGGAAGACGGCACCGTCATTCTCAGCGCCGAACTCGCCCGCAAGATCGCCGACCTCGTTGAAACGGAAGGCACGAACATCTGGTTCGAGAAATCCGATGCCGAACTCGCCGCGTTGTTAGACCTGCCCGCTGGCGTGAAAAAATGCCGCGACACCCTCGATGTTTGGATCGACAGCGGTTGCTCGCACGCTGCCGTGCTCGATCGCAATCCCGCGCTCCACGGTCCTGCTGACCTTTATCTCGAAGCCACCGACCAACACCGCGGCTGGTTCCAGAGTTCGCTCATGCTCAGCGTCGCCTATCGTGATGCCGCGCCCTACAAGGCCGTGCTCACCCACGGATTCGTGGTGGACAAGGACAAGAAAAAACTCTCGAAATCCGAGGCCGAAAAAGCCGGCAAGCCTATCGATGCCGCCCACTACTACAACAAATACGGTGCCGACATCGTGCGCCTGTGGGTCAGCTCCGTCGATTGGCAGAGCGAGGTTCCCTTCGGCGAAGAACTTTTCAAACAAGTCGCCGAGCCCTATCGCCGCCTGCGCAATACGCTGCGGATTCTGTTAGGAAACCTCGAAGGCTTCGATCCGGAAAAAGACGCCGTTCCCGCCGACGAGTTCCCGCTGTTCGACCGCTGGATCATGGAGCGACTGCACAGCGTCGTCGCCGAGTGCCGCAAGGCCTACGAAAACTTCGAGTTCCGCAAGGTCTTCAACGCGCTCAATCAATTCTGCACCGCCGATCTCAGCGCCGTTTACATCGATGTGACCAAAGACAGGATGTATTGTGATGCCCCCGGTTCGCTGCGTCGTCGCGCCTCGCAAACCGCGATGTATGAGCTCTTCAGCGCCATCAGTCGCTTGCTCGCCCCCATCCTTGCCTACACCGCCGATGAAGCCTGGGAGCACGCCACCTTCACCACCGGCAGCATCCACGAGCAGGACTTTCCCACGCCCGATGCCCGTTTCTCTGACAACACCGCCACGCCGGTGATGGATCGTTTGTTCGAGCTGCGCTATCTGATTCAGACCGCCATCGAGCCCTGCATCCAGGCCAAGGAATTCGCCCGCAATAACGAGGCCGCCATCGTTCTCACCCTTCCCGAAAACGACCCCGCCCGCGCTGTCATCGGTGACATCGAAGCCCTGAAGGAAATCTTCATCATCGCCGAGCTGGAAATCCGCACGGGTGAAACGGCGTCCGCCACCGCCCGCAAGACCGATCTCCCGCTCTGTCCGCGCTGCCGCCGCCATGAGCCACTGCTCGAAAGCGGACTCTGCCAGCGCTGCGATGACGTCATCGAAGGAAAATAAATCCCGATCATCATCTCCAAAATCCGTATCATCCGTAACATCCGTCGTTAAATTACTTCTTATTGAAAAAACGACTGATAATCGTCATCTCCATGAACCTCACCTTCCGCCAACTTTTTTGCTGGATCACCCTGCCGCTCTACGTGCTGGACCAAATCAGCAAGTGGTGGATCGTGCTGAATTTTCCGGAACCGGGCTATGGCTTTCGCACCATCGAACTCACCTCGTGGTTCCACATCATCCGCGTCCACAACCAGGGCGTCGCTTTCGGCATGGGCAACGGCACGTCCTGGGCACCCATCGTGTTTTTCTTTATACCGATGCTCGCCCTTTTCGGCATCCGCCATTTCTGGATCAAGGGTGTTTTCTCGAACAAACCATCGCGCATCGCGGTCAGTTTGTTGTTAGCCGGCATTTTCGGCAACTTCACCGACCGCCTGTTCCAAGGCTTCCAGTTGCAGGAATTCGCCGGAGAAAGTTTCTGGAAACGTCTCTCGGAAGGTTATGTCGTCGACTTTATCAGTGTTTGGCTACCCGGTTTTGAAAAAATCATGCCCTCCAGCGGCGGTTGGTGGCCCACCTTCAATGTCGCTGACTCCTGCGTCTGCATCGCCGCATCACTGCTCTTCATTTCGGGATTTTTTGAGGAGAAAAAAAAGCCACCCCCCCGCTAAACCCCAGATGGTTCGTTTTTCTCGATACATCGGCATTGATTATTCGGGAGCGAGCACTCCCACCACCGGGTTACCGGGAATTCGCGTATGGGAGGCATTTCCCTCGGTCCCACCGCGTGAAGTATTGCCACACGAGGGAACACAAAGGCACTGGACGCGGCAGGGCATCGCAGCTTGGCTGGAAAAGAAACTTTCCGATGGACCGCCTGCGCTGATCGGCATCGATCATGGGTTTTCGTTTCCCCAAGCCTATTTTGAAACGCATCGCCTGCCCTTGTCATGGGAATCCTTTCTGGAGGATTTCTGCGAGCATTGGCCCACCGAGAAGAAAGATGTCACGGTCGAACATGTGCGCCAAGGTCTTATCGGAAAAGGAACATTGCGTGGGGGAAATTCCCGCTGGCGTCGGCTCTGCGAGCAACGCAGTCCGGGTGCCAAATCCGTGTTTCATTTCGACGTGCCCGGCAGTGTCGCAAAGTCCACGCACGCAGGTCTTCCGTGGCTGCTTGAATTGAGAAAAACACTGGGGGCTCGATTGCATTTCTGGCCCTTTGATGGTTGGTCACCGGAAATGCAAACATCGGTCATCACCGAGGTCTATCCATCAATGTGGAACCTCGATTACGCCCGTGAAAATCGCAGTGCGGATCAGCATGACGCCTACAGCATCGCGCGCTGGATGCGCGATACGGATGCCAACGGCAGACTCACACAGGCATTTCATCCCTACCTTACAGAGAAAGAGCAAAACATCGCAAGGTTCGAAGGCTGGATACTCGGTTTGACTTGAAGAGAGAAATTTCTCCCTCATATCATTGCATTTTTATCAATCGATGGCATGTCAAAAGACTGATTGCTTCTCTCTACTTGCATGGAAATCATTTGGTTCAAAAAAGATCTGCGCGTGCTGGATCATGCGGCCTTGACCGCGGCATCGCGACTGGGTCCTGTTCTGGGCTTGTGGATCTACGAAGACGAAGTGATTCTCGCGGAAGACTTCGATGCACGACATCTGGGCTTTGCCAATGAATGCCTCGCCGAGCTCGAGAACGACTTATTGCGTTACGGGGTTCGTCTGCTTCGTCGGCGTGGCGATGCCGTGACCGTTCTCGAAGAACTCTGGCAGCAAACCCATTTCACCCGCCTGCACAGCCATCAGGAAACCGGCAATGCCATCACCTACAAACGCGACCTCGCCGTCATCGCATGGGCGCGGCAACGCGGCATACATTGGCAGGAATACGCGCAGACCGGAGTGGTGCGGAAATTAAAACAACGCGACGGATGGTCGGAACGATGGCTGGAACGCATGTCCCCCGCCCCACGACCAGCACCAGTGGAACTGCGAGGAGCCCAATCCTCACAACTCAGTGGCGAGGCGACCTGCACGGCAGCCGATTTCCACCTGGCACCCGATCTGAGTGAGGCTCTGCGTCAACGCGGCGGCAGCTCGCACGGACACGCCGCACTGGACAGTTTTTTGCACAATCGGGGCGTGGGCTACACCAAGAAAATGTCCAGCCCCGTCACTGCATGGGAGGCATGCAGCCGCGTTTCTCCATATCTGACCTGGGGCGCGCTTACTGTGCGACAATGCCTCCATGCCAGCGCGGATCGACGTCGGGACCTGTTAGAACAAAAAGCGTTAGGTCAACGCGTCGACGCGCGCTGGCTTTCGGCGATCAAATCATTCCAAAGCCGTCTGCGCTGGCATTGCCACTTCATGCAAAAACTCGAGGACGAGCCTGCCATCGAGCTCCGGAATTTTTCCCGATCCTGTGACGGTTTGCGCGATGAGACCCATTTCGACACCGCACGTCTCGAGGCTTGGAAACATGGCCGCACGGGCTACCCGATGATCGATGCCTGCATGCGCGCGCTCACCGCGACCGGATGGCTGAATTTTCGCATGCGGGCCATGGTGATGAGCTTCGCCAGCTATCATCTTTGGCTCCATTGGCGTGAACCGGGTCTGCATCTTGCGCGAATGTTTCTCGACTACGAGCCGGGCATCCACTGGAGCCAGGCCCAGATGCAATCCGGCACCACCGGCATCAATACCTTGCGGGTATACTCCCCGACCAAACAACTTCTCGATCAGGATCCGCAGGGCCTTTTCATCCGGCAGTGGCTGCCTGAGCTAGCACAGGTGCCGGATTCCTATCTCGCCGAGCCATGGCTCATGCCCCCGCTGGAACAACAATTCTGCGGCTGCGTGATGGGACGAGATTATCCCCTGCCCATCGTTGATCACACCACGGCCTATCGGCATGCCCAGGAAAAAATGCATCATTTGCGAAAGAAGCCCGATAGCCAAAAAGAAGCGAAGAAAATCCAGCAGAAACACGGCAGTCGCAAGCAGGGATCCAAAAGATGGCGTTGAATCAACCATCCACTGATATGTGGCTTCAAAAAATTGAAGGCTCTAGCATGAAAAACCAAGTAGCCTGATTGAAGCAACAACAACGCTTCAAAAGTAGCCTCGCTAGGATTCGAACCTAAACAAACAGAATCAAAATCTGTTGTGCTACCGTTACACCACGAGGCTATGTGGTTGGTCCCGTTCGGGGGCGGAAAAATAATCAACCCACGTCAGATGACAAGCACGAATTTGAAAAAAATGCACTTTTCTCTGACAAATGCGTGTTCTTACTCGTGTTCGACTTTCGCTTGCAGATCACCAAGACTCCACTGAATTCCCGCGAGATAATGGCTGAGGATTTTGGTGTTCCAATACATCTCGTGATTGTGACCCAGAGAACAATAAAACACGCGGCCCTTGCCGTGGTTGCGCGCCCATGAGACGCCGTAATCGCCATCTGTGCGCTTCATGCCGCCGACCTTGGCTGATTTCTCGACATTCAAGCGCAGCAGAATCTGCTGCTTGCGTGAATTGTAAGGGTCCTTGTGCTGATAGATTTCTTCTTTGAAATTCATGCTTTGCCCCTCGAACATGACAGCCAATGGATGCTTCTCCACACCTTTCTCCACATCGATTTGCACCTCCGCCGCCGCATTCCATGGATGACCATTGAAGTAACCACCAATCATCCGTCCGTATTCGGGCATGTTGTAGAGCGTATCAGTCGCCGCATGGATGCCGACAAAGCCTTTGCCCGATTCAATGAAATCCATCAAACTTTTGCGCAGTCGCATGCTGCGCTCAGTGGCCGCTTTTTTCTCCTCATCGGACATTTTTTTCAACACCTGCGGATGAGGCGAAAGAACATCCTGTGTGGTACTGAGGAAACAAATCGCATCGAACTGCTGGATGGCATCGGGTTCGAAGTTCG
>JBJOMZ010000094.1:0-10030 GCA_046052105.1 Verrucomicrobiota bacterium | reverse complement strand
GAGAGGGATTGCCGTTGGCTATGCCAGTTTGCGCTGCGCGATTTTTTCGTATTTCGCTCGAAGCGAAAGTCGCGTTCAAACCCATGGCCCTTTGGGCAGGTTCTCGCCCCACCCTAAAACGCCATCACCCCAACCCAGATGAACTGGATTGGGGTGATGGCGGACAGAGAGGGATTCGAACCCTCGTTACCTTTAACAGTAAACACGCTTTCCAAGCGTGCGCGATCGACCACTCTGCCATCTGTCCTGATTACCTCGTGGGGCGCGCAGTAAGGAGAATTTTTCCTGCTTTGGCAATGCATTTTTACGATTTTTTCGCGTTGGCCATGCACTCGCCTGCCGATGGACGGTCCGGGTCATGTTGTCTGGGTGTGTGACAAAATGGCGCGACAACTTGTCGCGAGGGCTTTCGTCTGGCGCCGGCCTTGCCGCGCGGATCCTTGATAAATCAAAGGTTTCGGGCGCTTGCAAGACGTTGGCACGTTGCTTGCCATAGGAAATGCGTTCAAACGATCCGCAAGGGTCATCCCAACAACCACTTACCCCACAAACATTATGTCTAAAATACTTGGAATCGACCTCGGCACTACCAACTCGTGCATGTCTGTCATGGAAGGCGGCGAACCCGTCGTTCTGGAAAACTCGGAAGGCGCACGCACCACGCCGTCGGTGGTCGCCTTCACCAAATCCGGTGAGCGTCTGGTCGGCCAAGCCGCCAAGCGCCAGGCTGTCACCAATCCGAAAAACACCGTTTACTCGGCCAAGCGTCTCATCGGTCGCAAGTTCAGCGAACTGACGGAAGCCGACAAGCGCATGCCTTACAAGATCGTGGCCGCCGCCAATGGCGATGCTCACATTCAGGTGGAAACCGGTGGCGAAACCAAAACCTACTCGCCACAGGAAATCGCTGCCATGGTCCTCGGCAAACTCAAAGCCGATGCCGAAGCAAAACTCGGTGAAACGATCTCGGAAGCCGTGATCACCGTGCCCGCGTATTTCAACGACTCCCAGCGCAATGCCACCAAAGCCGCGGGCGAAATTGCCGGCCTGAAAGTGCTGCGCATCATCAACGAGCCTACAGCCGCATCTCTGGCTTACGGTCTCGATAAGAAGTCCGATGAAAAAATCGCCGTCTACGACCTCGGCGGTGGCACCTTCGATATCTCCGTTCTGGAAATCGGCGATGGTGTGTTCGAAGTGCTTGCCACCAACGGCGACACCCAACTGGGTGGCGACGACTGGGATAACGCGATCATCAATCACATCGTCGCTGAGTTCAAGAAAGACCAAGGCGTCGATCTCTCCGGCCAGGCTGATGCCCTCCAGCGCATCAAGGAAGAAGCGGAAAAAGCCAAGATCGCGCTTTCTTCCAGCCAGTCCTACGACATCAACCTGCCCTTTATCACTGCGGATGCCACCGGTCCGAAGCACATCCAGCTCACGCTCACTCGTTCGAAACTGGAGCAACTCACCGATAGTCTCTTCGAGCGCACCAAGAAGCCCGTCCGCGATTGCATCAAGGAAGCCGGCATCGACCTTTCGAAAATCGATGAGCTGGTTCTCGTGGGTGGCATGACCCGCATGCCGAAAGTCATCGAGACCGCCCGCGAGCTCGGTGGCAAGGAGCCGCACAAAGGCGTGAACCCGGATGAAGTCGTCGCCATCGGCGCGGCGATCCAGGGCGGCGTGCTGCGCGGCGATGTGAAAGACGTGCTCTTGCTCGACGTCACCCCGCTGACTCTTTCGATCGAAACCGAAGGTTCCCGTGCCACGCCGATGATCGAGCGCAACACCACCATCCCTGCGAAGAAGTCGCAGGTGTTCTCCACCGCTGCCGACAACCAGCCCGCTGTGGACATCCGCATTTGCCAAGGTGAGCGTCCGATGTTCTCCGACAACAAGTTGTTAGGAAACTTCCGCCTTGATGGCATCGCCAGCGCCCGTCGTGGTGAGCCGCAGATTGAGGTCACTTTTGACATCGATGCGAACGGCATCCTTCATGTCTCCGCGAAAGACAAACAATCCGGCAAGGAGCAGAAAATCTCCATTCAAGGATCGTCCGGTCTCAGCAAAGACGAGATCGAGCGCGCCAAGCAAGAAGCCGAGGCCCACGCCGAGGAGGACCGCAAGCGCGTTGAAGCTGTGGACACCAAGAACAAGGCGGAAAACCTTGCCTTCCAGGTCGAGAAACAACTCGAAGAACTGGGCGACAAAGCTCCCGCCGAGCTCAAGGCCGAGCTGCAAGGCAAAGTCCTCACGGTGCGCGATGCGCTGAAGTCCGATGACCTCGATGCGATCAAATCCGCCACTACCGACCTCGAAAAAACCATGACGGAACTCTACAACGCCGCCCAGCAAATGGGTGGTGCCGGAGCCGCTCCTGACGTGCAACCCGCCAACGACGAACCCGGCGAGCCCAAAAAGGCCAAAGGCAAAGTTGTGGATGCCGAGGTAGTCGATTAATTTTCATGATCTGACGTATTAGTCTGATCAGACCAATCCGTCAGATCATATTCAACTTTCAAGTCAAACCGGCTTGTCTAACCAACAAACAACCAAACCAACACATAACATACTATGGCTAACATCAAACCACTCGGTCAACGCGTTCTTGTGAAACGCATCGAAGCAGAAGCCGTCTCCGCAGGCGGAATCGTCCTGCCGGACAGCGCCAAGGAAAAACCACAGGAAGCTCTTGTGATTTCCGTAGGCACCGGCGGCCGTGACGACAACGGCAAACTCATCGAGTTCACCGTCAAGGCGAACGACAAGGTGCTCATCTCCAAATACGGTGGCACCGAAGTCAAAATCAATGGCGAGGAGCACCTCATCATCTCCGAGTCCGACATCCTCGGTATCGTAGAATAATTTCAATAAAAAATACTGATCACTTCACACTAACTACTCAATTACTATGCCAGCTAAACAACTGCAATTTGATGAAGCCGCACGCCAGGCCCTCCTGCGCGGAGTGGAAAAACTTGCCCGTGCCGTCAAAGCCACTCTTGGTCCTGCCGGACGCAATGTGATCCTCGACAAAAAATTCGGCTCCCCCACGATCACCAAAGACGGTGTTTCGGTGGCCAAGGAGATCGAGCTTGAGTGCCCCTATGAAAACATGGGCGCCCAGCTGATCCGCGAGGTTTCCAGCAAAACCAGCGACATCGCCGGTGATGGAACGACTACAGCTACCGTACTTGCCGAGGCCATCTACAAAGAAGGTCTGCGCAACGTGACCGCAGGTGCCAATCCGATCTCCCTGCAACGCGGGATCATGAAGGCCACCGAAGCCATCGTCGCTCAACTGAAAGCACTTTCCAAGACCGTCTCCGACACCAAGGAAATCGCCCAAGTCGCCACCGTTTCCGCTAACTGGGACACCGAAATCGGCAACATCATCGCCGAGGCCATGGACAAGGTTGGCAAAGACGGCACCATCACCGTGGAAGAAGCCAAAGGCATCGAAACCACGCTTGACGTGGTGGAAGGCATGCAGTTCGACAAAGGCTACCTCAGCCCTTACTTCGTCACCGACGCGGAAGGCATGGAAGCCGTTCTCGACAACGCACTGATCCTCATCAACGAGAAAAAAGTTTCCTCGTTGAAAGACATGCTGCCTCTTCTGGAGAAAGTCGCTAAGACCGGTCGTCCGTTCTTGATCATCGCGGAAGATGTTGAGGGCGAAGCCCTTGCCACTCTCGTGGTGAACAAGCTGCGCGGCATCCTGCACGTCGCCGCTGTCAAGGCTCCTGGTTTCGGCGATCGCCGCAAGGCCATGCTCGAAGACATCGCCGTGCTCACCGGTGGCAAAGTCATCACCGAAGACCTCGGCATCAAACTCGAGAGCGTGGAGCTCAGCGACCTTGGTCAAGCCAAGCGCGTCACCATCTCGAAGGACGCCACCACCATCATCGAAGGTGCCGGTTCCAGCGAAGCCATCACTGGCCGCGTGAACCAGATCCGCAAGCAAATCGAAGACACCACCAGTGACTACGATCGTGAGAAGCTGCAAGAGCGTCTTGCCAAACTCGCCGGCGGCGTGGCTGTCATCAACGTCGGTGCTGCCACCGAGACCGAGATGAAAGAGAAGAAAGCTCGCGTGGAAGACGCCCTGCACGCCACCCGCGCTGCGGTGGAAGAAGGCATCGTTCCTGGCGGTGGCACTGCTCTCATCCGCGCTCTCAAAGCCGCTCAGGATGCAAAATGCTCCGATGCTGCTTCCAACGAAGACGAGCGCACCGGCATGGGCATTGTGTCCCGCGCCGTGGAAGCTCCGCTGCGTCAGTTGGCTGCCAACGCTGGCCGCGAAGGCGCTCTCATCGTCGAGAACGTCAAGACCAACAAAGCTGGTCATGGTTACAACGTCGCCACCGACAAGTACGAAGACCTCATCGCTTCCGGTGTGGTTGACCCGACGAAAGTCACCCGCAGTGCTCTGCAAAACGCCGCGTCCATCGCCGGCCTTCTGCTCACCACCGAGTGCCTCATCGCCGAGAAACCAGAGCCTGCCAAACCCGCAGCCGGTGGTCATGATCACGACCACGGCATGGGCGGCATGATGTAATAGGGAGCGCCGTCGTCCCGGCGGCACTTTCTTCCCTCCAACCCTGCGCGGATCAGTCCGCGCGGGGTTTTTTGATTCAAACATCCCAGGCTGATTCATCGCCGCAGGCTTTGGAGTGCGGTGAGGCATCACCGCTTTGCGAGGGGCTGTGCGACGACCGGAAAAAATGCGTGGCCTTTTCTCCTTGTTCTCCCGCGACCGGAAAGCTGCGATTTCTCGCAGCAGTCCAAAGCGGCTGCGCCGCGGGAAGAAGGGGCTCAACGTGGCTTTAACAGTGTTGATCACCGCGATTTCTCACCATCATCTCATTTGCAGGTGCACAGCGTCGCTGGTGTCATGGGCTTTCTTTTGCAGATCGACGCCGTAGGACTCACTGGCGGACATACACATGGTAGCCGCAGTGGTAGTCTTTGGGAATCACGAGGTCGTCATCAGTGGCGGGAGGTTTGCTGAAACCACCGCGTTCGACGATGAGGAAATCGTGGCCGCCCACGGTGCGGATTTCCATTTTCACAGCCTCATCCTGGTTCGTGCCGATAAGCATATCCCCGCTCCAGAAATAGCCTTTGTAAAATCCTGATTTTGCGGTTTTTCCGCCATCCAGAATTTGCAGGAAATCCTTCGGTTTGTCGACCTCATGCAACGGTTTTCCTTTACGGCCGTTGACGTAGTTGTTGATGCATTTGTCGATTTCCTGCGGGTTGTTGGGAGCGGGCCAGACGCACCAGGCCCACGTGCCTATGACAGCTTTGTTGGTCGTGAAGGTTCCGTTGTAGACATAGCGGTCCGCATCCTTCCCGCTGACGTGTGAGGCCAAGGTGGCGCGCGGGATGCGTTTGACGAAATCTTCGCCGCCGGGCAGCACCTGCAGGATGTTGCCGATGCGAGAACGCGTGACCTGACCGCCACCACCGAGTACGGCACCAGTGTTTGGTTCGGCAAGCACGATGGGCATGGAGGTGTAGGTTTTTTTCAACAAGGGATCGGCAAATTTTTTCACATCCGCACTAGCATTTTTGAGCGCTTCGTTGATGGCATTGGTGCCGCGTGTAGAGGAGGAGTCGACGCGGAACTTCGCGGTGACTTCCAGGATGGTGGGCAGCACGGTTTGGTAATGTTCCGGTTCCGCGGAAATTTTGGCCAGTGTGCACACGGCGGAGGTTTGAAGCCAAGTGCAGTTGTATTTCAGCAATGCCATCAAACGATCACGGTTCGCGGCGATCAGCGAGTTGTCTGCCCGACCGAGGGCATCGATGGCATGCAAGGCAGTCCACCAAGCTTCGTTGGGATCGTTGAGGATTTTCACAACCTGCTCCAGCATCTCGGGTGTGACTTTATCCTTGGGTAGCGGAGCACCTTTGAACATACCGGTCAGCGCCAGTAGTCCAGCTTGGCGCAGACGGGTGTCTGATGATTTCAACAGAGGGAGAACGAGATCGGCGCGACCACGTTTCACGATCTGATCCATGGCGATGCTGCGCAGGTCATATTCTGGGTGATGCAGGTATGTTTGCAAGGTCGTATCCGTAAGTGCAGGATCCGTGAGCTTTTTGATTACGCCCACTGAGCAATCTTTGCCAACGGTTTCATTCAAAAGCTCAGCCATGGTCAAAGGGCCGCCGGCAATCGGTTCGATCGAGTGAAATGCATCGTCCGCAGCATTGCCCCATGGGCGTTCCAGGGGAATGCTCTTGGCCCACTTGCTGCGCGGTGCGCCGAAAAGTTGCAGTGTCTTGCGGGGGCATGTGTAGGTGAGGGCGAAAAACGTACCCCAAGCCATGTTGTCCTCGGTGGCGGATCGGTCGTAGCGGTCGTCCATGCCGGCGATGCCAATGCTGCCGTTGAAACGGCGCGACAGGTCCATGACCCAGCGCCGGGTATCAAGATATGAGCGATACTGAGTCGGCCGTTTTTCTCGTATCTGGCTGATGGCGGTGTGGTGCCAGATCTCTCCCATACCGCCACCAGTGTGCGCGGCGTGGAACCAGTTGGTGGCGTAAAAAGCTTTCATCGCCGAGTTGTCGCGCGCTTTGGCAAAGACAGAATGTTCTCCTTCAGAAGATGCCATCGCAGCAGCACCAAGTCCGAAGGCTAGCCCGCTGGTTTTGCCGTTATCGCGGAAGCCACCTTCGGGCAGGTTGTTGCCATAAGCGACGTTACCATGACCGGCGAAGCGATAGAATTGCGAGAATGCTTCGCGGAACATGTAGTCATCGACTTCCACTCCACAAAGTTTCGCCATATGGAGGAACGACATGCAATGAACACCGGAAGCGTGGACTTGGCCCGTGCCGACGGAGTAGGTGAAGGCGGCAGGGGCGCCACGACCACTCCATCCGCCGCTATACATGTGGACGCGCAGTTCCTCGGTCATTTTTTTGATTACAGGCAACACACTGGCGTCACCAGTGCGCAAGTAATACTCGCACAGACCAGGCCCTTTGTAGCCTTTTTCCCAGTTCATGCCACCGATGCTGTCGATGCCCTTCATCCACTTGCGCACCACATCGAGATCCTTTTCCTCCCCCGTAGAAAGCAGGAAAATCACCGAACCCCAGGATGGTTTTTCTTCCTTGGCCAGCAGGTCGGCGAGATTGCGTACGATCTTGTCGGACTTTGGGCAATTTAGCGGCCATGTGTCGCTGTAGCGCCCCATCACAGGGATTTGCACAGTAACATCGCCGAGTTCGCGGATGTTGATCGTGACCTTGCCATCGGTGGCTTCGGCTTCGGTGACGATATCGCCCAAGGTGATGCGGGGATCGATGTCCTTGAGCACCTTGCCGTTGATGCTATCGATAATCTGACCTTTTTTGAGTTTGCCCGTGGCCTCGGCAGGGGAACCGGCTTCGACGTTGTTAATTTGCATGGTCATTCCGGGCCGGGTTAAGAGGATGCCGATGCCCACGGGGCCGAGGTTGCGAACGAGCCACGGTCCGCGATCTTTGATGTTGGGAAAAGGATTGAACAGTGGCTCATGACCGGCCGGATAAAAGGAATCGGTATTGGCTGAAGCAACGACTTTGGGCGCGGGAGTCGGGACTGCGGACACTGGCGCGGACGGAACCGTTGGCGTTTTGGGTTTGTTCGCCACGGACCATTGAATCACATACTGTTGGTCTTGTTCGCTGAGTTTTTCGAGAGGCAGCAGGGTCTCCTTGCCCTGGCGCATCACCACCGCTCCTTCTTTTTCCACGCGTACGATCTCGGCATCGATGGTCCGGCCTTTATGATCGGTCCAAATGCGCGCTTCCGCGGTAAGAGCGACAAGCAGCAGCACAGGCGCCGCCAAAAGCAGAAACGGCAGCCACGAGATGGCTCGGGTTATGAATCGATGCATCATGGATAGGGAACTAGCAAAGGTGCTGGAGCGTGTCCACCTTCATTTTGTGATTTTGGCTGACGAAATGCTGGTCATGCAGTAGGGTCCGTGAATAGTGTGCGGAGCATGAAGCGCACGCGTCATTCATCCCCAGTCAAACAAGGCGCTCGAGAGTTCTCTATGGAGGGATGTCCGGTGGAGTCGCATATGGGCAGGAAGATGCAGTTGTGGGTGATGGTATGGCTTTCTGGATTTGCTTGCCTGATCTATCAGGTTTTGTGGATGAGGCAACTTGGTCTGATGCTGGGCAACACCTCGCAGGCCGCGGCCTTGACCTTGGCCGTGTTTTTTGCCGGTCTGGCGTTCGGCAGTTGGTTCTGGGGAAGGAAATGCGCGCGAATGAAAACACCTCTTCGCACCTACGCATGGCTGGAATGTGGCATCGCTGCTTCCGGACTCCTGATTGTCTTCGCTCCGGAAGTCGTGAATTCATGGTATCTGCTGTTTTCCCAGCGTTATGGCGATGAGGTAGATGCATGGTGGTTGCCGTTTTTTTGGACTTGGTTGATGGTGTTCTCTCCCGCGATGCTGATGGGGGGCACCTTACCAGTGCTCGGTCAGGTGATGATCCATCGCATGGCCCGTTTCGGAATGACTGCGGCGAGATTGTATACCGTAAATACCATGGGGGCGGCGTGCGGGGCCTTTGCTACGGCCTTCGTATTGATTGCCGCGTTGGGGATTCGATTGACCTGCGCGACGGCGATGGTCGCATCAATGTTGGTTGCGGCGATGGCATTGTATGCATCACGCGGCGCTCCCATCGCGGCAGATGATGCTGCGGTGGCGTCCATTCGGTCGAGTGGTTCTCAAGACAAAGCGCTACCGCGAAGACTGATTCTGCTGCTGGCATTTGTCTCGGGATTTCAGCTTCTGGCACTCGAAGTGATCTGGACGCGCATGTTGGCGCAGGTCCATGAAAATTCTGTGTATAGTTTTTCCGCCACTCTTATCGTGGTGTTGGTAGCGTTGGCGATGGGTGCGTGGTTGGCCTCGAGGTTGGCGCGCGCCGATGTCGCCGCCCCGCGTGTGCTGATGTGGCTCATGGTCTGTGGCGCCACGCTTCTGTTGCTGTTGCCCTTTGTGTTTTTGAACCTAACGGATGGTGGGATGATGCTGGCTACCGATCGATCCTTTGCGGGCTATGTGAGTGGTCTTCTGGTGACCACATTCGCTACGATCGGTCCTTCCTCTGTTCTGTTAGGCGCGGTGTTTCCTATGCTGATGAAATGCGAGGAACGTCACGCCGAGTCATCGGGGCAGGTGTTGGGGAATTTGTCTGCCATCAATACGATTGGCGCGATCGCTGGCTCCTTGATCGCCGGGTTCTTGTTGTTAGAATATGCGGGTATCTGGCGGTCGCTTCAGGGCATTGCGGCGGCCTATCTTCTGATCGCCTTTTTCCTTCCTGTAGGTAAGGGGCCAGTCAGCTTGGCAGGAAAGTATACATCATTGGGCATGTTGGTGGTCGGTCTGACCGTCTTGAGCCCATCATTTTTGCCGCAGCGCGGGCATCTCGATCATTGGGGGAAACCTGAAATCGTGTTGGACCGATGGGAGTCGAGCGATGCCACGGTCACTGTGGTGAAGGACTCGCAACAGGATGTTTCGATCAAAATCAATTCGGCCTATAGTCTTGGATCGACCTCTGCCTATGCACCACAAATCCAGCAAGCGCGTTTGCCGCTGTTGGTCTTTCCCAAAACGGATAGTCTTTTTTTCCTCGGCATGGGTACCGGCATCACGGCAGGCGAGTCTCTGGATCGCTCGGCCTATCCCTGGGTCAGTCGGGTGGTGACCTGCGAACTTTCATCGGCAGTGGTCGCTGCGTCGCGCAAGTATTTCGCTGGCGGGGCCGGAGAACCGGACATCACCCAGGGATTGTATACGGATCCGCGTTCCCAAGTGGTGATTGGCGACGGTCGTCATCGCTTGATGGCGAGCGAGGAACGCTTCGCCATGATTAACGCCGATTTGTTTCTACCCTACGGTCGCGGCACTGGAAATCTCTACAGTCGCGAACATTTCGCGCAGGTGTTGGCGCGTTTGAAGCCAGGTGGGGTATTCGTGCAATGGCTGCCACT
>JBJOMZ010000093.1:0-10034 GCA_046052105.1 Verrucomicrobiota bacterium | reverse complement strand
GACTCTGGATCCAGCCATTGTCCGCCACATAGACGATCAGCGTGTTTTCTAACAAATTCCGTTGTTCCAGGCTTGCACGCAGTTGGCCGATGGTTTCATCAAACCATTCGATCATCGCCCAGTAGCGAGCCTGATGGATGGAGGGCGTGAGTTTTTTGTATTTTTCCAACAAACGCTCGGGCGGAGTGTGCGGGTCGTGGGGTAGCAGCGGCGCATACCAGACAAAAAACGGTTTCTTTTCCTTCTGCGAAAGATCGAGAAAGTCATCGATGGGTTTCATGGTTTTGCGGCCGATGTCCAGTCCCTCATCGCCGTGGCGTCCGCCCTTGGTCATGCCGTGGGTGAAGCCGCCGTGGGTGTAGGGGCCTTGCCACCACTTGCCGGTTTGCAGGGTGAGATAGCCTTTTTCGGTGAGAAGGCGCGGCAGGGTTTTCTGCTGATCCATGAAGCCGTTCATCACATCGCGGCCTTGTTGGAACAAGTTGCCCTTGCGGGATTGCTGCGGTGTCATGCCCTTGGGCATGGGCGGATCGTTGGAGGTGATCTTGTGTTGGTGCGGGAATTTTCCGGTGAGAATGGTGGCCAGGCTGGGGCAGCACAGGCTGGAGGGAACATAGCCGCGCTTGAACAACAGCGACTCCTTCGCCAGTTGATCGAGGTTCGGCGTTTTCACCTGCGCATGACCCATGAAGCCGTAGTCGGTCCAGCAATGGTCATCGGAGATGATGTAGACGATGTTGAGCGGCTCTTCTTCCGCCTTCGCTAGGCACAACGTGGCCAGCAGTGCGATGATGAAATGTTTCATAGGGTTCAGGAGTTCACCTGGTCGAGCCAGTCTTGAAGATTGTAATACATCGTGACGCGTTGGATTTTTCCATGCGGGATCGAAAAAAACGCCCCCGCAGGGAGATCATAGGTCTGCCCCTGCGCTGCGGGCAGCCCCTCATCGGTAGAGAGATAGGTGCCGTGCACGAGAAATTCCGTCGCCGCGCGCGTGCCGTCATCACTCACAAAAATCTGCAGATCGCTGACGTTCTCGCGATAGCAGCGGTTCATCCGCACGAAAAATTCACGGAACGCGGCAAGACCCGTTTCGCTCCCGCCCTGGTTGATGTCATGCACAATGTCATCCGCCATCAAGGCCAGCATGCCTTCGGTATTCCCAGCATTGAAGCAGGCGTAGTAGTTCTCCAGCAGCTTCTGCGTTTGTTGTCTCACGTCCATGGGCCACATGCTAGATTTCCCCTCCCGCATTGCCAGCCTTTTTGTTTTCCTCCACCATTACCGCTCCCCACGCGGCAATAAACCCCTCGTCATCAACACCCAAATCGCCCGCCTCGGCTGCGTCAGACGCTTCTTCGGCTGGCTCTGCCACCACAGTGGGCACAAGGAAGGGCGTGGATGGAGAGGCGGGATCGATTGACACTTTCCGTTTGCGGGATCAGCGCCTGAGTGATTGAATGTCTTGCCATGATTCTCGATGTTCGCAATTTGAGCACGCGTTTTCACACTCGCAACGGTGTGGTACACGCGGTGGAGGACGTTTCCTTTTCGCTCGAAAAAGGCAAAACCTTGGGCATCGTCGGGGAATCGGGTTCGGGGAAATCCGTGACCTGTTATTCCCTGCTAGGCCTCATCCCGCAGCCTCCCGGACGCATCCATTCGGGCACGGCGGTCTTTGATGGCATCGACCTGCTCAAGGCTACTCCGCAGCAAATGGCGGGCATCCGCGGCAAGCGCATCAGCATGATCTTCCAAGATCCGATGACCTCGCTGAATCCCTATCTCAAAGTCTCGACGCAACTGATGGAGCCGCTGCAACAGCACTTGGGCATGGACAAAAAACAAGCGCTGCAACACGCCATCGAATCGCTGGCGGAAGTCGGAATTCACAACCCCGTGCAAAGGGTTCACGGTTATCCGCATGAGTTTTCCGGTGGCATGAGACAGCGGGTTATGATCGCGATGGCCCTCATTACGCGGCCCGAACTGCTGATCTGTGACGAGCCGACCACGGCGCTCGATGTCACAGTGCAAAAGCAGGTGTTGGATCTCATCCGTGACCGCCAACGCGAACTGGGCACCTCGGTGGTTTTCATCACGCACGATCTCGCGGTGGTATCGGAAATGTGTGATCACATCAACGTGATGTATGCGGGACGGATTGTCGAATCCGCTCCGCGCGATCTATTATTCGCGAACCCGCGTCACGCGTATACCCGTGCGCTATTGGCCAGCATTCCCTCGATCAAGCCGAAAAATGAATTGCTGCACACCATTCCAGGGCTACCACCGAATCTGGCGAACCCGCCTCAGGGTTGCGCCTTCCGCGAGCGCAATACGATGGGTCGCCGCGATCTCTGCCTGACCGATCGCGTGCCGCCACTCAGGGAGATCGCTTCCGGCCACTGGGCACAGGATTGCCCCGGCTGTCTGAGCGAAGGTGTCAAGCAGAGCGAGCCGGCCGCCTAATCGTGAGAATTCCTTATGTCGCATGGCGAAACATTTTCCGTAATCAAAGGCACGATTCCCGCAGCGGTGGAAAAGGAGCAACTCTACCGGCGGGCGATCGATTCGCTGTCGGGCATGCTTGCCGGGGAAACGGATGCCACGCTGGTGATGGCGAGCATTGTCGCCGTTCTCCATCAGACCATGCCGCATTATTTCTGGACCGGATTCTATCGGGTCTGTGGTGATGAATTGTGGGTAGGTCCCTACCAGGGCACGCCTGCCTGCCTGCGCATCCGCCATGGCAACGGAGTCTGCGGCACAGCATGGGCGGAAAATCGGACCATTGTTGTGGCCGATGTCCACGCCTTCCCCGGCCATATCGCCTGCGATGCCCGTTCCGCCAGCGAAATCGTGGTGCCGTGGCACGATTGCCAAGGTAAGATGGTCGCCGTGCTGGATGTGGATTCCTCACAACCTGCGGCTTTTGATGAAACGGATCGCAGCATGCTGGAAGACATCGCGCGCCGATTTCCTTGCGGCTGATCTCACTCAGCGGTTCATCAAATCCTCGATTTCATCCGCCTCGATAGGGATGTTTCGCATCAGATCGAAGTTACCATGTTCGCCGATGATCACATCGTTTTCCAGTCGGATGCCCATGTTTTCCTCACGAATGTAAATGCCCGGCTCGATGGTGAAGACCATGCCCACACCGTAGGGTTGATGCGGCGGAAACACGTCGTGCACATCCAGTCCGAGATGATGCGAGGTGCCGTGCATGAAATATTTTTTCACCAACGGCTTGTCCGGCCCCTGGCTCTTCGCGGCCTGAGCATCGATGAGCTTGAGGTCTACGAGCTCTTTTTCCATCAACTCGATCACTTGCTGCTGGTATTCGTTGGGCGTGTTGCCGGGGCGCAGCAGGGCATTGGCACCGCGCATCACGCGCAAGACGGCGTTGTAGACCTCGCGCTGACGCGGAGTGAAGCGGCCATTCACGGGAATGGTGCGGGTGAGATCGGAATTCCATCCGGCATATTCCGCCGCCACATCCAGCAACAACATGTCGCCATCCTGACAAACGGCATCGTTGCTGATGTAATGCAACACACAGGCGTTTTTTCCCGAACCGATGATGGGCTGGTAGGCGAAGCCGCGCGAGCCACGGCGCACGAATTCGTGCAACAACTCGGCCTCCACCTCCCACTCACCCACTCCGGGTTTGACAAAGGGGAGCAGTCGACGGAAACCGGCCTCGGTGATGTCGCAGGCATGCTGCATGATGGCGATCTCCTGCGACTCCTTGATGATGCGCAGTTGATGCATCAGCGGAGCCAAGCGCTCGAAGCGATGCAGCGGGAACCGTTGGCGGCAGGTTTTGATCAATCGGTCATTCGCGGTTTCCACCACGGGATGCGCTCGCAGATACTCATTGGTGGTGAAAAAGATGTGGCTCGCCTGAGGAATCATTTGCTGGAGCATCCCATCAAAGGAGGCGATCCATTCGATGCGATCAATGCCGGTGGCGGCACGCGCCTGATCCTTCGTTAATTTAGCACCTTCCCAAATCGCAATGTGCTCGCTGGTCTCCTTGACGAAAAGAATCTCCCGCTGCTTCGGATCCTTGGCATCCGGGAATAGCATCAGCGCGGTATCCTCTTGATCCACGCCACAAAGATAAAACAAATCGGCATTCTGTTTGAACGGCATCGTGCCATCGGCATTGGTTGGATAGACATCGTTCGATACCACGATGACCATGCTGTCGGGTGGTAGAAGAGCACGCAATTTTTCCCGATTGCGAATGAATAGCTGGGGATCGATGGCCTTGTAGCGCATGCCCGTGATCCAAGCAAAGAGCGGATCAAACTCCAAACGAAATGTAAAGGTGGAGTGAATTTACCCGCGCCAGCCGAGTTTTTGACGCAAGGCCTCGTAAAAAGACCGGTTTTTGAGTCGCAAGAGATGAAACGAACGCGCCGACTTGCTGACCAGAATGCGGCTGCCCATGGAGATTTGCACGATGTCGCGACCATCGACAGTAAAGAACATCGGCTCTTCCGCCGCGCCCTCGGGAATGATTTCCACCTGAGAAGCATCATCCACCACCAGCGACCGATAGCTCAGCGAATGCGGGCAGATCGGAGTGATCACAAACACCCGCGCGTCGGGGCTGATCAGCGGACCACCCGCCGAGAGATTGTAGGCCGTGGAGCCGGTGGGTGTGGTGACGATCAGGCCGTCCGCACGATAGTGATTGAGCATCTCGCCATTGATGCGGGCGCAGAGACTGACAAGTTTACCGGTTTGACCGCGGGCCAACACCACTTCGTTGAGGGCGAGAAATTCCTGCTGTGTGCCATCGGCATGGCAGATCACCGAATGCAACAAGGTCCGCTCGCTCGTGCGGTAATCGCCGCTCACCAGCGCATCGGCAAACAATTCCAGTTCGTTTTCCGTGCAACTCGTAAGAAACCCCAGCGTACCGATGTTAATGCCCGCCACGGGTTTTTCCGTATTGCCCAGCTTCTCCATCGCCGCAAGCATCGTGCCATCGCCACCGAGCACGGCAATCACATCGGCCTCAATGGCGAGCGCGTGAGCCTCGTGAGAGACAGGCTCGTCGATCAGTTTCGCCGCCTGATGATGCAACAGCACCTCAATCCCGCGCGATTGCAGCACCTCGCACAAACCGCGCACCGCCTCGCGCGCATCCGCTTTTCGCTCGTTGACCAGAATGCCGACTTTCACATCGCCACTATGCGGCAGATCAACACGCAACGCAACAGAGGAGGCAGGAAAAATTCGCGCTGGTTGTTGCGGGGTATTTGTTTGCGTTAAGAAAATTCGAAAATTCTGTCAAAAAAACTATGATTCGCCTTGGCGCGACCTAGCAGACTGAAGTCCGCGCTCCGTTTCTTCGCTCAGGAAATCATCGCACCGTAGGCGGCAGCATCCATCAGATTTCCGACGGCGGTCACGTCCTTGACGCGCATTTTGAAAATCCAGCCTTTGCCGTAGGGGTCGGTGTTAACCAGTGAGGGGTCGGCCTCCACTTCGGGATTGCCTTCCACGACTTCGCCGGAAATGGGCGCGTAAATGTCACTGGCGGCCTTCACGGATTCCACCACGGCGGTGGGATCGCCCAGGTCCACCTGACGACCCACGGCGGGAAGCTCCACAAACACCACATCGGTGAGTTCGGCTTGGGCGTGATCCGTGATGCCCACGGTGGCAATGTTGCCTTCCAAGCGCACCCATTCGTGAGAGGAATTGTAGCGGAGATCGTTGGGGATATTCATGTTGAGAAAGTTATGACGCCTGTGTGGCGGGTTTGTAAAATGGTTTTTTGACGACCTTGGCGGAAAATTTCCTACCGCGCACATCGATGTTCACGATGGTGCCGAGTTTGGTGAATTCGATGGGCAGATAGGCCATGGCAATTCCGGTCATCAGGCTGGGAGAAAGCACGCCGCTGGAAAGTTCGCCGATCACCCGGCCATCGCTGCTTTCCACCGCGTAGTGAGCGCGCGGCGGTGCGCCTTTGTCGAGGTATTGCAGACCCACGAGCTTACGCGTGAGGCCCTGGGCTTTTAGGGTGGCGAGCACCTCGCGGCCCATAAAATCACCTTTGTCCATGTCCACAAAAAATCCCAACCCCGCTTCAAGCGGCGTGAGTTCCTCGGAGAGATCGCTGCCATTGAGCGGGTAGCCCATTTCCAGGCGCAGGCTATCGCGAGCACCCAGACCGCAGGGTTTCGCCCCCGCGGCGACAAAGGCCTTCAACCATGCCGGACCAGTGCTGGCGGCACTGAAAAATTCGTAGCCGTCCTCGCCGGTGTATCCCGTGCGGCACACGACCAACTCCTGACCTTCGTGCGTGAAGCGCACCATACCGTTGCGCGGCGGCAGGCTCACGCCGTTGAACAAGCGGGCAAACACTGCGGCGGACAGCGGACCTTGCACGGCCAATCCCGCCCACAATTCGCTTTCGTTCGCCAATGTCACATCCTCCGGTTGGTGTTGCGCCAACCAGAAAAAATCCTGTTCGATGCGCGAGGCGTTCACCACCGCGAAAAAACGGTCCGCGGCTTCGCGGTAGATGATGAGGTCGTCGATCACGCCGCCGTGTTCGTTGAGCAGAAAACTGTATTGCCCCTGACCCGGCGCGAGTTGGGCCACATTGTTGGCTAACATGCGGTTCAACCAAGCTTCCGCACCGACACCTGTTACGACGATTTGCCCCATGTGGGAAATGTCAAAAACCCCCACTTGCTGGCGCACGGCGGCATGTTCATCGAGGATGGACGTGTATTGCACAGGCATATACCATCCGCCGAAGGGCACCATCTTGGCACCCAACTCGACGTGCACGGATTCCAGCGGACTGTGGAGCAAATTGTCTGACATTTCGACGCACAAACTGGCACGCGCTACCGGCTTGTCAACTCCCATCGCTTCCGATAGACCCTGCGAAGCGATACATTTCATGAGGCAAGTTTCATTCCACCGATCGTCACATTCACGTCGTCCTCCATGGCAGGATGCCGTGCGCTATGCCTACGTCACTCTCCTCCTGATGGCGGTAAGCATCTTGGTCGCGGGAGTCAGCAATTTTGGCAAGGATTGTTCAAGAGTCGATGCGCTTTTTTTCGCTTCACAGCAGGAATTCGAACAATTGATGTTTACGGAGGAGGAAATTGAAGCATCGGACGTAATTTCCGAAGAGGAAATCATGCAGCGCCTCCGCATGATCGAGCAGATGAAGAAAAATCCCGAGCGTGACATCGCCCGCGGTCAGGTGTGGAGGGCCTTCACCCCGATGTTCTTGCATTTTGGCATGCTCCACGTCGTCTTCAACATGATGTGGTTGTGGCAGTTCGGTTTGCTGATCGAAACCCGCTTCCGCTCGCTGCCGTTCCTGGCTCTGGTGTTGTTTACCGCGCTGCTCTCGAATGGGGCACAAGCTTTTGTCAGCGGTCCGAATTTTGGCGGGATGTCCGGCGTGAACTACGGATTGTTCGGCTTTCTGCTCGCACGTTCCAAACTCCACCCGAACCCCGGGTTCGTCATCAATCCGCAAACCGCGGCGATGTTGCTAATTTGGTTGGTGGTATGCTTCACTGGCATGATGGGTCCAGTGGCCAATACGGCGCACCTGGTCGGCTTTGCAAGCGGAGGACTGGTCGGCATCGTCAATGCCCTCATGGGCGGTGCTTGGGCCAACATCCAGCGCAAACAACAATTCCGCAGCGCCTTGCGGAAAAGTGCCGATTCCCTGCATCACTGCAAGGTATGCCAGCGCACTGAGCACGATGACCCGGATCTGGAATTCTACGTTCACATGACGGATGGCGAGGAATACTGCAAGGACCATCTGCCCGACTGATGCCGCAGAAGCGAACCGCGCCTCAGCGCATCGCGGTGCTGGGCGCCACGCCGCGCATGCGCTGGATGTTCACAAACATCTGGCGGCAATGCGGGTATTTCGTGCGTTTTGAGAGCACCTCGGCGCTATGCTCAAGCGAGCCCCATTTGACCACGACAATCTCGACGTTGCGGCGACCCCAAGCATTCATCCAATCGCGAGTCGGGTGGTAGATGTCGATGGTGCCCGTGCCAGTCAGAGCCGAGCCGTAGTCATCCACGACATACAACTGCGATTGACCCTTGATTTTGAACACGGTGCCGAGCGGGTAGAACGACCAATCGGCCGCGGCCGAACGGACTCGGTTGTTGTATTTGAGTGTGGTGCCGAAGGCATTGGCCGAACCGTATTGCAAATGATCCGCCTCCGAGCAGGTGTAAGCGGTGGTGCGCACCACGCGGTTGCGCTCACCGAACGTGTAGACCGGCATAGAATGGCGATCTTTCGGCTTGGCATGAGCCGCCGCCACCAAGTGAGCCGAGGGTGGCTCCGTGACAATTGGTTGCACTTTGCCAAAGCTGAGGGCGCGCGACGACTTGGCGTCCACGATTTTCAAACCGCTGGAACAACTGGAAAGAACCAATCCCACCATCAGGGCGGAACCGGTGGAGAAAAGAAATTTTCGCATGCGAATCGAGTGTTGGGAGAAAAACGCGCTGATGTGACCGCACAAAAACGACCCCGAGCTACTAGCGGTCGATCTTTCATGCGGCAAGCAAAAATTTCCCGAAAATTTTCCAAAGTGGACAATAAATCTCTTACTGAGGCGTCGTCAGCGCTTCTTCCAGTGCGGAAATGACCTTTTTCGCCAAATGCTCGCTGCCCGCCGCGCTGAAATGCACATCGTCGGGCGCGACTCCATATTCCTTGAGGGTGGGCAGGATGTGTGCGTGGAGATCATTGACGGCCACACCGTGTTTTTTCATCACCGCCAGTGCCGCATCGGCATACTTCTGCTGTTGTTCGGGCGTGATTTGCACGGTTTGATGAAAACGCCTGCGCATCGTTTGCTCAGGTTCCATGCACACCGGTGTGGTGGTGGCCCAGATCAGCTTCGCGCCAGTTTGTTTCATGCGTGCGACCAGAAGATCCAGCCGCTTTGCGTAGGCTTCCGGCGAACGGTCTTCCGCATGATACTCCCAGCCGTAGATGTCCCACAATCCCCAATTGAAGTGGATGATGTCCCATTTCGTAGCGCCGAGATAGCTGTCGATTTTTTTCACTCCGGTGCCCGACCATTCGGCATTGCCCTCATTTTTCACCACCACGGCCCGCCCGGCGAAAGCCGCTTTGACCTGACGTTGGTAGCCTGCGGAGATCGAATCGCCAATCAGCAAAATGTTCGGCAACTTCGCGGCAGGCGTCTCCTCGGCCTTGAGAAGGATGCCTCCGATGGCGAATAACAGGATGTTCAGCGCTAGCAAACGGGTCATGTTGTGAGCTTGCGCGCCCGTATTGATCTGTCAATGACGGAACGCATCTCGCGGCATCAAGGCCGTTTCGGATAGCTGGCCTGATCGAAGACTTTGCCATCCGCGGTTTTAGCCTCACAGAAAAAGTCCTTCTCGCGCAAGGTGACGCGGAATAGGTGGTTGATGGCGCCTTGGTGGGCGATCCAGGGACGTTTGTCGACGTCCTTCGGCTCCGGTTTGCGCACCGCGACACCCCAAGCACCATCGCCCAAATAAGGAATGCCTTGGGCATCATCGCGCCGACCTTCCTTGATCGGCCAAGTGCGTTTGTAGCAATGGTGATCGTGCTCGAACACCGCATCCACGCCCAGCGACTCAAACAGCGGACACCATTGTTTCTGAATGTCCACGGCATCTTCCTTGACTCCCGCGCCCCATGCGGGCCGGTGATAGGCGGCGAAAACAAAAGGCACATTCCGACGCTGCGTCAGGGACTCACGCACAAATGCCACCTGTTCGGAAATGCGCTGGGTATGCCCGGAATCCAAAAGCACCAGACTCAAGTAGTTGCCGAAATCGAGATTGTAATAAGAAATGGACCGACCACTTTCACGTCCCATGCGGAAGAGGCTGTAAAATTGCGTCGACTTTTCCGGACCAGGCGTGTTTTTCTCCGGAAAAAATCCAGTGCCTACCACCTCGTGATTGCCCATGCCAATGACCATGGGAATTAATCGGCCATC
>JBJOMZ010000092.1:0-10365 GCA_046052105.1 Verrucomicrobiota bacterium | reverse complement strand
ATTGAAGGCCAAGTTAGGAATACTTGTGGCGAACGACGGTAAATCATGAAACTCCAAGGTTGCCTTATGGTTGGACTTGCGTTTCTCCGGGATTCGGTCTGCGGCAGACAGCAAACACTTGCTGGATACTGTGGCGCGAGATGTCGCAGTCAGTCTCGATGCGAAGCACCCCTAGGGTCATGCTTCTGGTGTCGCGCGGTGTGACATCGAGTTCATAGTGCTTTCCGGCCTCGATGGTTCTCAATGTGTGTGTGTAGACATCAGACGAACACCCTACGGCCGTGACATGCACGGGTTGGGAATGATTCATCCGAATGTGTATCGTTTTTGTATGAGTATCGCCATCAATGGGCCAAATGAGGGTCTTCGGTTCCACGGCGACAATCATGGGAATTTCAAGGCGAACCACCAGAGTGATGGAGGGGCGGCTATCGGGATCCTCTTCGAGAAATACGAGGACAGCTTTTTCGACATTTCCCGTCAGATTGCTGAGGTCGATGTTAACTTGGATGGCACCATCTTCACCGGGAGCATAGGCAAGCTGATCCTTGGCCATACTCGCCTTCATGCAGGCGCAACTCGCGTGGAATTTGCGAATTTTCGATGGCTTGTCGCCGCGATTACGGAAGCTGAAACTTGTCGTGGCCGTCTTCGCGTCCGCAGAAATTTTCAGTTCATGAAGAACATCGTCAAACGCAATGCCGTCTGCCCTTGCCCATGTTGCCAACCAGAGAAAACACAAGCTTTGAAGCAGAATCGTAATTTTACCATCACAGAGCAAATGGGAAAATAACCGAATTCTCGAGTTGATCATAAGTGGCATAGCAGTTCAGAGTCATTGCCGCAATCGAAGCGCAATGCGGTAAAAAGTGCTGGATGATGTGGCGGCTGTGGATGGAATCGTGGCGCGGAATTGGTTGCCTCTCAGGAGGGAAACCGTCGATCCTGCCACCGCGGTGAAGCTGCCCGGGGTTAGCGAAGATGAGGATTCGAGAACGAAGTCAAATTGACTGCGATAGGCAGCAGGAAAGGAGAAGTCGAGCAAGAATGCATGACCGGGCGTGGTAGCTCGTTGGAGCGCGGGAGATTGTGGACCAAGCGCGACAGGCGGACCTGCGGGTGATACGCCGCTGCGTGGATCAATGCCATCGAGAAAATATTGGAGTAACTGGTAACCGCTGCCGTGAGGTGAGGAGAAGGGGAGTTGACCAGTCGAGCCATAGAAATAGCGCTCCCAATCATCGTCGAGCAGATTGCCGTCACTGTCAGTGTCAGAGGACGAGGGAGCGAATGTGAGCGATGCAAGACTCACTTCCATCGTGTCCATGCCGTTTTCATCCGCAGTGTCGGTGAATCCTGTGACGGAAAAAAGTGTGCCGGGACGCAAGCCCAGTCCCTGTTCGAGATAGATTCGTTTGCCGTAGCGGTCGAGTAAGACGATAGAAGCGGAATCATTCGTGCGGCGATACACACCCGCCGAAGGTGGAGATGTTAGGATTTCGATGGTCCATGATTGTGATGGACGATAGGAAGCGGCGATCGCGCTGATGGCCTGGTTGTAAGCATTGCGTGCGTTGTTGATGTCCGTCGTTCCGACGGCTGTCTCGTAGCCCGTTGGTAAGGTGCCGCTGCGAAGCAGTGAACGAAGCGCATCCAAGGGCATGGCGATTCCGGGATTGGCATCGGAAGTATTCGCATGGCGGGTGTAAATTTGATTGGCGGCGTTGGTCATCGCAGTTTTTTTCGAGTCTGCGAGAATGAGTGCGAGTCTTGGGTCGAAACCGGCGTTGCGGAGAAGCTCCTGGTCTTCTGCATCCAGTGACGTGCAAGTGCGGTCGCTATCGCGATCGGGAAAAAATGTAAAACTGCCGAGAGCAGGCAGGGGATCGGATGCAGGTCTAACGAGAGATGCAGCACGGTGCACCAAGTCTTCGATGAGTATGGCTACTGCGGTATCGGCAGGTCGGATCAAGGTGCGGGCGGATGCCGCTGGCATCGTTGCGGCTGCTGCCTGTGCGGCAGTGACCCAGCCCGTGGCGTCGGTGGAGAGACTCGTTCCTGACGGAGTGAAAGCTGGCGAAAAATCAAGGGGCTGAGGAGACGCGAGGAACGCGCGCAATTCACGACCTGTGCGCGTGCCGCTGGTGCTGTTGAAATAGAGAGCCGTGCTGAGTGCGACCAGTTGATCGGAGGCGACGGCGGTGCTGGAAGTAAGTATCGCCCCACGCGTGCTTCCATCGGGCAATGCTGGTGAGATGGCGGCTACGGTATTTCGATCGAGCAATGATCCATCGGTAGCATGGACCAGGATTTCCTCACCGTTCGCGATTTCTGTGCCGGAGTGGTTGCTAGCTGACACGGCGATGCGGAAGCCGCCACTGGTGGCGATATTTTTCGATGTCCCCGCAACTGGACTTGATGTTGCGTTGGCAGGGTTGGTGCCATTGAGGAGCTCGTCCAGATCCGACCACCCATCAGCATCATGATCGGGGCCGCCAAAAGCATCGAGCCCGAAGTATTGTTCGACATAATCGGGGACTCCATCACCGTCGGAATCCTGATCGGCGAGCTGAGCTGCGGAAAAAGTATAGCTACGTGATTCGATAGGACCCATCACGCCCGTTGCGATGGATCGCAGCGAGAATTGGATGGATCGAGAATAACTGACCCCGATAGGCCCACTCCAGGCCGTCCAGGCTCCCGAACCGGAGTCCCGCCAAAAGAGCTCTTGACGTTCCGCATCGTAAATCGCCGTCACTTGGAGACTATCGGTATAAGCACCCGATGGAGGATTGATGCGCAGTTCAGGACTGAGCAGTTCGTTGATACCTCCCAGTGCTGTGATGCTTACAGCCGCTTCGAGTTGGTTGGTCATGAGATAACTTGCTCCTGTGGGAGCGCTGACCGTGTGGTTCGCTGTGAATGACAATCCTCCTGATGTGGAGCCGAAGGACTCACGTTTGACAGTCGCGGGAAAGGGCGCAGGATACGAAAGTGGACGTGTCCAGTCCGCTACCGCTTGGATGCCAATGAGTGATGCCGATTCATCAGCAGAGGGGTCAGCACTGAAAAACAGCAAGCTGGCAGGAGATAGGGATGTCGTGCTGATGCTTGGCAAAGAGCCGGATGCTTGTTGCACCCAACCCGAGCCATTCCATAGAAAGGATCGGAAAGTCGAACTGGTTCCGGAGGCCGTTGTGCCTTCGAGTTGCAACAAGCCAATCCCCGGTAAAGGAATGGCTGCGGTAAGAGCTAGTCCCGCGCTGGGTGTGAAAGATTGTGAAGTGGAAATGAGTGCCGTGCCCGCGGTGTTGATGCGAAACCAATCCGCGCGGCTACCGTCCGCAGCGATTGCCACAAAGCCGTCGGTGAGTGGACCGTAGCCGCCGCCAGAAAGAGGCACGACAGCTCCGATTGCTCGGGGAAATGTGACGGACGCAGAAGTGAAAGTGCCCGAGCTAGCGATGGGTGTATTGACTTTGATGATCACCGCTTGATTGGTTCCCGGACGAATGCCGAGAATGAGAGGAATGCTGGCTGCTCCCGCCTCGGTGGTAATACCCGGGCAGAAGCGGTATGAGCCGGTATGGCTCGTCTGGCTGAAGCGTTGTATGGTAGACCCTGAACGCACCAGCACCCCGGTAGTGGTGTTGGAAGAGCTCGAAGCGCTATAAAATCCCGCGAAGTTCGCGGGTGATGCAGGATTGGAAAGTGGTTGCAGGCTGTTGTAGGTGAGCGTCTCAAAGTTGGCTGCATTGAGGTTGGCGGTAGTGGCTGGATTGGAGTGAGTTTCCGCTTTGCCGGCGTTGGATCCATTTTGGGATGAAACCACCATGAGTTCGCTGACTCCGCCGTTGACTGTGAGGGCAAGACCACTGGGGCCTATGCCGGAAAGGTTTGGCATGACGCGCGCCAAAGGAACGGATGTATCAATATTGACAAGCATCACGCGGTTCGCTTCGATCGACGTGACAGCAATTGCCTCGCCACTTGAAGCGGGAACAGCGGCGCAAACTGCGGAGACATTGGATACGCCTGTGGCTATGGGAGAGCGCCATACCACAACGCCACTCGGTTTCATGTAGGCAGGTCGCACGACGCCTGATGCTGTATCGACGAGCGTGAAAGCCTGTGGATCAGAACCGTGGGGAATCAGCCACTCGGCGGCGAGCTTCGACACCGGCTTTGTCGCATGAGCGGATGCAGCAAGCAGAAGCGTTGAGATGATCAATCGAATCTTCATGGGTGTTTGGGGTGGGAATTTAATGTTGTACCGGCTGTAAGGGGATGATGCGCTTGATCTCGCCGCGCTCTTCGAATTGGACGATAAGGTGGCGATATTTTGCGCCTTGCGTGACAGGGAGAGTATCCTTCACAAAAATCATACCAGTCGAGTTAGTAAGATAATTGGGGCGATTGGCGGAATTGAAAGGGAAATCGAGAGTCGGCGTGACGGAGTCAGTCCACGCTCCTGAGTAGGGCACCTGGATGCTGCTTTGCGCGTTCGATACGAAAAGGAGAAAAGGGTCAGATACTTGATAGCCTTTTTCCTTTGCGCTGTTGACATAAACTCCGGAAATGCGGTCGATCAAGGGTGTGCACTGCACAAGATTGGCACGTGCAGTAGGAAATCTCGTGCTTGCTACTTGGTAGCGGTAGACCATGAAGGGCATGAGATTCGTCAACTGGCTTGAATCGCCGGATGATTCACGCACTTTAAAAAGCCAGGTATCGGCAGTAGTGGCGGTATCGACGAGCGTGCTGCTGCGGGTGCTGGTGCGGAGAATTGTCTGACGGGTGAGACCGATGAGGATTCCCGTGGGAAATCCATAATCCAGGGGCATGACCGTGGGCCATAGCGGTCCTTCGCCATAAGCATACGTTTCGATGGCGCGTCGGTGCTCAAAGTCGCCGGGCATCGGTCGGGCGGGCCAAGGGATGACAGGCTGCGGACCACTGATCACTGGCTTCCATCTTGCGGTGACAATGTTGCTGGCGGAACCGTGAGTGCGTGGATACGCTCCTGGGCCACAGGCTCGCACAACGAAAAACAAAGGTTTGTCGGTGGGCGCGGAAATTTCCATCCCGAAAGCTGGACCGTTGCCGATGACTCCACCCACGCGCGGAGTTTGAAACGCGTAAAATTCCAGGTCTGGACGTTCTGCGGAGAGGCCGGTGATGGCGGTGGTGTCGAGCACTTCGGATAAACCTGTTAGGTTCGGAATGCCACCACCTTCTGCCGCACAGAGTATTTCAAAGCGATCCACGCCAACAGGGTCGCAGAACCACTCGAGTTTGATGGTCACACGATCGGTCATTTCCGCGAGAATTTCCGCATCCGAAAGCATCGGGGTGGGTAGGTCGGAATGAACCAACGTGACACAGCCGATGATGCTTAGCGGGCTTGGATTTGCATTTTGGTCAAGGATTTGGCCGTAGTAGCAGACTTCCACACCATTTTCCGCAGGGATTGCATCATCGACCCAGGTTCCAGGATTGGGAATCGTGCTTCCCTCCGCCTTGGCAATGAGGGAAAGTTCACCGTCCGATCCGACGCGGCGGTATACGCGCCACTCTTTCACACCTTGGCCAAGGGGGAATGTGATCGATCCGCTAATGACATTGACAGTGCCGTCCGGTTCGGACGACTCGTGCACAGCGGGAGTGGCAGATGCGACATCGATGCATTGCCTCGTAGCATTCGCGGTAAAGAGGTGGGTCACGTATGGTGTGTCCTTGGATGCCGAAGTGGTTTTAACGGCCGGCGTGGATGTGAGTCCATTGGCACTGATGGAACGCACCGTGATCGTCATGGGCGAGTTGTCGGAACGCGGTTCGCGATAGGGGAGATCGACACGCACTTTGTTCGTCGTGCGGTAGCTCAGGCGTTGTTTGCAAAGAGTGTGATTGCCACCGCTGGCAGCGGGCACCGATACTTCGATGTCGGCCTCAACGATCGTCGGATTGGCCCGCGCGACTTCGATGGTCATTCCCGTGTATGTGGAGGGCAGACCGTTTTCACTCGGAAGTTTTTCTTCGCGTCGGGTCCAGGAAACATTCGGAATGCTGCGGCAGACTAGAAACGATCCGGTGGGACCATCGGGCGCCCTGAAATCACGGAGAACTCCCGACATAGGAGCGCTGTGGCCGCTGAGGACTTCGCCAGAACATGCAGTTGCTCCGACCGCACGCACGGTATACCAGACGGATCGGTTGGCGTGGGTCGCCAAGGTGGGGGCACCTGCGCCGTTATCGTTGAAGGTGATGAACGTTGCTCCTGGGGTATGAGGAATCATCGAGCCGATGCGGTTGAGCGTAGGATTGCCGATGGAGTTGAGGTGTTGCTGTGAACTTTCCCATCGATAAACATAGTAGCCGATGGCTCTCTCGGTGTTGTCATTTTCGGCAACTTGACGAATTTTGACTTGGAGGAATTGTGATCCTCCTTGAATGGCCCAGTCGGCAGGAGCAGCAGGACGCACGAAATTGCTCGTTACGGAAAAAACGGAAGCGGGTTTGGGGGGAAGCCTGTCGCACATGGTAACCAACGTGCCAGGAGAAAGTAAGCCAGGCGATCCGGTGATGGTCCGAGCTGCTACGAAGAAGTAAAACTGCTCGCCATCGCTGTAGGGTCGCCGCACGAGAGCGCCGTCTGCTCCCGTGTGCCAGACACCATCATCCGAAAAATCGATCCGCTCTTGGTTGGTTGGATCCGCGGCCTGAACTGGTGTGAGAAGGTCGGCAACCAGCACCGGAGTGTCATTGGAGGCTGCGGCATCAGGGTTGGGATCGGCAGGATTTCTCGCGGCGACCGCGGATACGATCTGCGCTGGCGTAGGCGGCGTGGTGTGCCATCCCAGACTTTCGGCGACGGAGCGTTTGACCCGGAACACGTCGAAGCCAAATGTGTGAGGCATATGGCCCCGCAGAGTCGTGCCTACCCCCCAACGCAGACGCGCATTGAGATTGTCCTTGGCATTGATCGTATACTGGGATCCGCTTTTGACAGGATGGAATACCTGAACTGGAGCCGCAGGGGCCGCGGGAACAACGGGTGATGCCGTGTCGAGCGTGACACGACCGACAACACGTACGTCGTTGTCAGACAGATTGATCTCACGCACTTCATAGGTGCGAACTCCCGCTGTCACTTGAAGCGAAAATCCATGTCCCAGTGCTTGCATGACCCCCGGGTGTGCTCTGCCGAGAAAAAACAAACGAGCGAGCAATCGGTTATCCGTTACGGCGGATTTGATGATGTAAGCAAGTTTGTCAGCAGCATCGAGAGATACATCGCTCGGTGTGGAAGGAGTCGCATTCGATTGCAGGGTAAGGTCGCGGTAAATGCCATCAATGCGGACATAGCATCCTGCTGCCGCGGGATCAAGCGCCTCGCCGAGTTCAAGCAGAGCACGAATGGTCTTGGGGCTGGTTTGCAGTGTTTGAATGCCGTGACGTGTGTAACTGCCTGCCGTGTCTGCCGTGCCCGACTTTGAATAAACCGCGAAACGCTTGCCCAAAGTGCTACCGGCATCTCCCGGTTGCCAAAGCATGTACGCATGGTGATTTCCGGAAACCTGCACGGTAGTGCCTACAGTCGTGAGCAGTTCTTTGGCCGTTTGAGCGCTGCTCAGACCGATGGTGAAGGTCAAAGTCGCTAGGGCGATGATGATCGTTTTCATGAATGGTGAAAGTCTTGAGATGATTCTTGTGGGACGAGCGGGTATTAGTAATCGACGGACCAACTGCCGTCCTGATAGGTGATGTTGGCACTCTCGCTAAACTCCAGACAGACGGGGCACCATCCCGCTCTGCCGGTGAGTGTGCCTTTGCCACTGAAGCGTAGACTGCCTCCAGACATTACACCGATCATGGATACTTGGCCTCCGATGGAGACGGCGCATAGTGCCTCACCGCTGATTCCTAACATCATTTTTCCGCCGTAGGTTGGTCCCTCGACGAAGTAGAACGCGCCTGCTCCCACGCCGGCGGAAATCCGGAAGAGACAACTTGCGGGAACACCAAGCACGACTTCTGAGATCGGAATCCAGACCTCGCCGTATACGTAGGCCCCGGTGAAGGGTGCGGGACCGAGCAAAGAGGCGACGTCAGGATCAACGAGCTCCAACGGTTCGATCGAGCATGTGCGACCGAAGAAAATGCCACCTGCCGCCTCGTAGTTTGAGATGATCACGCGTGCCGTGGCGGCAAGATAGCACTCGTCGATTCCTACGCCTACCGCTGCCGCAAATTCGGTAATCTTGAGGCTCTGGAAGTCGAGCTCTCCTCCCGTCATCTCCAATGCTCCACCTATGCCTTTCGGATAAACCGAGGGCGCAGTTTGCATCGAAAATTTCACCTCGAGATTCGCGCGAAGGTCGGGACTGATCCAATCAAGCGGCACATCGAGGGCTCCGATTTTCACTTCCACCTGCTGCTCTCCTTCTGCGAGGCAACCGGCCGATCCGACATCCGTTTCCGAGTCGTAGCAGAGCATTTCGAAATAGGCTTGCAGCTCCATTTCCTCGGGGATCTTGAACTGCACCTTGGCGTCGATTCGCAGACGGCGCAAAGTATCGCCTTGAATGTGAGCGTAGCCGTCAAGCGAGCCTGCACCCACATAATCATTCACGTCGCCTATCAGTTCGTTGATGGCGTCGTCGATCGGACCGAGGGCTTCTTGAATGAGTTGTCGACACATCCGACTCACTTCGCCGAAAGCGGAGTCGATGGCGGAATTCATCGCCATCTCCAATTCTGATATATACTGGCGGAGCGTATACTGAATCTGCTGAATGAAGCCCGCTGCCAACAATTGATCGCGCAATTCGTTGCGGATCAGTGCGACAAATTCCTCACGGCTGAATTCGTTCATCAGATCATCTGCTGCACCCAGCGCCGTGGTGGGACCGAAAGTGGCCGCATCGGCAATTTGATCAATGAATTCGTAAGCCGTTGCTCGAAGCCCGTCGACAATGGCATCGATCTCAGCACTCGCACCAGCGACGATTTGTTGGAAGCTGATGAAAATGTCCTGCCCTGCGGCAAGTTCATTACGGATTGTGACCAAATACGCTCGGGCCTCCAGAAGTGCTTCACTTACCCGGTCAAGCGTCGGGTCAAAGTCGGCAAGAATCGCGTTGAGCTCGGTATTGAGCTCTGCCGTCAGTTCGCCAGCGAGAGGGGTCAGAATAGCCGCTAGATCAGGGGGAGCCAGTTCACTGATGAGGGCTCCGACTAAACTTTGAATAATCTGGCGCTCAAGTTGCCCTGTCGATTCATTGAGAACCTCAGCCAGAATACCATTGACAAGTTGAGCTGTTGGCACGCTTGGCACTGTGGGAGGTGTTAGGTTGAATTGGGCATTGCCACTAACGACTTCAATCCTGCTGGTGACGGCGTCGATCGCGAGGATCCCTTGATCAATCGCGCTTTGCACTTGGCCAATCAAGTCGATCGCATCACCGCTGATATTATGCAGTTGATCGAGCCGACCCTTGATGCTCTCGGAGGCGGGACCGATCGAACCATCGAGATAGCGATCAAATTCCGATTTGAGAGTGCCGGTGGACGTATTGACCCATGCCGAGTAGGTTGTGTTGGCAGCCACGGCATTCTGGTAGGATTGATCGAGGGCGTCGTAGAGTGGGTTGATGATGTCCGCTTCCATCTCGTCGATGATGCCATCAAGCACCGCTTCCAGAGTGTCGCTCGCTAGGTCGCCAACGGCATCGACTCCGTTATTAAGTGAGTCAGTAATGTAGCTGCTGGCAGCCTGAGTCAGAGCTTTTGCGGCGCCGATCTGCTCATCGGCCGCCTCGATCGCCGTGCTGACCAGATTGATTTGTGGCAATCCATCATATTGCGCTCCAAAGGATATTTCAGCATTGTCGGCACTGAGGTAATCCACTTGATGCTCGACGTTGACCACCAGAAGATCATTGGCAATCGTGCTCCATGACTTGAAATACCGTCCCGAAGGATTCCACTGAAGAGGATAAGTTAGAGGGACGATCCCGAAGAGTGATTGCGTGGCATTCGGCACATAAGCATTCTGCGCTGATGGGTTGCGGTAGTCCTCGATGGCCACCGAACCTCCGGGAAAGCCGCGGTGCGTCGCATCGAAGTCAGTCTGTGTGAAAAATGTTTGACCGCCCTCCGTCCAGCCAGATGTGAGGTATACGGAGGCAGGCACGCCAACTTGGGCGCTGGTCATGACGTGCACCTTCAGGTCTTCAAAAAAAGGAACGTTGCAGCGCGCGGCGAAGCCGACATAACCCGTGGCGGCTGCGCCAGTGGCTTCGGGATTGTTAAAGTAGAGCTTGCAGACCGGAGTCAGTTGGTAGATTTCGGTGCCAGGGCCTT
>JBJOMZ010000091.1:0-10662 GCA_046052105.1 Verrucomicrobiota bacterium | reverse complement strand
TGGAAGGCATTGTGCAGGGAAACAAGCGGCAGTTGATCACCATGGCGACAGGCACGGGCAAGACCGCCGTGGCATTTCAGATTTGCTGGAAGCTCTGGAATGCCCGCTGGAATCCCAAGGGCGAGCATCGCCGGCCAAAGATCCTTTTCCTCGCCGACCGAAATGTCCTGGTGGACCAACCGAAGGACGGCATCTTCGCCGCGTTCGGGGATGCCCGTCACAAGATCGAGTCGGGCAAGGTGGTTAAAGGGCGCGAGATGTATTTCGCCATCTATCAGGCTCTCGCGGGTGATGCCAACCGCGCCGCGCTCCACCGCGAGTTCCCCCGCGATTTCTTCGACCTGGTGATCGTGGATGAATGCCACCGGGGCAGCGCCCGCGACGATTCCAACTGGCGGGAAATCCTCCAGTGGTTCGAGCCGTCCTTTCAGCTTGGCATGACCGCCACCCCGTTGCGCGAGGACAACCGCGACACCTACCTGTATTTCGGCAATCCCATCTATCAATACACCCTGCGCCAAGGCATTGATGATGGCTTCCTCGCCCCCTATCGCGTTCACCGGGTCATCAGCGAGTGGGATGCGGCAGGCTGGCGGCCGAGCAAGGACGAACTGGATCGCTACGGTCGCGCCATCCCCGACGAGGAATACCAGACCAAGGATTTCGAGCGTGCCGTCGCACTTCGTGCGCGCACGGAAGCCATCGCCCGACACCTGACCGAGTTCCTCAAGAAAACCGACCGCTTCGCGAAGACCATCGTTTTCTGCGTCGATCAGGAGCACGCCGACGAAATGCGGCGTTGCATCGCCAACCTCAACTCGGACCTCGTCCAACAGTATCCCGATTACGTGTGCCGTGTGACCGCCGACGAAGGGGACTTCGGGCGCGGACACCTCGACCGGTTTCAGGACGTGGACCGCCCCACTCCGGTCATCCTCACCACCTCCCAGCTTCTCACCACCGGAGTCGATGCGCCGACCTGCCGCAACGTCGTGCTGGCGCGAATCGTCGGCTCGATGAGCGAGTTCAAGCAGATCATCGGGCGCGGCACCCGCGTGCGCGACGATTACGGCAAGCTCTGGTTCTCCATCCTCGACTACACCGGATCGGCCACCCGCATGTTCGCCGACCCTGATTTCGACGGTGATCCGGCGCAGGTCACCGAGGAGGAACTGAAAGAATACTGGCAGGCGCATAGCGTTCAGGAGGAACCGACCGAGCCTGTTGAGCCAGTCGAACCACCCGTGCAACCGCCTCCCGGTGGTGGCACCATCATCGACCCGCCACCGGGAGAACGGCGCAAGTTCTACTTCGACGGCGGGCAGGTCGAAGTCGTCGCCCATCTCGTCTATGAACTGGACCCTGACGGCAAGCAACTGCGGGTCGTCCGCTACACCGACTACGCCGGGGAAAAGGTCCGCTCGTTGTTCCCTGACGTGAAGAAGCTGCGGCAGGAATGGGCGGATCCGGCGGCGCGTGCTGCCATCATCCAGTCCCTCGCGGAGCGCGGCATCAGCTTTGACGAACTTGCCGACGCCTCCGGGCTTCCCGAGGCGGATCCCTTCGACCTGATTTGCCACCTGGCCCACAACGCCCCGCTGCGCACCCGCCGCGAGCGGGCCCAGGCGCTACGCTCCGAGAAGAAGGACTTTTTCGACCAATACGGCCCGGAAGCCCGCGCCATCCTTGACGAGTTGCTGGAGAAATACGCCGAACACGGCACCGCGCAATTCGTCCTGCCCGACGTGCTGCACATCCCGCCCATCTCCGGGCACGGCCAGCCCGCAGAAATCGTCCACTTGTTCGGCGGTGCCCAACAACTCCGCGAGGCCGTCACCCAACTCCAGACTCTCCTTTACTCTGCCTGACCTGAATCATGCCCGCCAAGAAAGCCGCCGCCAAACGAGCCAAGAAGGCTCCCGCCGAACTCACCACCGCCCAGCGTCTCGGCGCGGTGGTGAAATCCGCCCGTGACATCATGCGCAAGGACAAGGGCCTGAACGGCGACCTTGATCGCCTGCCGATGCTCACCTGGATCATGTTCCTGAAATTCCTCGACGACCTTGAACAGGCGCGGGAGATCGAAGCGGAACTGGCCGGGGAGAAATTCAAGCCTGCCATCGAGAAGCCCTACCGCTGGCGGGATTGGGCTGCCAATCCCCAAGGCATCACCGGCCCGGAACTGCTCACCTTCATCAACAGCGAGGAATGCACTCGCCCGGACGGCAAGCAGGGGCCGGGGCTTTTTGCCTACCTGCGGTCGCTCGGTGGCAATGGCGACGGCCGCCGCGAGGTCATCGCCACGGTGTTCTCCGGCGTCGATTCGCGGATGCGCTCGGGCTACCTGCTCCGCGATGTGATCGACAAGGTGGGCTCGATCCACTTCACGTCTTCGGATGAACTGCACACGCTCGGCGCGCTCTACGAAGGGATGTTGCGGGAAATGCGCGATGCGGCCGGCGATTCCGGCGAGTTCTACACCCCGCGTGCCGTCGTCCGTTTCATGGTCGAGGCGGTGGACCCGCAGCTTGGCGAGGTGATCGAAGACCCGGCGGCGGGCACCGGCGGCTTCCTCGTCGAGGCGTTCACCCACCTCTCCAAGCAGGTCAAGACCGTTGCCGACCGCAAGACGCTGCAGACCCGCTCCGTGCAGGGTATCGAGGCGAAGCCCATGCCCTACCTGCTCTGCCAGATGAACCTGCTGCTGCACGGGCTCAATGCGCCACGCATCGCACCCGCCAACGCGCTGGGTGAGAAGCTGACGGAACTCGGCGACAAAGACCGCGTGGACGTGATTCTCACCAATCCGCCCTTCGGCGGCGCGGAGGAAAAGGGCATTCAGGACAATTTTCCGCAGGACAAGCGCACGGCGGAAACCGCACTGCTGTTCCTGCAACTCATCATGCGCAAGCTCAGGCGCGGGCCGAAACCCGGTCGTGCCGCCGTTGTGGTGCCCAACGGCACCCTGTTCGGCGATGGCGTGTGCGCCCGCATCAAGGAAGACCTGCTCAAGGAGTTCAACCTCCATACCATCGTTCGCCTGCCGAACGGCGTGTTCTCGCCTTACACATCCATCCCCACGAACGTCCTTTTCTTTGACCGCACTGGGCCGACCAAGGATGTGTGGTATTACGAGCAGCCTTTGCCTGAGGGGCGGAAGAACTACACCAAGACATCGCCCATCCAGTTCGAGGAGTTCGCCGACTGCCTGAAATGGTGGGGCAAACGCAAGGAGAACGACCGTGCGTGGAAGATCCCTGCCAAGGAGTTGCTGGCCAACGGTTGCAACCTCGACCGGAAGAACCCGAACGCCAAGGAGGACATCACCCACCTGCCGCCCGAGCAACTGGCGGCGTCTATCCTTGAGAAGGAAGTGCGCATCGCCGAAATCGTGAAGGGAATCCAGAAGCTGTTGGCAAAGGGGGCGAAGGCATGAAGGGGTGGCAAATCGTTCCGCTGGGTCAGGTCATTCGCCAGCGAAAAGAGTTCATCGAGATCGACGACCTGCAAACCTACAAGCGGGCGAGGGTTCAGCTACACGCCAAGGGCATTGTGCTGCGAGATGTGGTGGAAGGCGGCATGGTAAAGACCAAGCGGCAGCAAGTGTCCCGTGCCGGTGAGTTCCTCGTGGCCGAAATTGATGCGAAAGTCGGCGGGTTCGGCATCGTGCCTGATGACCTGGACGGGGCGATTGTAAGCAGTCACTACTTCCTGTTCGAAATCGACGAATCCAAGCTTGAACGTCGGTTTCTCGACTTCTTCATCCGCACCCCTGCATTCCGCGACCAGGTAGAAGCCCAAGGTTCCACCAACTACGCTGCGATTCGGCCTGCGCATGTTCTTGCTTATCAAATCCCCCTCCCACCACTGGCCGAGCAACGGCGGATCGTCGCCCGGATCGAATCCCTCGCCGCCGAAATCGCCGAAGCCAAGCGGCTAAAAAACGAGACAAAGTTTGCTACGGAGCGCTTCTGGAAATCCCTGAGCCTGCTTGCACGTTCATCTGACGCGCCTGTGCAACGACTCGATGATCTCGCAGAGTTTTTGGACGGCCGCAGGATTCCATTAAGTGAGTCGCAGCGAGCGACAAGGAAAGGCACTTTCCCATACTATGGAGCAAGCGGAATCATCGACTGGATCGACGACTTTATCTTTGATGAACCTCTGCTCTTGCTCTCGGAAGATGGAGCAAACCTTATCAATCGCAGCACACCGATAGCCTTCATCGCAGAGGGAAAATATTGGGTCAATAACCATGCACATGTCTTGCGCCCGTATGCCAGCAAGGCAGACATCCGATTTCTCGCATATGCTCTATCAGACTTTGATGTGAGCCGTTTCAACTTCGCATCGGCACAGGCAAAGCTGAATCAAAAAAACGCCAGGACTATCGAGTTCCCAGTTCCCTCCGTTCCTGAGCAACGTCGCATCGTAGCCGAACTGGATGCTTTGCAAGCGCAGGTGGGCAGTTTGAAGCTCCTGCAATCCGAAACCGCAGCCGAACTTGACGCCCTGCTTCCCGCAATCCTCGACCGCGCATTCAAGGGCGAGCTTTGATCCGGCACCGTGACACCATGAGAATCCTGATCCGTTCGCTTTCTGTTGCAGGCGTTGCCGTGGCTATCGCGTGGATCATCTTTGCGCCGGGCTTTGAGCCCGTACTAACAGGCATTGCCTCGTTGGTTGCGTTGCTCGGGTCGTTTGTGGGAGGGCACGAAAAAGCCACTCCTGCCGGGCCATCCGCTTCCGGGCTCTCGGAGGTCGCATCGACCTTGTTGCGCAAGATCGACGCGTCGGAAGAGTCGAAGGCAAAGGGCATTTCGCTGATGATGATAGACTCGGTGACGGGTGGCTACCGGCCCTATCTTTGGAACAATCACCTGCACGGAGCGATCAACGTGGAAATTGCCGACATTTCCGACGTCCTGCAGGCCGTCGATGAATTGGAAGATCGCGGCTTCCTCGTCGTGCACCATGTAGAAGGAAGCCTGCGGCAATGGCGAAGAACAGCAAAGCAGCCATGATCCCAGTTTAGTTTGGCGGAGATTGGTGACGCGCCCCGCCTGCAATCAACGGCTGGTCATCCCGGTTCGTGACTGCCGCTGCCGCGCCTCGAACCTGATTTCGCCCAAGGTGGCCATCGTGGCGTCAATGGCCATCCATGCCTGCCGGAGTTGAGCGAGACGGATTGGGTTGCTGGCCGTGGCCGGTTGGATGCGATGCCGCTCCAGTTCCGCCAAGACCCGCCGTGCGAGCGGGAAGCCTCGGGCGGCTTCCGGTCCCCCGGCGGCTGTGCTGACATGGGTGGCGGCGGCATCCATCGCGCCCCGCAGTTGATCGAAAGCCACAAGCCATCCCTGCCGAAGCTCGCTTTCCAGTCGGGACTGGCGGATTCGCAGCCCGACCGGATGACCGATGACCGCCTGCTCCTCGGCGAGTTGCTGGCGCTCGATGGGGTAGGATGTCCGAGCGATCAGACCGGGAAGTTCGTCGGCACGGGCAATCGTGACGGCCAGCGCATGCAACTGGCCCAGGACGATGCCGAGGCGATCCACGGTCACGCGGAACGCCTCGATGCGATTGTCGGTCGCAGGGTCCATGGCGGCAGGTCGGTTCAAGGTTTGGCGAGAGCCTTGCGGAACGCCTCGCAGGCGACGGCATGGCGCTTGCGCTCGTTGTGGACCTCCGGAATGCGGGAAAGAAGGCTCTCCGTGATTTCCAAAGCGGTGGCGATTCCCTTGGCCGGGCCGTAGGGGTCGCCGGTCTCAGCCACCCGATAGCTGATGAACGAGTGTCTGAGGGCATTCTGACGCCATCCGCCGGGAATCCGTGCCTTCACGGCGGTATCGTTCAACGCGCCCGAGTAGTCGGAAATCGGCACAATCGGCCCGCGGGCCTCACGCCAGGGGGCGAGCCATGCCTTGAGATTGTCGGGAAGGATGGCAAGCCGTCTCGCAGCGGTCTTGGCTTTTCGGCCAGCAATCTCGATGTGACCACGATCCCACTTGATGTCCTGCCAATCGAGGCGGTGGATTTCCGCCGACCGGATGCCCGCGAAGGCACCGATGGCGAGGAAAGGCAGAATGCGTTCGTGGGCGGCGAGCAGGAGGCTCCGCATTTCCTCAGGGGTGAAGATGGCGATTTCCGTCTCCTCCTCCTTGAACTTCTCGCTCAACTCGGCGGCGGTCTTCCGGTCGGGATGGAGGTAGCCTTGCTTCTTGGCGAAGCTGAACATGGTCACCACGTTGCGCCGGATGCCGTTCTTGCTCACCGCTCCTAGGTGTTTCAGCCCGCCGAGGTAGTGGTTGATGTCGGCCACCGTGACCTCCGCAATCTTGCCGGTCACCGCGCCCGCGAACTTCTCCAGATGCCCACGGGCGCAGGAGACGTAGGAATCGCTCACGCCCTTCCGCTCAAGGGACGCAACAAACTCGGTGGCGACCTGTGCCGTGGTGCGGTTGGGGAACCTGTCCGGGCCGTTGGTGGTGTAGAACCGGACGGCATCGAAGAGCGAGACCTCGGGGGCAGCTTTTCTCACGGTCGCCCATTCCTCGACCGCCGCCACCAGCGCCGTGTCGAATGGCCTGACCAGTGCCTCGCAATGCTGGAGGATTTCGATGTCGCGATGGGTCGCCTCCTTGCCGGTCGCCAGCTTGTTGGCAAGACGCACGCTGATTTGCTGGGCGATCAATTCCGCCTCGGCGAAATCCGCGAAGCATCGGGTTCTCCGGCGACCGCCCTCGTGCCAGCAGACGTTGTTCTGCTTGTAGCCGTTCTTGCGGGTGAACGGGTAGATTTTTACGGTGGCCGCACCCTTGCCGATGATCACGGTGCCCTTCGGTTGCCGACGATTCTTGGTTTCCATCTCCAAGGGCGGCAATGTCAACGGAATGCATGAGTCGGTGTTGGAAATGGCTTCAACCAGGCCCTTCAAATTTGCCAATATCGCTGGCAATGAATGGGTTAAGTGGGGTGCTCCTGATAGCTCCGCCATCGACTAGCTCAGATCGTTTGGACTTTGATATCTACACATTCCATAGGTGAAATGTGCGCCCTTTCCATCGGTTAGATTTTACAGACGAGTTACGCTGATACTGACATGGCATAGTGATTCATGAGCAAATTGCCGTATCCGACAAGATTCCCACTCTCACCCATAATTTCTTCGCGAAAAGCGAAGGACGCCCGCGCGCTCATACGAGTTGCTGAAGAGTGGATGCGATGCATTCAAGCTTCAACTGACCATCATGCCCATTCCTCCAAGCCTACGTTATGCGCTCCCTTGATCATCCAGATCAGCTTGGTTAGGGGGATCACTGAAGTCCCGGGAAACGAATTGCTGCGGTCACCCATACTGCGAAATCCTATTCCATCCCGATCATTCTGTAAGATTTCTCTCTGATCCATGTTATGTTTCAGAGTCGGCTTCCAATATTGCTCTTCATGAAAAAGACACTGATTTTCTTCTTTCTCATCGTCACCGTGACGATAGTGCTTTGGTATCAAATCATCACTCCGGAAGTCGAACCGGAGAGCTCGATAGCGCTTGTCGTTCCCGATTCCCAGCCCATAACGCACTCCCAAAACACGGCGAGACAAACGGAGCAATCCCACTTATTCCAATCTAACAGCCATGCCGCCAGGGGGCTAGCCCTCGCACGCATCGAAGATCAGAACCAACGCGACGCCGCTCTGACCGAGTGGATTTCTGGATTTTCCTGTCATGAGGAAATCGTGAAACTCATCTCTGATTTGCGAAAAGAGCCCGGCACAAGCGCTGTTTTGCGAGCTCTCATCGCCCCCCACCTCACCCGCCAATGGGCCAAAGTGGACGGTCAGGCCTGCATCACGAGCTATCTCAGCGAGGGAGGACTTTACCGGCGTGATCCACTGGACTCTAACAACAACCCCTTCGCCGCCCCTGATTCGGCAACCAGCACCACCTCATGCAATCTTTTTTCGCTCATCGCGGAAACTAATCCTACCGCATTTCAGAACTGGCTGAAGTCAGCCCCGGTCGACCTCATTCCATCACTGTTGGGCGACTCTGCCCATCCCACTTGGAAAGCATGGGCGGCTGCTGACTCATCGGGTGAAAAACACTGCTCCCCTGATCCAGTTTTCGCTCAGGATTTTCATCAGAGCGACTTCTTTCGCCTCATCGCCGCAAATTCACCTGAAATTCTGATACGCCCCGTATTGAACAATGACGATCTTGGACTAAACAGGCGCTACTTCTCTGGACTACTCATGGAATTCAGCAGCAACGGAAATTTTTTCCACCAACTCTCCCAGTCCTTCACAACCGATCAACTTTGGGACATTCTCACAAAAGCATCCGACCTTGGCCCTGATCCAGACCAACACACGAGTGCCGCATTCCAAAAGCTCGCTCAAATCGAAATAGCTGCCTTACCCGGCACGCGGGTGGAACGCGCTTCCTCCACCGGGAACATGCCACCTACACACCGTCAGGCAGCCACCTTCGCCGCGTTGTTAGATTCTCTGGATCCATCGGCAGGTAAATCTTACTGGAACGACGTCAATGCCATCGCCAAGGCGATCAATGCTTCATCAGTCCAATCCGATCAAGTCCAGGAAATCACTCTCGTAAATTCCTACTCCGATCTGCGCCTTCGCATCGCCCGCACGCTCGCGAAGGATAACATCGATGAAGCGCTCGAATGGATTGGCTCGATTCGCGACCAACGGAATCGGGCGTCGTGTCTCATGCAAATCGCTGCCGAGGAAATCAAACCGGGGGTGCGCGCCTGGGCCAGTGGCGAAATCGGCGCGGAGGGATCCAACGAAACGATCAACCTGCACTTTGAGGATCGCAGCGCCAACCCACCACGAGTCGACCAATTCACCATGCCAGCGCAACCCGCCGAAACGTTTCCCCAATACTACAATCGACTGCGTTCCACCCTGCAACAAAAGATCGAGGAGCATTCCCCTAACCATAGCGCGCGATAGAAAAGGCGTTTCGCGTGGATGACACGACTGGCAATCATTCTTCTTTCTTCCATCGATGCGAAGCAGCGCGCGCACCGTCTCCCTCTCTCCTGCCACACCATGGTGAACTGTTTGTATCCATTCGTGCAATTGATGGTGTAGATGCAGACGGAGGCAAGTCCGGTGCCGATTTCCACGGTTGAGTTGCGACGTTTTCGTTTGCGCGCCATAGACCCTGGCAGACGCGTCAACTTGTGTGAACTGACGTGTGCAGAACCTGTCCCAGTGCCCAAATGGCGGTGGTTCTCCCTTGATAAGGAAGCACTTTCCCAAGTATTCCCAGACAGTGAAATATCTGATCAAGCTACTTCGTGATGCGTGGCTTGCCATTAAAATCGTCACAAGCGATCCTTACGGACCCTCAGGGAATCCGGACCACCTTGGAGATCACGGAAGCCCTTCTTACTTGCCTTCCCGAGGTCCAAAGCGAAAGCAAACGCCATGTCGGCGCATGCGAGGAATTCCGCAAGGTGATCGTAAAATCCTAACTTCGCCGCCGCCATAAAGACAGGCCCTGCCGTTGAGCCGTTCCGCCAAACCCTGGATCGCCTCGACAGCGTCAACTGCCAACTGCAGACACTAGCCATTACCACCCTCCGCGCCGGCAAGCTTCCCGGCTTAAGCGGACGGTGCCGCTACCCGAGCGAAAGCCAGTGGCCTAGGGAGGAAGAAGCCACCATCGGACAGCCCGTGGCGCTGCGCATCCGCCCGTCCCCACTGGACAACGAACTTTGGCAGGTCAATGCCGTGATCGGCGAACACCTGCGGGCGGCGATTGATTCCGCGATGGCAACTTTGGGCAAAATCCGGTTCGGCACTCGCCCGATTGTCACGGAGTAGTGGTTTGAACGCGCAACCGAAGGAATTCCGCAGCATGAGAATTGATAGGAGACAGGGAGCGCTCGGTGATTTCATCTACCGCGTCACCGAGAGGCGTCACTTCGGCAGTGGTAGTTTCGCCGGAGTTCCATGAGTCCGCCGCTCCGAGATCGAGGCTGCGCTCGACTCTGATGTCGAGATACTGCATCGCCCAGCGGTTGCGGCGGTAGCGGATGGAAAGATAGCGATTTCCAATATCCTCAATGATCGACACTTGCGAAGCATTGTCATTGTTCAAGACCAAGGGATTCCGACCGAGAGCGAACTCTAACAGATTGGACTGACCGTCACCGTCAGGGTCGCCATTGGGGTCCAGCGCCGTGCGGGATGGAGGGTTGGTCGCTGAGAGCTCGAGGGCATCGGACAGACCATCGCCGTCCAGATCAAACTGGTCGTTCTGGCCTTCGTAGACACCCATATCTACGGTGCCGTTGATCATACGTGGTACGCCGGCGAGGTCGGCAGTGGTGCTGGTTTGCAGGTTATCACCCGTGTCGAGAGCGGCGGAGCCGCAGCCGAGCTGGAAGTCGCCGGAAGAACTTGGAGCAGCGGCCGGGGCAAGTGGAAGGAGAAAAACCGGATCCGCAGCGAGGTTACCGCCATCGTTCACACCAGACATCGGGTTCCATGAAGCGCTACCACCTGAGTTGGCGACGATGCAATGGCGGAAGCGGGTAGTGGGCGTGCTGTTGAACTCCGTACCCACCGAGGCGCTGGGACCTGAAGTGGAACCGGCAGCTTGATTCGACCAGAAAATACTGTTGTTGA
>JBJOMZ010000090.1:0-10755 GCA_046052105.1 Verrucomicrobiota bacterium | reverse complement strand
GCAGAAGCTTTTTTCGGTGCTGGTTTCGCTACCGTTTTTTTCACCACGGGTTTTGCAGAAGCTTTTTTCGGTGCTGGTTTCGCTACCGTTTTTTTCACCACGGGTTTTGCAGAAGCTTTTTTCGGTGCTGGTTTCGCTACCGTTTTTTTCACCGCAGGTTTTGCGGGAGCTTTTTTTGCAATGGTTTTGGTTGCCACCTTGGGAGATGGTTTTTTTGCAGCTTTTTTGGCAGCCATAAGATCAGAAATTAGGGTGTGAGGGAGAGCCAAATCATCGCCTGAAAGCGAGCGGGCGGTCTTCATTAGCGGTCTAAACACAATCCTGCAAGGGAAAAATCTCATTTGATGAAAAATCCTCCCGCGCCATCTGCCATAGGAAATGTTTTGCAGGCTTGCACCCCAGCCCGAAGCTTTCTAGTGTGGCCCCGGACTATGGAACTACCTTTGATCGTCGAATCCCTGTTGATCGCCTCCAGCGAACCGCTATCCGCTGATGAGTTGGCGCGTCTGATTCGTGCACGCGTGGCGGAAGCCGAGGATGTGCACCAGCGCGAAAGCGACGATGGCGACGAACCAGCCCCACTACCCGAGTGGCTGACACCGCTCGCCAGCATCGCCAGCGCAGATGTACTTGTCGCGATCGAACAGCTCAACGCGGCCTACCAGCAAAGCGGTCGCTCTTTTTCGCTCGTGGAACGCGGCAAAGGCTGGAAGTTCTACACTGCAGCACAATACGGAGATTTTGTCCGCCAACTTTTCCCTGGTCGCAAGCCCGAGCGCCTTAGCGGTCCCGCCATGGAAACGCTGGCGATCGTCGCCTACCGCCAACCAATCACCAAAGCCGCGATCGAAGCTGTGCGGGGCGTTTCCTGCGATGGTATGCTGCAAAAACTTCTCGACCGTGACTTGGTCCGAATCGGAGGGCGTGCCGACCTGCCCGGACGTCCTCTTCTTTACGAAACCACAGAGCTTTTTTACGAGCATTTCGGGATCCGCAGTATCGACGACCTGCCCAACGCAGCTGAACTGCGCAAAGTCAAACTTCCTGAGCCTGCCACCGAGTCCGCGGAGCTCAGCGAACAATTGCCCTTGGCTGCCGTAGTGAACACGCAAGAATCCGCAACACACGAAGAACCCTAACCCCTCTATTTTTTGTGAGCTTAGAAGATATCAGAAAACAAATCGATGAAGTGGACTCACGGATGATTGATCTGCTTTCCGCCAGGGCAGACCTCGTGCATCAAGTCGGCGTCATCAAGAAAGAACAAGGACTGCAAATCTACGCACCTGAGCGGGAGGATTCACTCCTGAAAAAATTACTCGAAAAAAACCATGGTCGACTGCCAGAAAAGTCGATCCGCGCAATCTATCGAGAAATCATGTCGGCAGCACTGGCTCTAGAAGATGATCTAAAAATCGCCTACCTCGGCCCCGAAGGCACCTGGACCCATCAGGCCGCGATCAAAAAATTCGGACACTCGGTCGAATATGCGGCCCAGCCAAACTTTTCTGATGTATTCGATCAAGTGGCACGCCGCCGTGCCGACTACGGCGTGGTGCCGATCGAGAACTCCACGGAGGGTGCCGTATCGCACACTCTCGACCTGTTTGTGGACTCCCCTCTTCACATCTGTGCGCAGATCCTGTTGCGCATTGAAAACAACCTGATGGCGGCCATTCCGAGGGAAAAAATCAAAACACTTTATTCCCATCCCCAGGTATTCGGCCAATGCCGCAACTGGATTCTGAAAAATTTCCCCGAAGCCGACATGGTGGAAGTTTCATCCACCACGAAGGCGGCCAAACTGGCGAAGGAATACGCTGACCAAGGCGCCGCTGCTCTAGGCGGTGCGCTGGCCGCGGAACTGAACGGTCTCACAATCCTCGATCAGTCGATCCAGGATCGGGCGACCAACACAACCCGTTTCCTGGTGATCGGCGAAAAAACCTGCCCTCCCACCGGCAATGACCGGACCTCGATTCTCTTTTCCATCCAGGACAAGCCGGGAGCGCTGGTGAGCGCTCTCAAATCGTTCGACCAGTTCGAGATCAACATGTCGAAAATCGAATCGCGTCCATCGAAGCAAAAAGATTGGGAATACATCTTCTATGTCGATCTCGGCGGTCACTGCGAAGACGCGAAAGTCGCGGAGGCGCTCAAGGAACTGCGCAACCACTGCTCTCTGGTCAAGCTGTTAGGCTCTTATCCCGACGCCAGCGAGTGATTCAATCCACCAATAAGGAACCGGCATCATCCATGTGCCATAGATTTTTTGTCACTCTTTCCTGCCCATCGTGTTTTCCTAACCAATCGTATTTCCCGAAGGATAGTAAATTGATATGAAACATGCTCCTGATGTCCCGCATCGAGCTTCGCCGCGGCTGGATATCAGCGCGGCAAGGGCGCATCGCGGACTTTCAGACGCACAAAGCCATTTGTCGCGTTACCGGGAGGCATCGGGCTCAGCGCGACACTGGTTACATCACCGTCTGCGTGTGTGACGACGATTCCCGGTGCGACCGTGTTGCCCAGATCATTGCCACGAAAAGTGGCCACAGCGGTCCAGTTGCTCAGATTGTCACTAGTTTCCACAATCCATTCGACATCGCCGCGCAAGGGCAGATGTTTGAATCGGAAGGCTCCATCGGACAAAGTGGGTGCAGGTCGATCTGATGAGTCATTCGGATCACCGCCCAGCGCGTATTCCACAATATCAGCGAGGCCGTCTTGGTCCGCATCATCGCTGGCAATCGTAGTGAGGGAGTTTTCCTGCTGCCACTGTGCCAATGAAACCTTGGGCAGATCGAAAATCCCCATCACCTTCGTGTTGTAGTTGATGTAACTGGTGTAAGCTCCCTGAAACCAGAGCAAATGTTTCGATAAGCCGTGATTTTCCGGAACGATGGGGCGTAAATTATCCTGTGACGAATTCTTGGTGACTTGCGACCATGTGAAAGTCAGTCCGCCATCAAGGGTGACACCGCGCCATATCTCATAACGCTCGTTCGTACCGAGTGGCACGTTGTTGATATCCGATAGAGCGAATGGATTGGCGGCATTCGATGAAATATAGATGATGCGGGGATCCTCAGGATCCATGGCCATACCTCCGCCATAGTCATCCTCCGCAGCGTAAATGCCACGTCCGCCCTGGGCGATGAATGTTTTCTGCCATGCCGAGCCGGTCCAACGGGCGTAATGATAATAAATGCGGTCGTGATTCCAGCCCGTTCCTGTCACATCATCGCGCTGGGTCTGAAAGAGACATACAGGATGACCATTCACGCCATAGTGGATGTCCCAGGTCCACCCTCTCCCCCATGTCGGGTCATATTGATAAATGACGCTGCCCTTCTCGCCGTTATTTGGATCACTCACGATGCCATGCTGGATGGGGAGATTGGCCAGCGACTTCAGGAGACTTCCGTCCGTCTTGCGGAAATTCTGCGACTGATAATACATGTGATAAACCGAGTTGTTCTCATTGCGGGGATGGCCGTCGGTATAGATCAAATCGATGCGGTTATTCTTGTTCGAAACGTAACGCGGATAGGGTCGAGTGCCTCCCGTTCCGACGTTGATGACTTGGGTCACATTCCCCCAGGTGACACCGTTATCATTGGATAGGGTAACGCATGGATTGTAGTTGATGCAGCGAGAGAAATTGTAAATCGTGCCGTTCTCACCGAGACCATTGCCGGCTAGCGCATAGGTATTGGCATAGGTATTGCCGGCCGGGGTAACCTTGATCGATTCCGCACTCCAATAAGCAAGCGAAGTTGGCGAGTTGTTGGTAGAAATGCGGCTATAGAAGGCACTGGCGCTGCCATGCTTGGAATAGACCGCGAGAATCCTGCCATCCGGCAGAACGGTGAAGGACGGGTTGTTATGATCATCCACCTGGACAGAGGACGCCGTGCCGAAATTCACATGATGGGCAATACCGGTGCTGGGATCGTATCGCGTGACGCCGGGGTTGCCATCGCTTCGCACGTAACCGGTAAACAATTTCCCCTGATGCCATATAGCCCGCTCGTCGTTGAACCAGGTCCATGTGCCATTCGGTGCCACCTCCGCGATTTCACCGGGAAGGGGCGGAGCGGGAGGCGTGAAGGGATACTCTAGGGACAACTGATAGAGGTTAATTTGATCGACATCCAGTGAGTTGCCAGAAAGCAATCCAATGCGAGTGAAACTGGTGTATCCCGTAGGATCCGATGCGGTCATATCAGTGAGGATGGCACCATCCGATTCACGGGTCATCACAGCACTGATTTTGACCCCATTGCCTTCGCGAGTGATGACAATGCTGAAGTCATGGACTCCCGCTGTAATATTGACTGTAGGGGCATTGTTGCTAACGATGGGCAGATAGGAACCGCCGGTAGTCACCCCTGAAACGTAGAGCGTGCTGCTGCTGTTCACTCGGAACATCGTAGCGGCATTTCCTGCAGTGCCATTCCCCGCCCAGTAACCTGTCCACCCTGCGGAATTGTTAGAGCCATTGTGATGAAAGAGCCCCCAGCGGAATTGACTTACCGCCGTGGTATCGATGATCGAGGTTTGGAATTGAACCTTTCCACTCAGTTTGACGCTCTGGCCGTTGGCCAGAGACAACGGTTCTTGCTGCACAGTGGTTGAGTCACTGTCCAGACTGACGTGAACCGCTGAATTATCCGCATTATTCACCGTATTATTGCCCCAGATCAGGCTATTGATCGTGGGAGCAGAAATCGTCGGAGTCCCTAGCCCGACAGCCCATGACGATCCGATCAGAGATGTCGATCCGGTCGATGCCACATAGCCGAGACCATCATACCAAGTGCGGCTATTGGCTTCGGAGGAGGGAATCAAAGGACCGTTGCGGACATGGACGACAAGTTCGCCCGATGTCCCGACCCAGTGTTTACCGAGATACTGCCGTATCAGGGTTCGATCCGTTCCACCTGTAGCTTGCGTGGGGGCGGATCCGCTGGCAAAAGTGCCATTGGTAAGATGGGCGGCTGGCACGTAGGATAGGTCCGTCGACGTCGGGGTAAAAGTGACGGGAGTGCCCATGCTCAGATGCGTCCCTCGGATCACGGGGAACTGAATGGCTCCCAGACTGCTGGAAAACTGCCAATTGACATTCGTGGCAACCCAGTAATACGCGTAAACATCATAAAGACCTGGAGTCAAACCGCTGACTGTCTGGCGCAATGTGGGCACAATCTCCCCACCGCCCGCCTCATAGATGGTATTATGGCTCGCCAAGCTCGCGGCGGTCCGAAGCGACCAATTGCTATCGGTGTAGACTTGAGCGGTGGTAGAGGGCGTAAAAGCAGCGCCGTCGAGACGAGACATGTTAGCTGCTGACGCGTCAACATAGGTTATTTGCCCCCCAACCGGAGCGGCAAGCAACGCATAGACTGCGAATGCCAACAAGTTGAGTATCCCGCACTTTCTCATGCCGCCTCTATGATATAAGAGGAGAAAAAGAATGCAAAGCATTTGGCGGATCAGCAGACAAATGAAGCTCAAAATGTCTGTCATCAACTCACGAACCGCAAATCACTTGATTGCACACGCGTTCATGGAAACCATTCCCAGAACAAAAAAGAACAAAGCTCGTGTCAAACAAGCATCACCCTACCAGTTGTTCCTTGACCAATGCGGCAGTGTAATCGCGATTCATGCGGGCAATGTGATCCACGCTGATCTCTTTGGGACAAGCAGCTTCACACTCGTATTGATTGGTGCAATTGCCAAAACCTTCGGCGTCCATCTGACGCACCATAGCAAGCACGCGTTTGTCGCGCTCAGGCTGACCTTGGGGCAAGTGGCCGAGATGGGAAACCTTTGCTGCCGTGAACAACATGGCCGAGGAATTCTTACACGCGGCGATGCAAGCACCGCAACCGATGCAGGCCGCAGCATCGAAGGCGGCATCGGCATCAGGTTTGGGAATCGGCAAAGAATTCGCATCAACCGCAGAACCGGTGCGAACACTGATATAGCCGCCGGCAGCGATGATGCGATCCATGGCGGAGCGGTCCACAATCAAATCGCGAATCACAGGAAACGCACGGGCACGGAATGGTTCAATCCAGATGGTATCACCGTCGGTGAATTTACGCATGTGCACTTGGCACGAGGTGATGCCTTTTTCCTTGCTATGAGGAACGCCATTGATCGTCAGCGAACATGATCCACAAATGCCCTCGCGGCAGTCGTGATCGAAGTGAATGGGCTCGCCACCGGACTCGATGATTCGTCCATTGACGATATCCAACATCTCCAGGAAAGAAGCCTCTTCGGGAATGTTTTTCGCATCATAGGTTTCGATGCTCCCCTGGTCTTGGGGAGTTTTCTGACGCCAGACTTTGAGTGTGAGATTGAGCATGGGAGAATGGTGTTAGATTATTTGTAAGAACGGACCGAGGGATGCACTTCTTCGAAATTCAGAGGTTCCTTGTGAAGAATCGGAGCCTTGCCGTCGACGTATTGCCATGCGGCCACGTGCGAGTAGTTGACGTCGTCCCGCTTGGCTTCACCGGGAGCGACGAGACCGCTGTCAACGTCCGGATCACCCGGTTGAGTTTGATGCTCTTCACGGAAATGGCCGCCACAAGATTCCTCACGAGCCAAGGCATCGTAGCACATCGTCTCAGCGAATTCGAGAAAATCAGCCACGCGACCAGCCTTCTCCAACTCCATGTTGGCGATGTTGCCACTGCCGGGAATGCGCACATTGCTCCAGAACTCCTCGCGAATTTCAGGAATGCGTTTGATGTTGTGTTCCAGCCCAGCTCGGTTGCGAGCCATGCCACAGTTGTCCCACATCAGCAGACCGAGCTCGCGGTGGAAGGAATCAACCGTGCGTTTGCCGTTGATGCTGATGAGTTTGTTCACCCGCTCGTTGGTCTCGGCCTCGGCTTGGCGGAAGGCTTCATCATTCGCATTGACTTTGCCCGGTGATTGCGTGGCGAGGTAATTGGCGATGGTGGTGGGAATCACGAAATAGCCATCGGCCAAACCTTGCATCAGCGCGGATGCACCGAGACGGTTTGCGCCGTGATCGGAGAAATTCGCCTCACCCAACACGTGAAGGCCGGGGATGTTCGACATCAGGTTGTAATCCACCCAGAGTCCGCCCATGGTATAGTGAACGGCGGGATAGATCATCATCGGGTTTTTGTAAGGATCCTCGCCGGCGATTTTCTCATACATCTGGAACAAGTTGCCATAGCGAGCGCGGATCACAGACTCGCCCAAGCGCTGAGTGGCATCGCGGAAATCCAGATAGACGCCCAAGCCCGTGGAAGCGACGCCACGACCTTCATCACAGGCTTCTTTAGCGGCACGAGAGGAAATGTCGCGTGGGGCCAAGTTGCCGAAAGAAGGATACTTGCGCTCCAAGATGTAGTCGCGATCCTCTTCTGCCACCGAGTCAGGATGAATTTGTTTTTTGCGCAGTTTTTCAGCTACTTCTTTCGACTTCGGCACCCAAATGCGGCCGTCGTTGCGAAGCGACTCGGACATCAGTGTGAGCTTCGATTGGTAATCACCGGATACCGGAATGCAGGTCGGGTGAATCTGGGTGTAGCAAGGATTTGCGAACAGCGCACCGCGACGTGCCGCACGCCATGCGGCAGTGACATTGCATCCCATCGCATTGGTGGACAGGAAGAAGACATTGCCGTAGCCACCCGTCGCCAAAATCACGGCATCGCCGGCATGGGAAGAGATTTTTCCTGTGACCAAATCACGCACCACGATGCCTTTGGCCTGACCATCCACGAGCACGAGGTCGAGCATCTCCGTGCGCGGGAACATCTGCACCCCGCCTTTGTGAACTTCTTTTTCCAGCGCCTGATAGCAACCAATGAGCAACTGCTGCCCCGTCTGGCCACGTGCATAAAACGTGCGGGAAACCTGAGCGCCACCGAAGGATCGGTTGTCAAGTAGTCCACCGTATTCACGAGCGAAAGGCACACCTTGAGCGACGCATTGATCGATGATGTTGGTGGATACCTCCGCGAGACGGTGAACGTTGGCCTCGCGTGAACGGAAGTCGCCGCCCTTGATGGTATCGTAGAAAAGACGACGCACAGAGTCACCGTCATTCTGGTAGTTTTTCGCCGCGTTGATGCCCCCTTGTGCGGCGATCGAGTGAGCGCGACGAGGGCTATCCTGATAGCAGAAGCATTTTACCTTGTAGCCCAGCTCCGAGAGCGTAGCGGCAGCCGCGCCACCTGCCAGGCCCGAACCCACAACCAACACCGTGTATTTGCGTTTGTTCGCCGGGTTGATCAACTTCGAGTCCATCTTGTGCTTGGACCATTTTTGGTTCAGCGGTCCGGATGGGATTTTGCTATCGAGAACAAATGACATGGTGCGAGTGGGTTGGAAATGATTATTTACCGAACTTAAAAACGAAGATGGCGAGGGGGATGGAAATGAATCCCGCCCAGATCACAAAGGCGTATGCCTTGCTGAGCTTTTCAATCAGTGGTGCAGACTTCTTCGATCGCAGGCCCAGTGTTTGAAACATCGACGCCACCCCATGGGAAAGGTGCGAGCACAGCAATGACATGGCGATGACGTAGAACAGTACGACGAGACCATGAGAGAAACCCTCAATGACCATCCGGTGAGGATTGTCTTTGCCAAGCTGAGCCAAATCCGAATTGACGCGCACGGTGAAGTGGAGAATGTGGAAAATCACGAAAGCGAGAATGGTCAGACCGCTCCAGATCATGATCCGCGATGACTTACTGGCTTGGATGGTCTGCGGGTGCACATACTTCGGAGAAGCCGCGCGATTGGCACGTGTGAGAGAAATGGTCGCCACCACATGGACTACGAGGCAGGTCAACAACACGGAGCGGGCAATCCACACCCCTGCCCCGTGAAGCATGGTATGGAGCATTTCCGCATATTCGTTGAATGCTTTCTCCCCCACAAAAACCAAGAGATTTCCCGCCAGGTGCCCAGCCAGAAACAACACTAGGACGAGACCCGTGAGGGCCACCAGCAATTTTTTCCCAATCGAGGAATTCCAAATCGCGCAAGCAGAACAGGTCGAAGCATTCATGAGAATTGATGTGACCGACAAGGTCGCGGCGTGAAGATAATCAGGATGTTTCAAATGACAAGATCGGAAAAACGACTTTTTTCAGATTTTTCCGGCTCTTCTCGGAGCGCCACCCCGACCATGACGCGGGAACTTCCTCACGTTGCGCGATCAGACAGCGCGCTGCTGCAACGAATGAATGCTCAACATTGCGTGATCGAACTCAGCCAAGGCATTGCGGCAATGCGATAGGAATATTTCACCCGATGCGGTAAGAGCATGACTTTTCCCGCGACGATCGAGCAATCGGGCCTTAAGCGATTCCTCCAAGGCCCGCAGCGAATGACTGATCGCGGATTGCGTCAAATTCAGCCGCTTGGCGGCCATGGTGAAACTTCCGGTTTCCACGATCGCTACAAATGCTTGTACTTGACGGATTTCTGGCATGCTGCGGTTCATGACTGTGATTGGCATCATTGCTCCAGTCCCGGGTAGCAGAATGCGTGCCATCTTGAGTTAATCTCCGATACATGAGCCAACCGCCGCCCAACTGCTCACCCCCGGGGGCTTTTTACGCGCTTTACGAACCATGCTTGCAACAGCAGTTTACCAATAATCGATAGGATCGGGAGCTTTCCATCCCGGGTGGCCGCACTCGATGAGTTGCTCAGAGCTCACCTCACCAGAACACTGGTCTGTCCATATATGCTGGATGAATTCATCCAATATCGACAGATAAACCAACTGAAGATCATACAATTTCTCATGCATGGTCTCGCGGTATTTCTGATAGATTTCAACAAACGATCGTGAACCAGCCATAACTCCGGCGAATGGTGACTTGAGATTTTCCAAGCTGAGCGCCGTGATCATAAAGCTCGCATGCAAATCTCGCTTCTCGAAGGACGGATCATTCTTCGTCGGAGAAGATTCCAGATCGATGCCAAAGGCTTGGGAGAACGCATGATAAACGGCAGCGTGATATCCTTTCAGATCTTCGTGGGCATTCTGATACCGACGCTTGGCAAACCAAGCGTCGAGGAAATCGCGCGTGTTGTAGGTTCGAGGATTCATTCAAACATGCAGAGAAAATAGGATTTACCGTTCAAGAGAATTTCAGCAGGTTTCCCGAAGATTGACGATGAGAAAATGGAAGAATTGCGCCTTATCTCCATGGAATCAGAGATCAACAATCATCAATCAAAGGAGACGTTGTCGCGATGACGGATGATGGTCGGGCTGGCGGGATTCGAACCCACGGCCTCTTCGTCCCGAACGAAGCGCGCTACCAGACTGCGCTACAGCCCGATGTTGATAACGAGCTGAGGAAAACGAAAAACTTACGGCATCGCAAGAGGATTTTTTTTCATGTCGCGTACGCTTGCATGACAAACCGAGCAAGATCCCATCAAAAAAACGATGTTCGAATGATCTTGGCAAATCCTGCATCTATTGTCTTTTATATAAGTCGTTTCATCACCATGTTTACCATCAAATTCCGAACGATCGCCGCTTTGGTTTGGACACTGCTCCCATTCGCCGCGTTTGCCCAAGCACCGAACCCACCGAGCAACTTGAATGCCTTGATCGGAGCGGAGAACGGAACAAACTGGAATGCGGAACTATCGTGGCAGGATAACGCATCCAATGAAACGGGTTTCGCTTTCTATAAAAAGTCCAACCTCGGCTACACCTATCTG